>JAHQVK010000254.1 GCA_019634385.1 Myxococcales bacterium | reverse complement strand
GGCTTTTCGTGAAACGTTCTGACGACGAGGCGAGCGTACCTGGCGGTACGCGACCGAGGAGAGACTTCTTGTGGTCAGGATGTTTCACGGAAAGACCGGCCGATAGATGCCTGCAGGGCTAGATCAACAGGCTGCTAGGAGAGACTTCTCGTGGTCAGGACCTTTGACGGAAAGAACGGATGATAGATGCGTGCTGAGCTAGATCAACAGGCTGCTAAGGTTTGCGTTCGTAAAATGTACACAATCTCATGCTGGAGGGTGTTTTAACATCTCTATAACCATAAATATACACCGACCAAGTCTATGTTCACATTCGCGCCCAAGCGAGGAAAAAATGGTCAGAAGCAGTATATATCGAGGCCTCAAGTTTGATATCTCGGACACACCGGATCCGAAGGAGCAGACGCTAATAAGGATTCAACAACTGGTCAGCGACACAACATGGAACGGGGGGCTGGGTCAATTCTTGCTCTCGGTCAATGGCGGCCGCTTACATATTGACAATTTCTTTATAGATGATGACTTAGAGCACGAGATACAGATGCTCTTTTCAGCAGATGAAATTGAAAGCAGGATCCTTCGACAACAGGAAAGACTTGTTGTTGAAAAGGACTCGATTCCGAATAGTTTTTTGCCCATAGGCCTAGGAACTAAAGGTGAGCTACTGTGCATTGAACGGAATTCTGGTCAGCTAAGCTTACTCCCTCATAACGAGCCATATGATGGGTCAATATTTATCTTCGAAACATTTGACGAAATGATCGATTGCTTGAGCGAATCATCTGACTAGCAAGACGTGCCTTAACATTGGTGGATAACTATTTTTCAGAGATCATTTCGCAAATCTGAGCGCCAGTTTGATGACTTACCGCAGAAATCACTTGGGTTAAACCCAAGCTCCTGCTTCTACGCCGGGCTGTGCCCCCCTGCACGACCACTTGTTGATTCTTACAGAATCAATTCAAGGGGTCTTTGCTCTATCCGAGAACAAATGGCTCACTGCGAGAACGCAACGCTGAAGATTTACTCTATCTTTAAGGCGAACTATACAACAGGTCACTTGAGTTGAACCCAAGTTCCTGCTTCTAGGCTCAGCCGGACCTCGCTACGCATTTGTGAGCTGAGCTAGATGCTCAACGCAAGCCCATTTTGCTGTCACCGATTAGGGCTCTACCACAAGGGCTTAACAGCCGGTTGATCTAGCCCTGCACGCATCTATCGGCCGGTCTTTCCATGAAAGGTCCTGACCACTAGCAGGCCATCGGCAAAGTGAGTTAGGCGCTTCGCGGGTCCTTTTTCCGGGGAACGTCTGGACCGGCTTCGCCTTTCATCGGTTGCATACGCCCGGTATGCGACCTCTTCATCCAGAGCGTTCCACGGAAAAGATACTTCCCGGATCACCCAGCCCACTTTGCCGATGGCCTGCTAGAAGTCTCTCCTCGGTCACGTACCGCCAGGTACACTCGCCTCGTCGTCAGAGCGTCTCACGAAAAGCCTGGCTCGATAGCTACGCTCATGGCCAAATCAACCGGCTGTTAGTAGCGCGGAAACAGCCACAATGACAAATCGGTTTACGTTTACATAACTTTACACCAAGTAAAGTGACCTCAGCGTGTCCAGTCAGAAGCCTATATCCATAAGGCGTTAAAGAGCTATGCAGCGAAGTTAACCAAACGGAGTGTACGGTTGGGTGCAATCCAGTCGGCTTCTACTGTATGTACACACCCAAGTAAAATGAGCGCAACCGAGTCCACCATGACCTTCGTCGTTCCTTATCGTCCGAGACCGATATGGTCGGGGGTTATTTTTGCGGTGATCACCCTGCTAGGTTCATACGCACGCGCCCAAGATAGCGACCCGTTGGTGGCCGGCTTTCGCCACCCTCCTCCCGCGGCCCGTCCCCTAGCATTCTGGCAGTGGGTGAACGGAAACGTGACCGAAGAAGGCATTCGTCACGATTTCGCCTGGATGAAGCAGGTTGGGATGGGCGGGGTCTTTCTAATGGAGATTGCGTTCGGCTCCCCGCCCATTCCCCAATATGTGGCCAAGCGCGTAGGGTACGGCACAACTCGGTGGAAGAACGCTATCCGCGTCACCGCTGAAGAGGCCGCTCGTCTTGGACTAAGTTTCGGCATGCAATCTAGTGGGGGCTGGAGCGTGAGTGGTGGCCCAGACGTACATCCTGCGCACGCGATGAAAAAGGTCGTCTGGAGCACAACCATAGTTCGTCCGCGAGATCAGACGGTGGTGCTTCCGCCACCGCCTGCGATTAATGGACGGTTTCAAGACTATCCGGCAAGCGCGCGCGATGCAAAACCAACCGCGGCTGGCAACATTGCGGTGCTCGCCTACCGCTTACCGCCGGCGGAAGCAATAGCCCTCCAGAGTGAACAGCGATCTAAGCTTTCCGTTCAAGGGGTTAAGGACCAGGACCTTCTCCACAACCACAGCTATGCCGAAGCGACCACGGCCGCTCCCAATGACCAAGGGCAAGTGGTGATCACCTACGCGTTCTCCGAACCAATAGCACCACGAGCATTCACCGTGTCGGTGGACAACGACGTCCCTGTAGGCCACCTCGAAGATGAATACGGGGTAATACGGGCAAAACTGCCCGGACCCGCGCAGCACGGGGCGCCGGCGCGAACATACGCATTGTCAGGTGCTCCATCTACCAACTGGCGGTTGGTATTTGAGCACCAGACCGCCCCTCTTAGGGTGCGCGAGGCCCGATTCGACCATGGGGCCCGTGTGCACCGTTATCAGGAGAAGGCGTCATTCGGAACGTTGGCTAACTACGAATCAGAACGTTCCAAAGAGGTGCCCGCCGGCTTCGCGATCGACTCCGAAACCATCACCGACATCACCCACTGGGTGACGTCGGACGGTATCCTTTCATGGCGCCCGCCAGATGGCCAATGGGTGGTGATGTGGTTCGGCTGGTCCTTGACCGGGCGCCACGTGGTACCGGCCACACCAGAGAGCCGCGGCTTTGAAGTCGACAAGCTCAGCGCTAGTGCGGTCCAAACCTTTGCCGAAACGTTCTATGATCGCCTCCTCGCAGCCGCTGGCCCACGCGGTCAGGTTGACATGGCTATCACGGATAGCTGGGAGGCTGGTGCACTGAATTGGAGTCCCCAACTGCGCACCGAGTTTGTCCGTCGTCGCGGATATGATCCTCAGCCTTGGTTTCCGGTTCTCGCTGGTCGAGTCATACAAAGTATGGATGCATCTGAACGTTTTCTCGCTGACTGGCGACGTACGATCGCTGATCTTATCGCTGACAACCACTATGGAGTCCTTCAGAAGGTCCTGTCCGCGCGCGGGATGACTTACTATGGGGAAGCGCCTGGCACCAATATTCCCACAACTGCTGACGGAGTACAGGCCAAGCGGCGGGTAGAGATTCCGATGGGGGAGTTCTGGTATTGGCCGGAGGGTAGCGAACCACTCACCGAGAACCTGGCCGATATTCGTGAGGCTTCTTCAGCGGCAAGTATCCGAGGCATACCGATCGTGGCCGCTGAATCCCTGACCTCCCGGGGGGAGGTACCATGGTCCACCGGACCTCGTGAATGGCGCCGCATGGTGGACCGGTTCTTCACTGAGGGCGTGACTCGGGTGGTGATGCACACCTCAACCCATCAACCGTTTGTGGACAACCTCCGCCCAGGCATGACCCTACGTCAATACGGTCAGCACTTCACCCGTAATGAAGCGTGGGCAGAATTAGCCAACGGCTGGGTATCCTATATATCAAGGTGCTCATTTCTACTGCAGCAGGGCACCCCGGTACGAGACCTAGCCGTGTTCTACGGCGAAGATGCCGCCGCAGCCCCTCCCTACGATCAATCTCTTCGTCCTCCCGGTTATGACATAGACTTCATCGACCGCGAGACCCTGGCCGAATTAGCGGTACACAACGGAGTGATAACCACCCCCGGAGGCGCCCACTACCGCGCCCTTCAGCTGCAACCTGGCTTGGCACGGATGAGCATCGAAACATTGACCAACCTCAAGGCCCTCGCAAAAGCCGGTGCATTGGTCGTGGGGGGACCTCCCCGTGGTCCGATAGAACTCAAAGCTAACGGAAAGCAGTTTTCCTCACTTGTAAACACTCTCTGGCAGCCAAACGGCCACGGCCTGGTGAAGGTAGGCAGCTCCATTGTAAACGTATTGGTAGCACACGGCATAAGCCCGGATGTTCGTGTGGAGGGCGGCCCTCTTCACTGGACCCATCGCCGCATTGAGGGGGGCGAGATCTATTTTCTGTCGAACCCCAAGCCAACACCTTTTGAGGGAATAGTGACCCTCCGCGCGAGCAACGCTCCCCGGTCAGCAGTCACCGAACTATGGGATGCAACTACTGGCCAAAAAGCAGCCCTCCCCACCAAGACCGTGTTCGGAGGACAGCGCACAAAGATTAACATCCCCGGCTATAGCTCAATCTTTGTAGTGCGAAGAAAGACGCTCAGCCAACCGGCACCCCCAGCTCCTCAACCAGCTGGAGACATAGCAACCCTTACTGGGCCTTGGTCGATTACCTTTATCGACGACATAAACGCGCCCAAAAATATAACCTTCGATTCGCTGAAGTCATGGACCAAACATCCTCACCCGGCGGTGCGTTACTACTCCGGTCGCGCCGTTTACCGCACTCAGCTCGAGATGTTGGACACACCACCAGCGCACGTCACATTAGATCTGGGTCAGGTGGGAGAAATGGCTCGGGTAACCATCAACGGACATAACTTAGGAGTCGTATGGTGGTCACCCGCTCGAATAGATGTGGACGGGCACTTACATCTGGGCCCAAATACCATTAAGATTGAAGTTGCCAACTATTGGCGCAACAGACTGATCGGCGATCGTCAACGAGGCGCAATTGCACACACATTTACTCCGATTGCACCGTACGAGGCTAATGATATCTTGAGGCCATCAGGCCTCATCGGACCGGTACGCCTTGTGCTTATGGAGTAGTGACATGGCCAACCGGCTGTACAGCAGATATCACTTGGGTTGAACCCAAGTTCCTGCTTATGCGCCGGGCTATGCCCCGCTGCGCGACCACTTGTTGATTCTTACAGAATCAACAAACGAGACACTTATCGCTATCTATCATCCCGAAGATCTCACCGTGAGCGACCAAGCACTCCGGTAGATTTGGGCATCTTTGCAATGTCGGATGGGGTCGATGGCTCGTCCTTGATTAGGCTGAATACCCAGTGACAAGCGATCCTCCTACTATCGACGGGCTCTCACTCAGCTCGCTATATCTAAGCTTCCTCCGAGTCTGAACATTCAATCAAACCCGGCACTTCACAATCGTTGTACCCCAATAACAAAACTCAGGGTAGATTCGGAGGTGGCTTACCAGGAAGTTTACCAGGCTGGGTAAATACGAAATCTTTCTCTGTTACAGTAAGCTTGTGGCATCCATAGCAGGTCATCATATCCGTGGCATCTTCAGGCACAGACTCCGCCCTCTTCTCCATCATACCTGCATCATCCAACCCCCAGGCGACATAGCTCCAGTCATCCGTATCAGCAAAGTTTGTACCCCGCTCCATGAATGCAAGCACTTTGAAATCACCTGGTGACGCCATATCGGTTTCATTGGGGGTATCCGTCGTCGCAAGGGCTGTACTTGCAAACACAATATCAGCCAGCTTGGTGCCGTCCGGCCAAGTTGGATCGACTGTACCCGCACGCCAAGCATCCACCGCAATGTCGTTACCAAGGATAAGACGCATCTCTTGGTTTTCATTCCGATAGTGCACGCCTAACAAGCGCCATCCAAGAACCCCTGTCGGCAAGACGGTGCCATTGTTGGCAACCGGAGCGCTTGCTATTTGAGCATCCGTCGGGAAAACAAGTGGTTCCGTAAACACAAAATCCTTATCGGGAACGCGAACGTTGTGGCAGCCAAAGCAAGTGGTAGTATCATCGGCAGCATTTGGGTCGACGAGCTTGCCCGAAGGTGCCAAACCTTCACTTGCGGACCAAAAGCCATAACCCCAGCCTCCCGTTTCCGCCCACTTAGCGCTGCCTTTTTCCATCACAGCAATCGTCGTAAATTCATTGGGTCCTATCGTGTCCACCGAGCTCGGATTAACGATTTCAGACCACACAATATCCACCAAGATCGACCCATCGGGCCAAGATTCGGGCCGCCCTCCTCGGGCCGCCTCCGCCGCCGTAGTGTTACCAACAACCACCCGCATCTGCGTATCGCTGGGACGGCGAGTCATCCCAATTACTGTCCAATCCTGAAAACCGGTAGGATACGAAACACCCATCGCGGAGTTGTCAAAGGGGCTCACCACATCAACAATATCGTCAACGATATCATCAACATCGTCCGAGTCACAGCCAGTCGTAGAACCCAGGATTGCACACATCATGAGCAACTCGGGCACTATCGAGTAACCGTTAGGTTTACGAGTTCTGCTAAGGCGAGTAGAGATCATAGCTCTGGAGGGAGTCCTTTGCCTGATCCAGCCAACGGTCAACTACCACCTGGGCGTAACAAGCATCCAAAACCCTTATCTGCTAATTCCGCGTGCCATGGACCAAATCGCCCGATCTTTTGTTCACCTTCTGCCCAACGAATACCGCTTACCCACAGGTATTCGTGAGCTCAACCAGGCTTGCATCACCCACCGAGTCCAGGCCTACTTCGTCCCTCCCCATGCATTCGTCTGTTGTTATGCGCTCCGTCCTGCGTCTCGGATCCACCGCACTTATGTTTTCTTCCATCGGCTGTTTCTCAACCGCCCGCCTCCCAAAGATCGACGCGCCCTTAGCTCGCCCTACCCCCACCACTTTCCCTCATCAAGTTCTGGACGATGCCCTCGCTGGTCTCGTAGATAGCGAGGGGCGAGTGGACTATAAAAGCTTGCGTCAAGACCAGGGAGCTCTCTTGCGCTACCTCAATGCTGTTGCCCGCTTTTCCCCAAAGAGCCATCCAGGGTTATTTCCGGGTGAGACAGACGTCCTGACCTACTGGATCAACAGCTACAACGCCTACGTGATCTATGCGGTGGTCACAAACCCGAAACTACAGTCGGTTCATGACAACAAAGCAAAGTTTTTTTACTTCACTAAGTATGTGTTTGGTGGAAAAGCGCACTCACTTTACGCGGTCGAAAACAACATCATTCGTGAAGAGTTTAAAGAGCCACGGATCCACTTTGCACTCAACTGCGCTTCAGTAGGCTGTCCCAAGCTGCCGCCAGAGGCCTTTGATCCGCTCCGTCTCGAAACACAGCTAGCCCGAGAGACCAAAACCTTCTGCGCAGACCCAACCAAGGTTCAAATCCGAGACGGCTCGGTCTTCGTATCCCAAATCTTTGAATGGTATGCAAAAGACTTTAGTGAGGAAGGCGGAGCCATAGCCTTCTGTCGTAAATGGGGGCGGGATGACCTGCCGACAGACGCACAGCTTCGCTATCTTCCCTACGATTGGTCGCTCAACGCCCAACCGTAGAGCCAAAACGCCAAAAACAGCCCCCGCTGCTGAACTCGGCAAGGAACTATCGCCAAGAACCACTAGCTAGGGCGTGTCTTTACACTCCGGCTGCGGAGATGACGCCGTAGCCCGAGTTTGTGAGGGCTCCGCCCCGGAGGGAGGGTACTAGATGTACTGGGCAGAGGGGCCCAAAAGGGTGGCGGAGCCATCGACCCATCACAAACGCAGGATACACGTCAGAACGCGGTCCGGAGGGTAAAGACACGACCTACTCCGTGCATGTTCAGCTCCGGAGAAAGACGAATGGCAGCCGGTGGACGGAGAAGGCCTGAGGATGAACGCAAGTGACCGGATATTTAGGGACAACCAAAAGACCTTGGCCGAGTTTTGCAAGACGATCTGGCCAATTATCGAAAATGCGTTGCGTGATTGGCATCGGTATTTACCGTGGAACAATCTGATGACGCGGAGCATACCCGGCGTGATCACCGAAGGGAGCCAAAGGCGTTCCAGGTGTTCCACGCCAAAAGACCAAGCGAGGCGCGTAGCTCCCTTTTCCAACCGCCTGCGAGGGCGTCTCTCTACACTCCGGCTGCGGAGGTGACGCCGTAGCCCGAGTTTGTGAAGGCTTGGCCACGGAGCAACGGTACTGGATATACCAGGCCGAGGGGCCCGAAAGGGGGCCGAAGCCTACCGAACCCTCAAAGCACTGGAAACAAGTCAGAAAGCGGTCCGGAGGGTAAAGACACGACCTAGCAACCTTTACAGCAAATGAGCATCTAGCTGAGCTCACATTCACGCGCAGCGAGGCCTAGTCGAGCGTAGAAGCAAGGACTTGGGTTCAACCCAAGTCCTTGCTTCCGTAGTGCGGACGGCTGTCACTAGACTCGTCTTTTTGGTATCGGTGTGATCACCTGATATGAATAAACCAAAGCTTTTACCGGAGCCGAGTTTCCCCCCATGTTAGATGTATCCCGCTGGAAGCCATTTTTCCAGACCCTCCGTACGCCAGAGCGAACCGAGAAACGCACTGCCCTCAACGCCATTTGGGCCTCTCTTCCTGAGTCCCTCCGCACCTCGGATCAGGTTCTTGGTCGACATGGGACCGGCTGTGCCGCCACCTACGGGATCATGGAAGCCTGCAACTTTAATTGCACGGCCTGCTATCTCTCCGATGAAGCCAATCAGGTGCCTCCCCTTCCACTGCCAGAAATTAAGGCACAACTTAGACAGATCCGAGCCCATCTGGGTCCATGGGGGAACACACAACTCACCGCGGGCGAGGTCACTTTGCTACCGGTTGAAGATCTTATTGAACTCGTGCAGTACTGCCGCGAGCTTGAGCTATCCCCAATGCTCATGACCAACGGGCAGGTCCTTCTTAAGGACCCCAACTATCTCGAGCGACTGGTTGTTGAGGGCGGGCTCCAGAAGGTCGCTATCCACATCGACACCACCCAAAAGGGTCGACTTGGCCTGAAGGCCAATGACCGTGAGCAAGATATCCACTGGATTCGCGACGCCTTTGCCCGTCTTATTCGGGAAACCCGTCACCGCACCGGTAAAACACTGCACGCTGCTCATACATTTACAGTTACTGAAAACAACTTCCAAGACGTACCGGAAGTACTCGCATGGATGCTCCGGAATGCAGATGCATTTCGGATGCTCAGCCTTCAACCTACCGCCGCCGTTGGACGAACGAGAACCAACTCACAGACCGATCGACGGCAAGCACTATGGTCACAGATCCGTGCTGGGCTTGGAACCAACATCAACCATCAACCCTTTAAGTTCGGTCACCCCGATTGCAACTCGGTCAGTCTGAGTTTCGCAATAGCGTTTCGGAACGCGGACGGTACCGAAGAGCATCACGTGATGGATGTAGCTCGCGAAGGTGAAGCCCACGACACGGCCTTCCTGCAGGGTCTTCTTCAGGATGGCTTCGGAGGATTCTCGCCGAATGGCGAAGATACATCTCAACTCTTAGCGGAAATTGTCGGTCGTCTTATACGCCAACCACGATTCTTGATGGATATCCCCGCCTACGCCCTTGGCCGATTGGCCCAAGAACGAGCGTGGTTGCCTCGACTCGCGCGTGCCGCCATATCGAGACGCCCGTTCTTCGTCAAACCCCTCGTGGTCGTCGTGCATGACTTCATGAGTGCTGACCAGCTTGACACGCCCGAAGGCCAAGCTCGGCTCCAGGCATGCTCGTTTCGAGTCCCGGTAGAAGATAAAATGGTGCCAATGTGTGAACTCAACGGTACAGAGCTTCGCACCCAAATGAATCGCGTGGACCGCGAGCGCCTTCGGGTCATATCCTAGACATCACCGGCTTGAGTCATGCTGGTTTTCAAAAGATGTGGCCAATGTCGATATACAGGCCGGTTGTGGCTTCGGTGGGGGAGTAAGCGTAGTCTGCACGGATGAGAAAGGTCTGACCCCACTGAAGACGCAAACCTCCTCCCACCCCCAGTAGAAATTCAAAGAAGGGGCCATCAAGACGGCGGTCACGGAGGGTCAACGGTTGGGGATCTGCCCAAACTCTCCCAGTATCAACAAAGGCGAGGGCTCCAAGGTTTAGAGACTGTCCCAAAAATCGAAAAGGGAGCAGGCGGGCTCTAAACTCGAAATTACCCAAAACCTTGATCTTTCCCGCGTAGCGCTGCTGGACGACCCCTCGAACCGCCGTACTCCCACCCGGGGCACCGCGGGGATTGAATGCCCCCAACACACTCAGCTCGTACAGCGGTACACTACCCACCAACGCGTCCGCAGCCACGTGGGTTGCAAGAACAAATCGGTCAGGGACGAGTGAAAAAAACCATGCGGATAGAAAGCTAAACCCAACATAAGATAGATTTTGGTCGACACCCGGTGAAGCTCGGATGGATAGTTCGGTGAATGTGCCTCGGCTGGGAACAAACTCGTGATCCCGGGTATCGAGTAGCAATCCAGTGTGTAACATCCACAACCAATGATCATCGGTACCCTGAAGAAGATCAGTCAACAGCTCAGCGTCCGCGCCACTGCCAACGCTAACCCGTAGATCTTCGGCCAAGGCACTTTCTAGGGGAACAAAGAGGTCATTATACGAAAGCCGACTACCCACAAAAAACTCAAGCCGTTGCTTACCCACCACAACCGGATGATCAATAAGTTGGGTCCTCAGGGTGACTTCCAATAGTGGATACGTTCGCTCATATTCGAAGAAACGGTTTTCATCAAACGGAGGTGGCGCCACCTCCTCCGAGCGGTTACCGAGCCCATAGTAGCCAGCATTTGTTATCCTGTAGAAAGCCAGCGACCCCGACAATCGAAGCCGGTCATCAATGAATTGAGGAATGTCCGCTTGGAGCCGATGGGCCTGAATGGGCACACTCCACTCGCCATCTTGGGTTTTGAGGGTCGCGTAGGTGAGGCCAGTGAGACGCCAAGCATACGGGCGGCGGTCCGGTGAGAACTTGGCCATCACCGCGTAGACACCAAGACCCAGACCAAAATCTGAGTTATAGTTTATAGCGGGAATCACGCCAACCTCTGTTCTCTTCGGGTCAAGTTGCCCCGAATCGCGGACTGAGCTTTCCACTTCGTCGGCGGAGGCCTGTCCTCCAAGTCCGAGAAGAATAGCCATTAGACCGCACCGCGATCCGCGGATAGGCCATCGGCCTCGCTCGATTTGTGTGACCATGAGTACCCACTATATAGAGTCCTTAGGACTTCGCTGCACTCCGATAGATCTGACCGTTGCCCAAACGCAACCGACCGTCCTGTTTCAAGGAAGAGCTTCCGGAGAAAAAGAGACATTGTATAGAAAAAGCCAATTGTATAACAATTATTTATCGACAATATCGCCCCTCTGTACTTCTGCATCCGTAACCCCACAGTATCTATCAAACTCGCAGACTACGGTGTATCTTTACACTCCGGCTGGGGAGATGACGCTGTAGCCCGCTTTTGTTAGGGCTCGGCCACGGTAGGAGAGTACGGGGCGAGGGGCCCGAAAGGGGGGGCGAAGCCACCAACACCTCACAAACGTAGGATACAAGTCAGAACGCGGTCCAGAGCTTAAAGACACGCCCCAGCAGCCGGTTGATCTAGCCCTGCACGCATCTATCGGCCGGTCTTTCCGTGAAACGTCCTGACCACGAGAAGTCTCTCCTCGGTCGCGTACCGCCAGGTACGCTCGCCTCGTCGTCAGAGCGTTTCGCGAAAAGCCGGGCTCGATAGCTACACACTGGGCTAAATCAACCAGCTGCTAGCCAAACGCCAACCGGATGCCAACAAAAGCAACCATTGGTCACCGATACACCAGTGAGGGAGATTCAGTCCACTGGCAGTCTCTCACGCGGAGACCCCCGACTAACACGCAGTACGGGTCTGGACGACTATCGGCGTAGAACTATTGCGGAGTCTCTGACTAACTGAATCTGCGGTCTCGGAAGGAGGCTAGCATTGCCTGGTCGGTGTTATCCTGAGGTTTCTGGGTATCCATTGTTCGCAGCAGAGTACCGAGCCATTTTTAGTAAAAAGACCCTGTGCGAGGCCCTATAGAATTGGTGCCAGTTCCCCGTATTCCGAGTAAAGGGTGGAACAAAGCGCTCTCGGTGCGGCGTGATGAAGACACCCATGGCAGAGTATCTATGAAAACCTCCCCAGCTCCGCCCCTAGTATTGGTCGATTCCGAGGTGTTGCTTTGGCAGGGAATACATTGATCAAATCTCAGATCTTGGGTCAAGAAAAAACAATCAGGTCATACTAGAGCGTGTCTTTTAACTTCGGCTGGGGAGATGACGCCATAGCCCGCGTTTGTGAGGGCTCGGCGCGGCCACGGAGGGGTAAAGACACGACCTAAAAGAGCTAGCGGACCGAAAATCCCCGACGAAGGTCGCCTATAGCCACGAAGCTCACCTATAGGAGAGGCGACCTTCGGTCGCTCGACATTTGCGTCAATTATGGACAAGCGCAGATCATGCCGGTGCAAAGACACGCCCTATTCTTCGGCGCACCAGATATTTTCGGGACAAAACCAAGTAAGTAGTAAGGCACCACCGCAAAAAGGATCACAGTAACACACAAAAACTGATTCACCCCCCTTTCCACCACTCCGCCGATGGTAAAAGTAGACAGCAAAGTGCGTAAATCGGTCCCACAGAAAAGGTGATACAGCTCTCATCAACATAAAAACGTGAACGACTGCGTCCAAAAAGCGGATGAGCACCCATTCATAAAATGATATTTTCAGAGCAAAATCGAAAATTTACCCCCAGATTTTACTTCTTGTTACTTTCAGGGCGTCCTATTTCCTTGACGTGGCGAGTAAGACCAGCGATTCATTTCTCGCGATTTCAATCGAGACGCAATCATCCCTTGCATGTGTGAGCAAGGGAGACACTGAGATTCATCCATGACGAACAAACTTTTCGTTGGTGGCCTTTCCTTCAACACCACCGACGACTCTCTGATCCACGCCTTTAGCCCCCACGGTGAAGTCACCGAGGCCAAGGTCATCACTGACCGCGACACGGGACGTTCCCGTGGTTTTGGCTTTGTCACCTTCGCCAACAGTGAGGATGCTCAACGCGCCACCGAAGCTATGGATGGCGTTGACCTTGATGGTCGAACCATCCGAGTAAACGAAGCGAACGAACGACCGCCCCGAGGGCGCGGTGGCGATCGCGGTCGTTGGTGACGACTACTAGGTCTTCATTAACTACAGACCATCCTTCCTAACGATTGGTGCCCTCGTAAGTGAGGGCTCCTGACTTCTCCCACAAACCTAGCCAATTGGCAGGATCTTCTCGACCCCCACCATCTAGTCTCTGCTCAAACTTATTGTTGCCGTCGATAGCTCAACGGCCCTTCGACTACACGATCCTTGTGCGCGCATCAAACTGAGATGAAAAGCTAGGGTTTGTGGTTGATGACTAAGGAGTCATCAACCACAAACCGCTCCACCCCAACAACGAGTGCCTCAAATAGGAGGAAGCCTGAGTTCTCCTACAGGCCTTAATTATTGGCAGGATCATCTCGAGCCCCACCCTTTTCCATCTCTACTCAAACACTTTATTACCGTCGAAAGCTCAACTTGCCGTCGATAGCTCAATGGCTACGCACATTCGCAGTTCGGATGAACGCCCTATGACCTAAGTAACAAAAAACAATCAACGGATCTGATAGATCCGGCCAACAACGGAGCAATTTGTCGTCTTCATTCAGATTGGCAAGCATGCCGCGGGTTTCAGCGGAAACAGGGATCGTGCCCTCGCCACTATCTGCCCTCTGGGTGACGCCATGATCTTAAACATTGCTGAACTCCGCAATGCTTTACAGAGGCTTTGAGCACGCCCTAAAACTCGCACGGTGAACATCACTCTTGATAACTCCCACTAGTCATCAGTGTGACTTCTTCGGACCTGACAACTCTTGTGATGCACAGAAGGCCGGATTCACCACGCAGTTACTTTTCTCACCGTGACCAGCTGTTGAGCAACTTCAAGCGCACAATCTGCTGACCCCGGCGATCGAGGAATGCTAAGGAACTGCTTGAGCATGCCAACAGAGAGAGATTTGCTGGCGGGGCGTTATCACGTACACGAGCAACTAGGCCTCCGGGGATCCGGCTGCGTATATAGAGCCATCGATGTCACGCTGCAGCGACAGGTTGCGCTCAAGGTCGGCAGCCCCAACCTCAGCCCGCAGGACCGCGCCGTATTTGAGCGGGAGGCTCACGCCCTCTCACGTCTGCATAATCCAAGTATTGCTAGAGTTTATGACTTCGGCACTGCCCAGGATGGGAGACCATACCTGGCTCGAGAATGGATTGCTGGAGAAAGTCTTGAGTCAGCGCTAGACGTCCAAGGGGCCTTTCCGGAGGACAGAGCTAGAAACATTATTAAAGCGCTCACGCGCTCGCTTCGAGAGGTTCACAGGGCACGGCTGATTCATCGAGATCTTAAGCCCGCCAATATCATTCTTCGGCCCTCAACCAGCGAGACGCTCCCCCAGGTTGAGCCAGTCATTACCGACTTTGGCGCCGCTGGGCTTCTCGAGCCCAGTACCGAAACAACAAAAGCAGGAGAGATCTTCGGAACGCCCAAATATATGACCCCAGAGCAGATTCGGGGTGAGCCGCAATCGGTACAGACCGATATATATGCTCTTGGACTGCTACTGTTTAAGCTTATATATGGTCAGCTCCCCTATGACAACGGCGGCAGTTTTGTATCTATTCTAAATAGTATTCTCGTAGAGACGGTTATTTTACCCGAATCTCCCTCGGTCTCTGATAACTCAAGATATATTATCCAGCGGTGCTTGGAGAAAGATCCAGCTCTTCGATTTTCCTCCGCTACTGAACTTCTACAAGCATTTGTTCAACAGCCCGAGGTTGAAGATCTTCAACTCGAGACAAAACCGAGCGCTGACACCCCGAAGAACAATCCACGATCTGCAGATTTTCCTCCGCAGCCGGGTCCTGCATCAACGTCTCCAGCCCGCGGTGAGCTCCCCTCCGGAGCTCACTCTAAGCCACACTCAGCACCGAATCCAGCGCCACACAGAGAGCGTCTCACCTCAGATATATATCTCAATTCAGGTACTATATCGGGCACCGCCACAGATAGTCTGCGAGCGACCATACCTATTATTGAGTTGGGCAGCATCGCAGTAGTATCGATAATACTTACGATAATGCTAACAAACTTCCAACTCCTCGCCCGGTACTGGTGGGTTGGGCCATCGCTGTTACTCGGCAGTGGGCTCATCATTGCCGGCCCCAAGCTCAGCGACTATGTTCGCGCATGGCTAGGAACAAAGGGTACGGAAGCAGGCGAGAAGGCACGTGGAGTGCTCTTTGGAGCCCGTTCTAGAGCGGATCTGACATCGAGCTTAGCAGTCGAAATTGGTGGTCTACTCGCCCGTTGTCGCCAACTCGATGAGCGTCTTTTAGGAACATCACTGGCGATCATGGTGAAAGACTTTGAAGTATTGTCGGAGCCTGGAGATCGTCGAGCAGCGCTCATAGAAATCGTGGGCCTCATCGAACGTCTAACACAACGGCTGTCCCCATGGTATGTTCGTCACGAAAAACTCTTGACCACCTTAGTCTCGACTATGGGGATTGGCTCTGGCATTGTTACACTGCTCAGCACCGTGCTTAAAGCCGCAGGTGTGCTATAAAGTTTCCCTACATCCAGTACCCCCCTCCGAGGCCGAACCTTCACAAACGCCGGATACGGAGGCATCTTTGCAGCCGGCGTTTAAAGACACACCCTAGCAAAGGCGGGCTATTGTTAGGTTATAAGAAAACTTTAGCTCACAGGGCCCCAGATATCGGCTAGCGGCCTTTAATCACGTCGTCAATGGTCGCATTCGCCTTTGCTATACCCGCATCTCTGTCTTTCGCCATCCCTTCTGCGGCAATAACTCGCACCTCGTTGAGACCAAGAAAGCCAAAGAAGGCCCGTAGATAGGGGGTCACAAAGTCGGCAGGACTTTCGAGCCGCACCCCGCCGGTGGCAACCACCACGTAGACCGGCTTATCTCGAAGCAAACCCTCTGGACCACTTTCGGTATACCGAAAAGTTTTTTTGGGCTGCGCAACCAGATCGATCCACGCCTTAAGCGCTGCAGGAATAGCAAAATTATACATCGGTGCGCCAATGACTATCGCGTCGGCATCTTTAAGCTCCTGAATCAGCTCGTCAGCAATTGTTACGGGCATCTCACTCTGGGAACTGTTCGGCTCGCCGCGAACCGCCGTCAGCAACTCATGGTTGAGCAGTGGGAGGTCCAGGGTATCCCTCGCAATCACGGAGGCTCCGTGGTGCTCAACCATGCCCCTCACCAAACGTTGGCTAAGTATACGAGTCACTGAATTATCTTTTGATGCGCTGGCGTTAACACTTAGAATCTTCATCATTAGTCTCGCTTTCGCATTCCCACTGTACCCATCCCAGAGCTGTTGACTACGTACAAGTTGGCTGAAACATAATCCCGTATTAAGGGATTATGGATCGTTTTCTCTGTATGAATACCTTCACTCACGTGGCTAAGCTGGGGAGTTTTTCGGCAGCCGCCAAAGAGTTACGTATATCAAGTACCGGAATCAGCCGTCAGGTCGCCCAGCTGGAAGAGCACCTAGGCGTTAGGCTGCTGCAGCGCACAACTCGTCAGCTGAAACTAACCACCGCCGGCGAAGCTTATCTGGAACGGTGTAGTGGCATACTCACTGATCTTCAGGAGCTTGAGGATACAATGGCCGAAAAACAGCAAAGGCCTCGTGGGCGACTGCACATTACCACCGGTCTCGCATTTGCTCTCGAACAGTTCGACCGGGTAATCTTCGAGTTTGTCAAAGACTATCCTCAATTGGAGGTAGAGCTGACTCTGACCGACCACCATCTGGATCTCATTGCCGGAAATATTGATGTGGCGATTCGCATCGGAGAATTTCAGGACTCTAGCTTCATCGCCAAACGGCTTGCACCCTGTCGTTACTTCCTTTGCGCATCCCCCGAATATATTGCTAGCCACCCTCCGATTACCCAACCATCAGATTTGGCAGACCACAAGTGCCTGATCGGTAAACATCCCCGACACAATCAATGGTTGTTCGAAGGCCCCCAAGGGATCGAGATCTACCGACCTAAACAAGGTTTAGTGATCAATAACGCCCACGTGGTGTGTGAAGCAGCCATCGCTGGCCTAGGAGTCACCTATCTACCCAGCTTTATCGTAGGTAGCCGGATAACAAACAGAATGCTTGTCCCATTACTTTCTAAGTATGAAACGAAAAGAGATCATATCTATGTGCTATATCCGGCAAGTCGACACCTTTCCGCGGCGGTTCGAATATTCATCGACCGAGTGTCTGAGCACTTTTCCGATCAACCACCTTGGGATAACTATTAGATCTAGAGCTCAATCCCCAGCCTTCCAAAGACAGCCGATCGCGATAGTTCCTCGCTAAGCTTGGCAACATGCCCCTTAAAAACCTTAGAACACACCACACGAGTACCGATCCAAGCCACCGTTTGGTTGTTGGACTTCTCCCCTGTAACTTCGTCGAGGCCAGAATCAACGGAGGGATGCCGACCTTGACCACCATACAGCAAACACCACTTGAATTGATTCTATAAAAATCAATAAGTGGTCGCGCAGCGGGGCATAGCCCGGCGTAGAAGCTGGAACTTGGGTTCAACCCAATTGATTTCTGCTGTACGACGTTAGCGGCTACGTGTTGGGCTTGGGTCGTGAAGTAAGTATTTAGGCAGAGGCCAATTCCGTTGCGGCCGGGCTACGCCAAACGGCCTCGCCCGGCGTTCTTAGACCACCTCTGTACCCCGCCGCTGTTTACTCTATGGTTGTGGGTCTGCCTTATCTCGTTGTAGCATAATCTTCCTAAAATGCGCTCCGGACATCGTAGGCGTAAAGTTCCAATCTTTGATAAGCGTCGGTGACCACTCTGGATCGAAGCACCAAGCTACCCACGAAGCTCCCTTCTTTGCCAGGTAGTCCGTCACAAGAGGACCATAACTACCATCATCAATGGCAGGCCGATGAGCACCTGGTTCATCAGCTTTCATGTAACCCATTTCGGTGATAATGAGCGGGTACTTCTCCGCAACGTAACCAAATGCCTTATCCCAATTGGGATCATACGGCCGTTCTGCCTTTTGCGGATAAGGATGCGAAACATATCCAATACCTTCTTGTTCGATTGGATCGCGGGCAACCTCTTCCAACTCATACGCCCAGTTGAAACCGGCCACCAAAGGTATAACCTTGTCATCGTGCGCATAGATAATGGAAATGAGTTCTTCCATCATTTTTTTCCAAGTTTTCCAGTCTATTTGTCCAAGGGTTCCATTGGACCGGGTGGGTTCATTGAACAGCTCGTAAAAAGCGACGGTCGAGATGCCCTTATAACGAAAGGCTATGCTTCGCCAGAATGCAAAGGTCTCCGTAAGAGTTGTTTCGTACATAGGGTGCTGAAACATTTCAGTCTCGAGGTTGCCCATCGAGTGCCAATCGATAATCAAGTAGAGACTCAGCTCGTTAGCCCAGTGTACTGCCTGATCAAGGAGCTTAAAGTATGCTTTTTTACCTCGCTTACGATAAGCTACCGGATGAACGGGCAGCCGAACCACATTAGCGCCCCAGCTAGCGACAACCCCAAATAGTTCTCGATTCCAGTGCCCCAAACTCTCAAGCCGGTCGGGGTCAGCTATGCTCACCCCTTGGAAGACAATAGGCTTACCCGCCTGATCCACAAAATCTTTGCCTTTGACACTGATAAAGCTTGGTTGGTGCCGGAGACGACTGGCATCAAACGGTTTAGGGTAAGGCTGACTCCACCAGAAGTCCCCTGAGATCCCTTGCTGGTTTTCGGATGCGGTTGCCTCTGCTTTCGCCTGGTTCGGGATGAATAGGACCAAACTCAGGACAATACAGATATTCTCGACCAGATAGCAATAAACGTTCCTTAGTTCGAAACTGGGCTCAAAATTTTTGTTTACAGCTGGCCTTTGGGCAACTGCTAGGCGTTGTACATTTGTCATAACATTCATGGACTTGGCGCAAGTTAAAGGAGTTACTCAGCGTCAGCCAACCCAGTGTAGCCGCCTGCGAAAAACCTTTTCAAGGAGTGGTATTGAGGATGGATAGACCAAGGCTTTATTGACGCTATTACATCATGTTGCTCCCCGCCAGAAGTTTAGACTCTTATATTAAGGTATGTACAGCACTTTACGTACAGCAGAAATCACTTGGGTTGAACCCAAGTGACTGCTTCTACGCCGGGCTATGCCCCACTGCGCGGCCACTTGTTGATTCTTACAGAATCAATTCAAGTGGTCTTTGCTGTATCTTCAAAAAGAGTCGAAGGCTCAGACGGGTTGCTGAGCTAAGCAAGAAACTATCACGAAAGTCTTAGCAACCAACCGCACAGTCAGACCTTATTGAGCACAGCTGGAGAAACTTGGATTCAATCCAGCCAATATCTACTGTACAGCAGAAATCACTTGGGTTGAACCCAAGCTCCTGCTTCTACGCGGGGCATAGCCCCGCTGCGCGGGCTCCTTGTTGATTCTTACAGAATCAAAGCAAGTGGCCCTTGCTGTATTGGAAGGCTATGCGACCGGCAAGTCGTCCCCTCGCGTATAGAAAGTAAACATCACCAGAATCTGGCTACCACTCGATACGTTTTCTCGCATAGTCGAAAAACCCTCCGTGGTCGCTCAAGGTGAGTGAATCCATAACCCCCAGCAATAGCTCAACCGATTTTTCGACGGAGAATAGCTTATCAGGGGGCACCGACTTTCGAAATGGAATAGTCAAATCGGTGGCTACAGTGCCGGGATGGAGAGTCACCGAGATCGTGTGGACCGCTCGCCGACTGAGCTCAATCGCCAAGCTGCGATGCATTTGATTGAGAGCTGCTTTGGAGGCGCGATAGCCATACCATCCTCCTCGCCGGTTATCTCCGATACTGCCCACTCTGGCCGACAAGGATGCAACCACTGACCGTTCGTGGTGCTGAAAACATGGTAAGAAATGCTTAATCACCAACAGAGGACCAATGGTGTTGACCGCAAATAGTCTGAGTAGTGCCTCCGCAGACAACTCCTCTAATCGTCGTTCCGGCTTCACCGTTGGATGGTGAAGCAAACCAGAAGCGTTAATATGAAGATGGATCTGCGGAGAAACCGCCCGAACAGCATAGCTCGCCTGCTCTATCGTAGTCTCCTGGGTGACATCCAGTTGATGAATCAACAGTTGCTCAGCATATGTCCTCTTCAAAGACTGTAAGTTCGAAGCCAAAGATGGCGTTCGGCAAGTTGCGTGAACCCGATCTCCTCTCGCTAGGCACGCCCGAACCAGACCTAACCCCACGCCCCGGCTAGCGCCTTGCACAACCACATGCTTCATAAGGCTGACCTTAGCAGTTTAGTCGCCCATTGCACGTGTCGTGGGAACCCTCCCTCATACGATGAGACTGCTTTCATACTCATGATTTCAATTCAGCAAAGACCACTTGATTTGCGCTTATCGGATTACAAACAAACTTCTCAAATGAGAGCGCAGTACGACAAAGCCGAGCATAGCCGCAAGAGCTTAAGCCCCTACTCACTCGGTTTCTGCTATATACAGCAGAAACCACTTGGGTTGAACCCAAGTTCCTGCTTCTACGCCGGGCTTCGCCCCGCTGCGCGACCCCTTATTGATTCTTACAAAATCAATTCAAGTGGTCTTTGCTGTATACCAATCTGGAGATGTTTGAAGAAAGCAGGGTGAACTAGAAGCTTTGTTGCTACAATCAGACAAGGTCTATCTCTGGTTATTGAATAGCCCGAAAGTCGGAAATCTATGGTTAGACTCTCAGTCTTCAGTTCAGACAATCACAGACATATTCACTGACGAACGAACCATCCCTTCACGAGTCACTCGGTGAAGCTCTTCTGCAAGGCGATGCTCCAAGTAATTTGCCATCACCCGTAGATACTTCACCACGTCAGCACGTACCCTAAATGATAGATTTCGTTCCCGAACCGGGAGTTGGCGAAGGATCTCAGGGTCCGATAAACGCTCTAAATGGGCTAGGTTGTCTCGGGTTAAGCCCTGACCTAGCAACTCCGTGATCAGATAGTCCATCGGCAACCCACTTGTAGGACAATGCTCTATAACTTGATCATGCCAGTCACCCTCTTTTTCGAGAGCAATGGCATGAATCTCTGCGGCAGATAGCGCAGTTAGGGTTTGTGCCAAATGCCCGCAATTACACGCCCCCATATGGGTCCAAGCATAGGGGGCGCCATCCTCCAATCGTTGGGCAGTCTCCCGCAAAGCATCGATCAACTCTTGTTTTGGAAAAGTCATAACCTCACCATACGAAGATGGTGGAAGTTCGCAAAGTAGGGACAAAAGGTATTGCCTTGCAAAGGGGTAGAACCACCTTCCGGAGATCAGGCCGGAATAGCTCCAAACCACGAGCTCATCTTCTCAGCCGTCCTTGACCAGAGAAGTGGCTTGGCTCAGTCCTCAGTAGCTACAGCAAAGACCACTTGATTCGATTCAAGGGGGCGCGCAGCGGGGCATAGCACCGCGGAGAAGCAGGAACTGGGGTGCAACCCAAGGGATTTCTGCTGTAAGAGGTCTTTACGGTCAATGAGAAACTATTATGAAGTACCTAGTTTGACGAAATATTCGAACTGGGAAGAAGGCTAGCTACAGAAGGCTCATCAACTGACCTCTGCTATCGCTTGAACCGAATTCAAGCGATAGTAGCAGTTTATCAGCAGCCTAGTATTCAGCACTTACAGCCATTTCTCCAGACCGTAGTCGTCGTAGATAGTTATTGAGCTGGCTTCTCACTTTGCCTGACAACAGTACAGCCCCTAACATATTAGGGAATGCCATCGCTAAAATCATCAAGTCAGAAAAGTCCAGCACGCTACCCAGGCGAATCACCGAACCAACCACCACCGCCCCAACAAAAATGACCTTATAGATAAGAGTAGTACTATCCCCAAAGAGGAAACACCAACAGCGCTCACCATAGTAGCTCCATGAAATCATTGTCGAAAACGCAAAAAGAAAAACAGCCACGGTCAGGACACCAGGGAACCACGGCAAGACCGTCTCAAAAGCGTTGGACGTCATCTCCACCCCATCAGCCTTGGTTTTGTACACACCAGTCACCACCAATACGAGCGCCGTTGTGGTACACACCACGATCGTGTCAATGAATGGTTCTAAGAGGGCGACAATACCCTCCCGCACCGGCTCATCGGTGGCCGCAGCAGAGTGTACGATCGGTGCCGACCCCACCCCCGCCTCGTTGGAAAACGCTGCTCGCCGAAAGCCAGTGACCATGACCCCTAGGGCCCCACCGTAAGCAGCACCGGGGGTGAAAGCACCGTTCACAATTTCCACAAACGCTTGGGGCACCTGAGAGATATTAGCCCCTAAGATAAAGAGGGCCGCACAAAGATAAACGCCCACCATAAAAGGTACAATAAAGCTCGCAACCTGCCCGATACGATCTATTCCACCGATAATAACAATCCCAACCAGACCAGATAGAATCAGACCGTAGACCAGCGCACCAATCTCACCCTGAAAAACAGGTAGAACGAGAGCAACCTGGGCGTAACTCTGATTCGCCTGGAACATGTTGCCGCCTCCAAGACTCCCCCCTATACATAGGACCGCAAAGAGGACACTAAGAACCCGTCCTAGCGGTGCCAATTTCAGCTCCGCCAACCCATCCTTTAAATAATGCATGGGTCCGCCGCTTACCTTTCCATTGCTATCGGTCGTTCGATACATTTGACCGAGCGTACATTCGGCAAACTTGGAACTCATCCCCAAAAAACCAGCCATGATCATCCAAAAGACCGCGCCCGGCCCCCCTGTACCTACCGCTACCGCAACCCCCGCAATATTACCCAATCCGACGGTCGCTGATAAGGCCATGGCCAAAGCCTGAAAGTGACTCACATCTCCATCCTCGGAATGACCATCATACGCGCCTCTAGTGACCGCGATCGCATGACCAAAGGCACGGAGATTGACAAAACTAAACCGGAGAGTGAAGAAGATAGCCCCGAGCACCAACCATAGAACAATGAAGGGTAAGGTCATCTCCGTCGCATGACCATCCAAAGTATAGATACGGTTCTTGTTAGTTAGGTCAAAGACACCTACCTGTCCCTGATGACCACCCACGGTAAGGATCGTTTGATCATCCCGCAGCGCGAGTGTATTGACCATCGTCTTAAATAGGTGCTCTTCTTTCCATTTACCCTCCACTTGTTGAACAACCTGCACACCATTGGGCCGCCCAACTAATAGTTGGGTATCATTGGCATCAACAATAGCCACCACCGGTTCTTCGGAAAGCGCGACCACGGTAGGTAAGCCCATTCCCCCCGGAGGATAGAGAATCACCCGTCCATCCTCCCCTCCGGAAGCTAGACGTCCGTTAGGACCAAAAGCCAACGCATTTACCCCGCGACGATGTCCTTTCAGGGCCGTGCTCACAATCTTCCCATCCACCACCGGACCATGGAATAGTTGTGAACCACTCGCCCAAGCTACGGTCACCTGAGGAGCCACACCTCGCACCGCTAGTGCTGTCAGCTCATCATTGGCATGTGGGCTAGAATATATCTCTTGCGGTGGGACTCCCTCTTCCGACCAAAGCCAAAGCCGACCATCCCCAGCCCCCGCAAGTAACCAAGTACCAGTACTATCGAATGCCAGGGCCGACGTAAGAGCGCTCGGTTTTGGATAGGTACCTACTATCTCTCCAGTCTCCAAATCAATAAGTCCGATGTCCCCAGAGAGCCATACCACCACAACTTGGTGTGGCTGCCCTGGTCGAACGATCATCCGGTGAATCGGGCCACGATCCATTTTCCACCGCTGTTTGACGGTACCCTCTGACCAAACCAAAAGCTCCCCATCAGCGCCCGCGCTCACCACATTCGTTTCCGAAAAACCCACGCCCCACACGTCGGAGCGACCATTGTCCCAAAAGGCTATGTCGTAAAAGAGCACGGAGGCGATCGGCGTGACCACGTTGCGCGCAAAAATGGGATCAACTCGGTCAATGGATTTTTGCAGCTGAATCACCGCAGATGCATCATCAAATCCCGCCGGATCGAGCTGGGACCAGCCTTTTTGCTCTCCCCCCACCAAGCTAAGGAACGTAAAAGCGAGCAGAGACACTCCTCGGACACCGTCCAAAATCTTGCAACAGATCACTGGTTCTTACATAACGTTGGCGCCACACTCGGGAAAGAGCCGATAATCAAATCCAACCCAAAATCAGGAGGAGGCCGATGTCGAATTCATCTCCAGCACAGACTCAGTTAGGGTGAGGCCCTGCATGCAGTTGTACACCAAAATTCTCATCGGTATGGGCGTCGGTGTCTTTCTAGGCGTAGCAGTGGGACCCAATTCTCACCTGCTGCCCGCTTCAGGAGTTGTTCTTAGCCCTCAAGCAACGGTGCGAACCGCTCCTCAAGAGGACGCGCCTATTCAGCTCCTCGCCACCAATCTTGAACGTGCTCAGCTCGTAGACAGTGAAATCGCTGAAAATACACCCTGGTCCGAAATCCGATTTCGTCTGAGTCCCACTGATCGCCTGCGCCTCATCCAAGCTGGAGTACAAGGCGTTACAGACTTGCCGCCCGACGCAGACATCAGCGGATGGGTCCAATTGGACGCGCCCACAGTCAAGCGCTACGCCCCCATAGGGCAGTATCTCATTAATGCTACGGAATGGGTTGGGAGGCTCTTTCTTGCTCTGATCAAGATGGTGGTCATCCCGTTGGTCTTCTTCTCATTGACGGTGGGGATTGCTTCCCTCGGTGACTTTCGACGCCTTGGTCGGATGGGCGGACGTACCCTGCTCTTGTTCACCACTACCACCATATTGGCATTGTCCATCGGCATGGGACTCGGTAATCTGATCGGTCCGGGTAGGTTCATCTCCGAAGACGACCGCGACGCTCTCCTTGCCAGCTATCAAGGAGAGGCCTCCTCCACAGTAAATAACGCGGCTACCAGTACTAGCTTTGTTGACCAGCTCGTAGGTATCGTACCCGCCAACCCCTTAGCCTCTCTCGCAGAGGGCAATATGCTCCAAATCATCTTTTTTGCCCTGATGTTTGGTATCGCCCTCACTCTCCTGCCTAACGAACGCTCCCGAGCCGTAGTCCAACTCATGGACGATGCTAACGAAGCTATGGTCATGCTCGTTCACATTGCCATGAAGCTCGCTCCCGTGGGAGTAGCAGCACTACTCTTTAAGGTCGTGGGCTCCACCGGGTTGTCCGTTCTATATGCTCTGATGATCTATGCGATGGTTGTCCTGCTTGGCTTGGCCATCCACCTTAGTCTTGTATATGGATCCGTGGTCAGATTCGGAGCTCAATTACCGTTTCTCTCATTCTTGGGGGCCATGCGACCGGCACTTTTGGTGGCTTTTGGTACCGCCAGTTCTTCAGCTACTCTCCCCGTCACAAAAGAATGCGTGGAAGATAACATCAATGTCAGCAACGAGGTCTCCAGTTTTGTTCTCCCGCTTGGAGCCACCGTCAATATGGATGGTACAGCCTTGTATCAAGGGGTTGCTGCAATGTTCATCGCACAAATTTATAGCATCCCCCTCAGTTTCTCTGACCAACTAACCATCGTAACCTCAGCCACCTTAGCTTCGGTGGGCGCAGCCGGCGTACCGGGTGCGGGCATGGTCACCCTCGCCATGGTCTTGACTGCGGTGGGGGTACCTACGGAGGGTATTGCGCTAGTTCTAGGTGTGGACCGCCTTCTCGACATGTTCCGAACAGCCACCAACGTGGTCGGCGACTCTGCAGCAACAGTACTGATCGCCCGCCTTGAGGGTAACTCGTTACAAGTCTTACAACCAGAAGAGGATAGAGCGAACAAACACAAAGGCTTCGAAGGACGACTAGACCATAAACCCCAATCGGTCCAGCGAACAGAATAAGCCCTCCCACACAAACACTATGTTTATGTAGCCAAGACCACTAAGATATCTATAACAGAGAACAAGTGTATTGAGCTTTAGGCATGTTCCAAACATCTTCAACTGGTTACGCAACGAACCTACGTAGCTTGGATCTCAGTGATTTGCTTGCAGCCAAGGTCGGATGGGTTGAACCCAAGATCCTGAAACTACGCTCTGCTTTGCCGCAGTGCGCAAGCCACTTAGCAACATTCAGCGAATTTTCGTGCTGTACCAAGTGGCCTTTGCGGAATGAGTACTTGATACATATGCTCAGGCTCACCAATATACTAACAGAAAGCTATCTACTCGATCATGACTATTTCATATCTAGAATCACCCATTTCGAATACTTACCTTGGCATAACTATCTTGGGTTCAGTGCTCGCTATAAGCGCCGCATGCAAAAGCGAACACCCGACAACTCCCGATGATGGTACAGTGCCAGCCTCTGTAGGAACAGCAAAACCAAACTCGCCCCTCCCTGGATCAAGCCCGGAAGTACCAAGTAAACCAGCAACTACGCCTACAGTACCTAAATCGAACTCTAGGCCTAACCCCAATGACTGCCGTATCCCTTCTCCGGAGATCCTCACTCAACACTTGGCAACCATCAAGCCCCTAAAACTCGCAGACATACCCCCGAAAGAGTTTCAGGACGGTTTTTCTATTCTGGAAGGTCCCGTATGGGTTGGGGACCACCTTTTAGTTTCTCAGATAAACGGCAACGCCGCCCCTCCACCAGCCCGCATCTTGAGCTATGTACCGGGCACCAACACCCTGACTGAGGTCTTGGCTAACAGCGGTAGTAATGGGCTCCAACTCAACCCTGATGGTAAACTGGTGGGGGCCCTCCACTCGACGGGTACCGTTTCATATCTTTCTATCGAAGGCGCCAAGGCAGAGCCCATCAGTAACAAATTCAATGGATCGCGCTTTAATTCCCCCAACGATCTCACTTTCCATTCCAATGGCACTTTATATTTTACCGACCCTAGTTGGCAGGCCCCCAACCCTAGGCCACAGACCGAAGAGCGCGTGTACCTCGTAGGTCTAAATCAAATCCCGGCGGCTATTACGGCGGCGAGTATGGTGGAGAGACCTAATGGTATTTCTCTCTCTCAGGACGAGTCTCGGCTCTATATAGGCGGCACCAATGGTCTGTACCGCTTTGCTCTCAACGCCAACGGTAGCGTGGTACCCGATAGCGGCATCCAACTTACGGTCGTTCCAGACGGGGGGGTTGATGGAATGACCCTCGATTGTGCCGGTAATCTCTATGTTACCAACGGTAATTTGGTCCGAGTGCTAGATACCAGTGAAAAAGAAATCGCCTCTATTGAGTTTGATCTACAGCCTACCAATGTAGAGGTTGGAGGCGCAGATGGCCTGACCCTGTTTGTGACGACCCTCCAAACCAGCGGAACCAAACCGGCTCTCTTCTCGGTTAACTTAGCGAAAACAAACCCTTGATCCTGCTCTTACGCCAACACACAGCAAGGATCACTTGAACTGAGCCTTGGGAACTGCTCCCGGTACAGCAGAAATCACTTGGGTTGAACCCAAGTTCCTGCTCTACGCCGGGCTATGCCCCGCTGCGCGACCGCTTGTTGATTCTTACAGAATCAATTCAAGGGGGCTTTGCTATATCACCTAAACCATGTTCGTTCCGCGGTCTCTCTCACCAATACTATTGTATTGATAGGCAGATGCTACCGCAAAACCTCGCTACACGACTGACTACCGATAGTCAGCGAGCAGCACACCCTATTGGCAATCGCTAAATCAAAACTCATCGAATACTTAGAATACAAACTTAGCAACCTTTTGAGCCGGCTTTGATAGTTTTGGAAAGCTAATCCTTCGGGCCTGTCTCTCTAGGCAAGGAGTTAAGATTCGCGCCACCGCATTACTCGTTTTCACCACTTCGCTTTTGATCACCTGGCCACCACGGGAGATGGTAAGCGCCAACTCGATCGCCCCCGAGCGCCCTGGTTCAAAGCTCTTAGCATGACGTTCAAGACACCGCTTCATTCCCGTCCAATCTGAGATAACAGATTGAAACATACGGTCGGTCAGTGGCCCTAATTGAGGTCCCTCAACCCCAGTTTCTTTTTCCCTGATCACGCGAGGCCGGCGACGACGATGGCGGTCACTATAAGATTCCTCGGCCAATGCTCCTTCATTAGCGCCAGAGAGAATAGCTGCTGCTTCAGCCATCGTTTCTTTTTCGCTAAAAATCGTTATCCCCGTAGTTGAGGATCCAGTCTGGGTTGGCTCCAACCCAGGCGCGTACAACTTTCTTATCTTAGGGGTCTCGAGCGCCGGCTTTTCAATGGCTATTCCATCTCCGGACCAACACCTTACAACTCCACCCAGAACTCCAAGCCATCCGAGTCTTCGCCAACACCGCACCTTCATCTCGCCCCTTTACAACGAATATCATCGGAGCCCTCGTTCCTCATACAAGCCGTATCAACCCTAAGATTATCCTCGAGTACACCTTTCGTATCGCCGAGAAACACAGCCATTCGTGTAGTCGTGCCACAACAATATTTGGATCCCACCCCACTGGGCTTGCACCCTATTGGCGGTACGCGCGAGTCTTAACAAGCCTGTGGAGTTTATGTTCATCGCCGCACTCGCTGCTGCCGGCATAGGTCTAGCCCTGCCCCTTAAAGATCGAGACATCCGTGAACGGTGGCGACACCTCGCAGAGCGGCTCGGTCTCACATTTCGACCCGGACGCCTCCTAGAGAGTGACGGCATGGATGGCCATGTAGGCAAATATCGAGTCCAAATCGACAATCGACGTCGGCAGGGCACCCATATATCTGTCTTTTTAGGCTCATCTACTCATATACGCATATGTCCACGACATCTATGGTTCTATGAATGTGGTTTAAGGAGTGATGACCATCTCAATACCTCAGACCCCGTGTTACCTCGACTCCTGCGTCACATTGGGCTGTCCCAACTTTTTTTGCTACTTCTAGACTCCGACAGAGAAACCCTTCTCGACCACTGGGTGTACTCCGCTCATTTGGGGATCGATGGAAGTGAGATCACCTTGGTCTGTCCAGAGCGCATCGACAATCCAGAAGTTATATCTGCCGTTCTGTACGGTTTAACCCGTTTGGCCTGCGGTATTGAAGATACCGCCCAGTTAGCGTTGCACTTCGGCGAAAACGCCCGGCAAATCAGCGCACCGATCCGAAGACGACTCACCTGTCTACAGCTACTACTTGAACACTTCCCCGAGGCCCCAGAGACCGGGCGCGCGTCTTGGTCCATCGCAAAAGGGCCATCGGTTTACACCAGCGAGGGATTACAGCTACGGCTCCTATCTCTGCGACACCTCAACACTCCCGAAGCCTACACAGAAGTGGTCGCAACCATCGACGACAGCCTCCGCCGCTCTTCTCCCCCTCTCCGTGAGACAGCCACCGAAGCGATGTTCGCGTTATCACCAGAGGACGCTTTGCCCCGACTCATGCGTGCGATTCACGATCCGAACACGCAAGTTGCGATGATCGGTCTCCGCCTCCTAGCTATCGTTCCCCTCGCTACTTATGAAAATGTGGAGCAAACACTTATCGACCTTCTTTACCGAGCTGACGCTTACCTACGACCCGACGTAGTTTGCGTCCTGTCCAAACTCGGTACCACCCGTGCCATCGGACCACTTATTGATTTGGAGAAAGTGGCCGATCCCGGCTTAAGGAAACTTTGCAACTACGCTCTGAAGCGCCTGTATCAGCGCTTTCCCGAGCGGGAGAGCGGCGCACTGTCTCTGGTACCCGCACCATCGGGCGAGGTTTCCCTTACAACAAAACCTTCTTCGTGAAGAGCCCGAGATGAACCTACCGTTCACCCGGACGCCATAGGACCTCTGTATCCCCTCCCACTACTGCCGCATAGCGGCCCATAACAAACAGCCAATCACTCAATCGATTCACGTATTGAAGGACCACCGGCCGCTGCGGCTCCTGCTGGTGAAGGGCCACGAGCCCTCGCTCCCCCCGCCGACAGACGGTCCGTGCCAAGTGACATCCCGCGGAAATCATCCCCCCTCCCGGCAAAATAAACGACCGTAGGCTAGGCAAAACTTGGTTCGCTTCGTCCATCTCTAACTCCAGTCGCTCAACATCCCGCTCACCAATGAGTGGTTGCTTTTCGTGACGATCTTCGGGAAGGACCGCGAGTTCGGACCCCAGATCAAAAATTTCGTTCTGGATCCGAAATATTCTGGAGCGCAGCCGTTCCAATTCTCCCAAGCCGGATCGCTTTGCCTCCTCCACAACCAAACCGAGGCACGCATTCAGCTCGTCAAGAGTACCATAGGCAACAATGCGAGGATCGGTTTTTGCTACCTCCTGACCACCAGCCAATCGCGTAGTCCCCGCATCTCCGGTTCGGGTATACACCCGATTGATAATCACCGGCATGCGAGTAGCCCCTGCGCCACCTGCTTATATAGCGCCACTGAGCGATACAGATCAGCCTTGCGCACATACTCATGACTGGTATGCGCATCGTGGATAGAGCCAGGCCCGACCAGTAAACACGGAGCAATGTTACGTAAATAAGGAACATCAGACCCGAACCGCACCACCTCACTGTTCATACCCTCCGGAACAAGCAGGGTATGCGGCTCACTCCACGATCGAATTTCGATCGCCACCTCGTCTCCCAGAATCTGCTGCACCTCAGTCAATATCTGCTCTTTTGGCGCCCCTAATCGGATCAACACGCTGGCCCGAGCCTCGGGAGAAATGACATTGGGTGCTAAGCCACCATCCACCAAGCCTACGTTGACGGTCGTCGGACCAAACGAAGGGTCATAAGGCAATTCAGCGGTCAGTAGCCGCGACAGAGCCTGAATCATGGCGTGAACCGCGGAGTGACCAGTCTCCGGATACGCAGAGTGGCCAGCTCGGCCTTGCCAGCTCAAGCCCAGGGATAAGATCCCTTTGGCTCCGGAGGCCATCGTCAGTTCAGTCGGTTCACCGTCTACGATAAAGCCCGCCTTGGGCAGCAGCTTGTGAACCGCTTTAGCTCCTCGAGAGTCTGTTTCTTCCCCGACTACCGCGAGGAGAGCCACGCCCCCATACCCTTCCGCTCGAAGTTCATTGGCAGCGATCCATTGAGCAGCAAAAATACCTTTAGCATCGCAAGTGCCCCGTCCGTGCAGACTTAGCTCGTCCTCAGTAAGCTCAATGTGCGGAGGCACGGTATCAAGGTGCGTCGTTAGCACCACATCTGGAACAATATCTGGACCGCCCCGGGCCAAAATATTCAGCCGTGGAAGTCGATCGGCAGAGGTCGGGAGCTCCGGTGCAATTTCTTGGGTATCTACCACCCATCCTTCGTGTGCGAGTCGTTCAGCAACAAAGCGACAAACCTCCCCTTCATCGTTCGTGATCGAGGGAATTCTCACCAATTCGCGGGCAAGCTCTACTACGTCCATATTCTGATTGGCACTGCCCCACAAGAAGGTCAGCGTCCGTGTGTGGCGGTGATAGCCTTCCTCGCCTTAGGCGCCAACCTCGGACAACCCAAGGCGCAAATTATCGAAGCGATTCAGCGGCTGACCAGCAGCAAACTGGCCGTCTGTCGACGAGCCCGACTCTATGAATCCGATCCCATGGGCCCGCCAGGCCAACCGTCATACCTCAACACCGTCGTTGAAGTAAAAACCCAGCAGTCTGCGCGCCAGACCCTCGAGACCATAAAGAGCATTGAACTCGCTATGGGCCGCACGCAAGGCATTCGGTGGGGCCCTCGACTCATTGACATCGATATTGCCACCTTTGGCGACCTAAGCGTGCGCGAACCGGATCTCACCATCCCCCACGCTGGCCTGGTCGAACGCGCATTTGTTCTGGCCCCACTAGCCGATCTCGTTCCGAACTACATTCCCCCTGGCGCGAAACGTTCGGTTTATGAGCTGCTCAACGACATGGGTCAAGAAGCTCACTCCCTCAGGATACTCGAGGACTGGACTCTCTCAGGCGAAGACGCATCACGCGGGTATCGTTGACTCTGGCCTGAGGCCTGCAGAGCATGAGGGCATGCGCCGCTTCTATCATCTATTCCTGGTCGCCTGCGTCGCCTGCGAATCAGGGTCCGTCGTCTATGACTCACCGGTGGATGCGGGCCTAGAGCGGCGTCTCGCTCAGGCTCGAGTCAACGCTGTTCAAAGTGGTTCCACCGACGCTCTTGTTACGTTGGGACAGACCGCGCTCGAAGCAAAAAAGTATTTCGAAGCTGCTGAGAATTTTCTCAAAGCAAGGGAACAAGGTCCAGAGAGTACGCTGATTTATGCCGGTTTAGCTCGCACATACGTCGAGCTGGGCTACACCGTCAGTTCGGTTGATGCCATTCGCCAATGTTTTCGACTCAACCGCACCGAACCAGATTGCCTCTATGCCTTCGGCACCCTCATCACTTCCGATCCTAGCGACAAGGCTCAGCGAGAAGCCCAACGCACCTGGGAGCGATTTCTAAGGGTAGCACCGGCCAATCATCCTCAGCGGGGCTACGTGGAAAGCACTCTCGCTCAGCTCAACAGCAAATACGGTCGACTCACAACGGAACAGATCGTGGGCACGAAGACCTCAGGCAAAGCCCCCTCACCACCTTCCAACCAGCCCTCAAGCTCCGCAGCCAACAGTCAACGCCAGACATCAACCAGTAGTGCTTGGGCCCAAAAAAGCACAAAAGCCGTTGATCCCCACCAGACCGCCGGTGATCCACACGGCACGGCTAAAGATCCCCATGCTGTCACCGGAGATCCCCATGCTGTCATCGGAGACCCCCATGTTGTCGCCAAAGATAATTCCACGAACGGTGACGACAGCCCACCGGTAGGGGAGCTTAATCAGTTTGGAGCCGCATTGCAGAAGGCTTATCAAGCGTGGGCCAACAAGGACCCAGTGGGGGCAGAATCCGCTTTCCGGAAGGCTCTAGACATCCGCCCCAACGACGCCCCAGCGATGGCCGAGCTAGCTCGTGTGCTTACCGAAACCAACAAAATCGTGGAGGCGGAAGACTGGGTCAACAAAGCGTGGGCGGCAGCCCCGAACGATCCGCAGGTCCGCTTCGCGTTCGGCTTCGTACTACTACAGGCCAGAAAACGTCCTAAAGAAGCCATCGAAGCGTGGCGAGACCTACAGAAAGACCATCCCGATTTCGCACGCAAATCTGGCGTAACGGAAATGTTGAAGACCATCGACAATGCTACGTCTCCAGCGGCTGGAACAGCACCAGCCAGTGCACCCTCGATCCCCTCCCTTCATTCCTCTCCTCCCAGCCAGTCAGGAGAGATTCCCCCCACAAACTCAATACGAAAAGAAACCGGAACAGTCTCCCCGCCGGCCACCTCCGCCAAAACCTCCATGGTAGAAAGCAAGCCCACACCTCCTGAGGCGGAAAGCAAACCCTCGACTCCTCAAGCAGAAAGCAAACCCTCGGCTCCTAAAGCAGAAAGCAAACCCTCGACTCCTCAAGCAGAAAGCAAACCCTCGACTCCCAAAGCAGAAAGCAAACCCTCGACTCCCAAAGCAGAAAGCAAACCCTC
>JAHQVK010000253.1 GCA_019634385.1 Myxococcales bacterium | reverse complement strand
GGCTACAGCGTCATCTCCACCGACGGAGAGTAAAGACACGCTCTAGTCGGTGTACAGCAAAGACCCCTTGGTGATTCTGTAAGAATCAACAAGAGGTCGCGCAGCGGGGCATAGCCCCGCGTAGATGCAGGAACTTGGGTTCAACCCAAGGGATTTCTGCTGTACAGCAAAGACCCCTTGGTGATTCTGTAAGAATCAACAAGAGGTCGCGCAGCGGGGCATAGCCCCGCGTAGATGCAGGAACTTGGGTTCAACCCAAGGGATTTCTGCTGTGTTTGTTAGGACTCACGAAGTAGACCCGTTTAGCGACGAACGTCGAAGCCGCTATCGTACATAGTAGCTTCTACTTCTGAGATATTGGTCAGATTCCAGTCACCAGGAATGGAGTGCTTGATCACGCATGCTGCAGCGGCAAAGTTTACCACCCGTTGAGGTTCATAGCCGGAAATGAGGCCATGAAGAATCCCCGCCGCAAAGGCATCACCTCGGCCGATCCGCCCTACAATATTGTCCAAGCGATAGGTTCTTGACGACCACGATCGACCACGGGTGTACAGTTCACCAGCCAAGGTCAGTGCAGTTGCTGACTCTTGAGTACCATTTGTTGCCGCGATGTATTGAAGAGAAGGAAACTCGTCAAAAGCTCGACGAACCGCCTCCTCACGAGATTCCGCCTTATCCTTGAGGAGCAGAGCAATATCTCGCTCGGTGATGAACGCGACATGGGCCCGTGAAACAATACTCTTGAGCACCGCCGCGCCGTCTCCTCCCCACGACTGCCACAGCGCTTCACGATAATTGCCATCAAACGATACCTTTGCGCCAAGCCGCGTCGCCACCTCAGCGGCGGCTATCGTAGCCTCGGCGGGACCGGCACCCGTCGCGGGCGTGATACCTGTTACATGTAGGTAGGCAACATCTGCCAGGATGGTTTCCCAATCATAGTCCGCGGACCTCATGTTCGCAAAGGTCGAACCCTCGCGATCATACACCACCCGGGACGGACGAGTTATGACCCCACTTTCTAAAAAATAGAGCCCCATCCTACCTTCACGAACCTGCACCCCAGACACATCCACTTGATAACTGCGCAGTGCGTCTACACAGGCATCACCCAATCTATTTTGCGGTACAGAACTTACCATCCGCGCCTGATGTCCTAAGTGAGCCAGAGAAATAGCTACATTGGCCTCAGCACCACCACAACCAACGTCTAGCCGCAACGATTGCATCAAACGCTCATTGTTTGGTGCAGTTAAGCGGAGGAGCAACTCACCAAAACATACCACGGGTCCGGTCATAGTCTTTCCATTATGCGCTAGCGAGAAAGCCACCCACCATCCACGGGCAGTGTTGTACCATGGACATAGTTAGCTGCACTCGACGCTAGAAATACCGCAGCACCACCGAGCTCCGCGGGCTGACCCCATCGTCCCACGGGGATACGACCGAGAATCTCTGCATTTCGCTTCTCATCAGCTTGAAGCGCGGTTGTATTGTTGGTGGCAAAATACCCAGGAGCAATCGCGTTGACATTAATGCCGTGCTTCGCCCATTCATTGGCCAAGATCCTGGTCAGCCCCATAACCGCACTCTTTGAGGCGGTATAAGATGGAACACGTATACCTCCCTGATAAGATAGCATAGAAGCGATATTAATAATCTTTCCACCGCCACCCGCATCTATCATAGAACGAGCAACCCCTTGGCTCAGAAAAAACAGCGTGCGAATATTTACATTCATCACGCTATCCCAGTCTTCAACCGTAAAATCAATCGAATCATTCCGTTTGATAATACCGGCGTTGTTCACCAAGATATCGATCCCCCCCAAAGATTCACGGGCCTCTTTAATGATTCGTTCGACGGGTTCAATGGTTGATAGATCTGCCTTGATTACATGCGAACGACGCCCGGCTTTCTCTATATATCCCACCGTCTCGTCACAAGGAGAACGGGTCACCAGGCCTACGTCAGCCCCAGCTTCTGCAAGTGCTACTGCAATACCTTGGCCTAAGCCCGTGTTTGCCCCTGTAACTATTGCAACTTTTCCCGTCAAATCGAACGGATTTTTCATCATACCCTACCTCAACTGGCAAATATCGAGGACATTCATGTCCGTGTAATCCAGATTTTCTCCACCCATCGCCCAGATAAACGTATAGGCTTTGGTTCCCGAACCCATGTGAATCGACCACGGTGGAGAAATAACCGCTTCGTCATTATGCATAATAATGTGGCGAATTTTATCATTTTCGCCCATGAAATGGAAAACGCGATCATTGTCTCCAAGCCCAAAGTAAAAATAGACTTCAGAGCGGCGATCGTGAAGGTGAGGGGGCATAGTATTCCAAACACTTCCCTCGTTGAGTTGAGTTAGCCCAAGAAGCAGCTGACAAGACTTGACCGTAGCTGGCACAACATACTGATAAATCACCCGCTGGTTGGATTCAGCCAAGGATCCTCGCTCCAATGGAACTGCTTCATTCACGGAGATTTTCGCAACGTCGTAGCGACTATGAGCGGGAGTAGAAACCAGATAGTATTTGGCCGGTTTATCTTTGGTATCCGAAGAAAATACCACTTCTTCCGAACCCATGGGCACGTACAATCCATCGCGAGGACCCAATTCGAAGGTGGTACCATCCACCTTCACTGTACCACCACCTTCAGAAACGTTGATAATTCCCAATTCGCGACGCTCAAGAAATGGCTTGCCCGACGCTGACGCTGGTTCCTTTTGGGCTGGTAGGGCCACAGGACCACTCACTGGCGCGGCCCCCCCGATCACCATCCGCTCATTGTGGGTGTAGTTGAGCCCTATTCGCTCCGGCTGAAACAGACTTGATACAACATAGCGTTCCCGCAACTTCTCATTGCTGACACTTTCCATCATGTCCGGATGCGTGGCCTGGTATACTTTATCAAACATCACCGTTCTCCTTATTTACCTGCGGTTGTACCGCAGCTGGTAACCGGTGTCATACCATCGAACGAGGAGGTACTCAATGCCAGTACGTGCGGAAGATGGGCGTTCGTCTTTACGGGCGGGCGCAAACTGATTAGTCAGACATCAACGGTCTCGCTGTTGACTGGCGCACGACAATATCCGGGGTAAAGCAACTACTCATCTGGAGAGGACTCCCGGTTATTTTTCTGAGAAGACTTCGGGCTGCTTCCCGACCCATCTCTCGGATCGGAAGCCTCACTGTCGTCAGCTGAGGCCACATCCGAGCCGCCATCGGCGTATCGTCAAAGCCTACGATGGACAGGTCCTCCGGCACCTGCATTCCTGCCTTACGAGCAGCTGCATATACCCCAATCGCCATTTCGTCATTGCCCGCAAAAATCGCGGTTGGTCGGCGAGCCCCAGCCAGCAGATTATCCGCAGCTTGGACCCCCGTATCAAACGTATACCCCGCCTCCCGCATCATGGCTTCAGGTAAGGCTAGATCAAACTCTGCCAGTCCTCTCCGAAATCCTTCCATTCGTTCATGAGCGGAACGGAAACTCCTCGGGCCATGAATATGGGCTATGCGCTCATGTCCCAATCCAGCTAAATGACGAGCGGCTTGAGCGGCACCCTCAGCATCTCTTGTTCGCACCATACGTGCCGGTTCATCAATATCAAGAGAGGCAATACGAATATAGTCACAGCCGAGCTTTTGAAGCATTTCTGCCACGTATTCGTCTTCGGACACTGAAGGGGGCATGATCAAACCACCAGGGCGATGTCGCTCCACAAATCGCTGAATACGACCCTGATAATCTGGATCATTGCGATCAACCGGTTGAAGTACCAGCTGGTAGTCGCTACCATCAAGCGTATCAAGAATCCCAAGCTGCATATTCACAACATACTGTGGACTCGGATTGTCATAAGCTAAGCAGATCAGGAACGAGCGGCGAAAGGCCAGGGCTCGCGCTTGAGGATCCGGTACAAAGCCGTGCTGCTTGATAACCGCTTCCACATGATTGCGCGTGTTATCACGAACAAGAGGGGAATTATTAATGACCCGCGAAACCGTCTTCTTAGATACGTTTGCTATGCGAGCGATGTCATTAATAGTCACTCGCGTTCGCTCGCCCATGGGTCGCTCCACAACCGCACTCATTTCGGAAGCATGATTCTTCATTTTTCGGCCGGCCACGTTAGGTCTCAGAGCAGACGATTAGTCTAGTCGCAGATAGTTATGCCTGAACACGTACCTTGTCAAGTGCCGTGTGCACCAGCTTTGGCATCTAAGGCCACAGCATGCTTCGGGGTCATAGTCTCTAGATACCAGTCTGATGCCTTAAAGCTTCTTATTTGGATGTCGAACTTGGGATACCCCCCAACCTCAGACTGACTATCAATAATCATACTTCGTCCTTCTGCGGCATCTGCTAACACCCGGTTGTCGTGCAGATCACGGTCCCACGGTCGGGATCCGACATGTCCTAGAATGTATGCCTCCAGCCTTTGGGCTTTCATAATTTCGAGCTGCTTAAGGTCAGTGTATGCCTTGTTGGCGTTAACAATCTTTGCTTTCCCAACCGTATAGTGGCCGAACAGAGGCAGGTCCCGGCCCCAACGGTCGACCGCAATATTGTCTTTTGTATACAGAGATAAACCGCCTTCCCCACCGACGGTCAAAAGGGGTAATCCACTAGCTGTTGATGGGCCGGCCCTCATAACATTTGATACGAGGTCCATGTGCCCCATTTGTTGAGGCTGTCCGGCCCATTCTAAAGCCTGTAGATTATAATGTACAGCGCGTTGTCCTGGATTATAGATAAAGTTATTAATGATCGAGCCGCGAACGCCACCTTTAAACAAAGGACTTCGCTCAAAGTTAGAACTATATAGATTTCGATAGATCACAATATCACTGACATGGTCATGAATAAGTGAGCCCTTGGAGTGCTCACCTTTAGCATGGGTAGAGTTCGCCAGCCCTTCGGCAATCAAATTATTAGAAAATAAAATGTTTCTCGAAGTTCCTTTAACCCAATCTTCAGGTGTTTCTCCGCTAAACCTAGGACCTGATGCGGATAGATTTTCATCCGTACCCCACGTCAGCGAACAATGATCAACAACCACATTATAGCCAGACCACGTCGTAAGACCGTCAATGTCTCGACCGGATAGCGGTGCTTCTCCCAAATCCCCAGGGCGAACTCGTACGTGCTGCACAATAACGTCATGAGTTACAATGGTAATTCCACCACGCAGGAGACTGATACCAGGCGATGGTGCGGTTTGGCCGGCAATTGTCACATGGGGGTTGTCAATCACCAAACTCTCTCCAGCTAGATCTATAGCTCCTCCCACCTCAAACACAACCATCCGCGGACCCGAGGCGCTTAGCGCAGCGCGCAACGTACCTGGCCCGGTACTATTGAGAGAGCGAACCCGTATGATCTCCCCCCCACCTCCGCCGCGGGTTACTTTGTTCGCATAAGCCGGCAAACCATATTTCCACGCCTCCTTAGACGAAGCTTCGCCCGCTTCCGATGGTTTTGCCTCTACAGGCCCCCCTGCGTTCAAGAAGACGGCCCCTCCTAACAAAGCAGCAACGCACCATGTCAAACAGCATCTTTTGTTCGTCAAAATCATATAATACCCATCAAACGGAGCTTGCTACCCGCAGACCCCGATAGCGGTCAACTTGACACTGGCGTAGCATCCTGTCTACAATATTGACACCGGTTTCCACTACTCACTAGGATGCTGCGGAAACGGTTTATTGGACCTATGAAACATCCTATCAACGCAGAAAACGCTGCGCGAGCTGATACACGAGCCCAGGCATTCGTAGAGGCCCGTCTTCAGAAGCAGGCTATCAACCAGTATCCGGGGGATATGCCGACCAGCCTCACCGCCGCTTACGACATTCAGGACGCAGCCATCGCTTTGTGGCCCGACGCCATTGTGGGCTGGAAAGCCGGTCGCATCATGGGCCAGTTAGCCATAGATTTTGGCGAGGACCGACTCGCTGGTCCTATTTTTGCTCCGTGCAAAAAAATTCGATCAGCGGAGCAACCGATTGAAATGCCGGTATTTCAAGGGGGCTTCGCCGCAGTTGAAGGGGAAGTCACGATGGTTATTGGCCAAGATGCGGACCCCTCCAAGACCTCATATAGCACCGAAGATGCTCTCGCTATGGTCAACTCCGTCCATCTAGGGGTCGAGATTGCCAGCAGTCCCTTTTCGGAGATCAACGATCATGGACCACTGGTCACGATCAGTGATTTTGGTAACAATTATGGTCTTATACTAGGTGATCCCATCCCTGACTGGCAAACCTTTGCCCTGAGCGAATGGAAGTGTACGGTGGTCATCAACGGAGAAACCGTGGGCCAAGCTAATCCAGCTGGAATGCCAGGAGGCCCTTTGGAGTCCGTTCGCTTTTTGCTCGAAAACACCGCGCGTCGCGGTCTTCCCATGAAAAAGGGCATGTGTTGTCTCACCGGCGCCGTGACCGGTGTTCACCAAGCAAAAATTGGCGACAACGCTAGTGTTCAAATGGCGGGTGTCAATCCCATCAACTGCACACTAGTACAAGCCTCCGCCTGATAAGCGATGACCTAAACCCGCTCTGCTTAGGGGCGTGTCTTTACCCTCGGACCGCATTCTGACTTGTTTCCTGCGGCACATGCAGTACCCTCCCTCCGGGGCCAAATCCTCACAAACCCGGGATACCGCGTTATCTCCATCGCCGGGGAGTAAAGAGACGCCCTGGTCTGCCAAAGTACCTGCCTATCCGCAAAGCTCTTATGGTATTGCAACACGAGTGAAACCGCATACACCAGGTCTTCCCAGGATGGGAGGGATGGAAATCATTGCTGCCCCACTGCTCGTAGGAATGCTGGTCATGGTCAGCGCGAGCTGCAAAGCGCCACCAGCAGGACCCCAAACTTCAAGTAGTCCTGCAGCACCATCCGTCCCCAAGAAGTTCAGCGCCATCGATACCCAATTTTTCGGGGAAGAGATGTTCTTTGATAGTGTTCATCATTATCAAATGTCCATGAAGCCGGAGGACAGGAACTATCCTCGTTATAAATTGGAACAGGTCGATAAAATTGTTGAAAATTTCATTCTTCTCCAGAATCAGGACGGAGGTTGGCCCAAAAACGCAGACTGGTTCAAAATCCCAGAAGGCAATAGCGATGAAGAGCGTATAGCTTCCCTCATACGGAAGCCGCATGATCATAGTACACTGGATAATCGCAATACGTGGTCGCACCTTATTTACTTGATAAGGGCTTATGAACAAGCTCCCAGCGAAGCAATCAAAACCTCCTTTATCTCTGGTCTTAACTATATTTTTGCAAGCCGGAACCCAGTGAGCAAAGGCTGGAGAGGCGCGGATGTTGATGCCATGACGCTCAATGACGACGTAATGATCGGTGTCCTATTCTTCCTCCAGGAGTTTGTCAGGCAAGATACCCAGCTCAAAAAAGACATCGACAATCGGCTGGTTCACAAAGCAGACTTATACTATCGTGAGGGAATTCGCTGTCTCATCCGATCACAAGTATACGATGAAGATGGCAACCCTCTCGCTTGGGGACAACAACATGATCACCAAACGCTCAAACCAGTCAAAGCCCGAGCCTTCGAACCCGCCTCTCTGTCCGCGCTAGAAAGCGCCTTGGTCGTGCGGTATCTCATGACTATCTCACAACCCTCCACCGAAATCCGGAAGGCCATAGAAGGCGCAATGGCGTGGTTTGAAAAGGTAAAGATCTCCGGTATTCGTGTTGATGTTATAGATGCCCAACCGATTCAGTTTCCCCATCGCTTCAGCAACAAAGATCGCGTTGCCGTAAAAGACACCAACGCGCCCCCTATTTGGGCTCGATTCTATGAACTCGGCACCAATAGACCCATATTCTCGAATCGAAAGAGTGAGATCCTATCAGATTTCAATGACGTTCCCCGTGAGCGTCGCGAGGGCTATAACTGGTACGGATACTGGCCTCAGGAACTGATCGACACCTACTATCCCCAATGGAAAGCCAAAGCCAGGTGAATAGTTATAGCAAAGCTCAGTTGCTGGGCTTTCTGCTCTTTTCCTCAAAGTACTCCACTACAGCAGAAATCACTTGGGTTAACCCAAGTTCCTGCTGCTACGCCGGGCTATGTCCCGCTGCGCAACTACTTGTTGATTCTTAGAGAATCAATTCAAGTGGGCTTTGCTGTAACCGTACAGCGAGGCAAAGCGGAGCCTACCTGCAAAAGCTTAGATTCCAGGTCAAGCGATATCTGCGGTGTCTTAGCCTAAATAGGGGACGAAACGGCCCCTTCTTCCATCACTAAGTTTTATCTCCGTCACCTCAACTCACACCCACCACCTATCTATAAGTTCTTCCGGTGATAGATAACCGGTAATAGACGTTTCGGGACCACGAAACAATCTTCCCTCGGGATATTGTCTTCTCTGCTATACCCATTATACCTCAGTGCCAACATCTTCCCTTCCGCCGGAGTTGAGTAGAAGATATCGCTTGGCGACAGGCTACAGAAGCCTGAAGCACCCAGTCTTTCAACGCCGGAGTTTGAGTAGAAGATACAGCAGAAATGACTTGGGTTGAACCCAAGTTCCGGCTTCTACGCCGGGCTATGGCCCGCAGCGCAACCACTTGTTCTTTCTTAGAGAATCAATTCAAGTGGGCTTTGCTGTATCGCTTGGCGACGGACTACAAAAACCTGAGGCAACCAGCCTTTCAACCCCAGCTAAGAAACTGATCAGCGCATATAACATATATATAGTCCCTGGCTGCCGAAACTCTCGGCACCCAGTCCCTTGAATATGTTTGGAATTGTGGAGCTGATTTGAGGCTTGAAACGCCTCGCTCCTTAAATACGAGCGCGAACGCCTAAGAAAAACTGGCGACCGGTGTGGTTGTATTCTCGTACAAGATCCTGAGAACCATTACCGGTCACAAATAGCCGCTCCGCCTGATCGGTGAGATTAAACCCTTCGAAGGTGACGGTCAGATACTCAAAAGGCCCTACATCTCTCAATATATCGTAGTACAACAGAGTAGCCACATTTACATAGTCGTCGGTCTTTTCTTCAGCGCTACCATTTCGGCCAGGAACTCGAGTCACAAAATCAGTTCGCCCATTCACGGAGAGACGCCCACCGAAGTTGAATCCTTCGTAGTAGAGCGTACCGTTATATGAGTGGTTCGACAAACCAAGTAGGCTCGAGGTCACAGCCGCATCGCCAGTACCAAACTGCGACTCAGAATCTACATACGTATAGTTAAGTTGAACTCCGAAGTTCGAGAGAAAACTTGGTAAAAAGAAGAACGGCGTTTGAAAGGCCACCTCGACACCGCTCAACTCAGCACCATCATTATTGATTGGCTGAGCCAGTTGATAGGTCTGCCCATTGAGCGGATCTTGACCTGGCTGCTCCGAGTCATAGGTTGGATGATTCAAAATTTGATCAATGATACCCGCTTGTATCTCGTCAGTGGGATCAAGTACCGTAGTAATCGTATCAGTCCCAATGAAGCTCTCAATATCTTTGTAGAAGAATGCCACTGCGAACATCGACTTGTCCGTGAAGTACCATTCGAGCGCGGTATCCACATTCGTTGCAAGAATCGGATCCAACAAGGGGTTACCGCGAGTTACCTCTCGGTTAATTGTATCAACGGTCGCACCTGGAGACAGACTCCCGAGACCTGGGCGAGTCATACTGCGGGATATTCCAATACGTAGTTGAAGCTGTTCGAAAACTTCCCACACAAAGTTGGCCGAAGGTAGAGCCGTCACATAGTTTCGATTCACCTCAATAACCCTTCTTTGGTCCTCCCCCGCTCTGCTGAAACCGGTTGAGTTTTGCTCGGTTCGAGCAACCCTCACCCCGCCATTCACTCGTAAAGGTCGGCCCAGAAGATCTGCTTCTGCGTTGAGCTCAAAATAGCCACTCAAGATTTGCTCTTGAATGATAAAGTCCGAATCTGGCGCACCGACTGTCGGCGCAAACGCACCTACCTGCCAAGCTTCGCGCGCTCCATCAAAGTCCGCCACCAAGAACGATTCTGTTGTTCCACTGGGCGCAAAATTTCGACCGAAGTTATCAAAAATGCGGACTGTGCCCGGAGAAACGGGAGTGCCCTCGCCACCCACTGGCGCCAAGCTCGTATAGCTAGCATCCAGTCGACGATTTTCCACCGTTCGGTCATTGTAAATAAAGCCTACCTTGACCGAGGTAAGTCCTTCCGTCCAATCAGCATTCACGCCAGCGGAAATATTCTCTCGAAAAACTTCATTAGAAACGAATGACTCTCCGCTACCAAACATATAGTTGCTCGGGTCATTTAGATCAAAATCGTACCTGAGATCTGGAAAGTTACTATTGCGCGAGAAGTCATAGCTAAAACCTTGCCCATCAACCGTGTCTATATTGAATCGATACTGATCACGATTCGCATCAGAACTCGCGTAGCCCACGATCCCGTGGAGCTTGACCGAATCCGTAACCGTAACGTTCACGTTCGTAACCAATTGATGAAACACCGTCAGGCCATCTTGGAGACGACTTTCCGTACGCATTGGCACATTACTAAACTCCCCCTGGACCCCGGTGATACCATCGGCAGCGCGGGTGAGGTTCTCTACGCCAATTTGGCCAAACTCATTGCGGAATTGGGCCATAAGATTGTAGTTGACCCGCTCATTATCGAACCTTGAGTGGAGGTAATCGACAGTCATATCAAACGACTTCGTGGGCTTCCATTGGGCGGTTCCGGTCACGCCTAAACGATGCTGGACATTACCAAAATAATCTAAACGATTTAGACGCGGCAACCATGCGTCGTTACTTTGGCCAACGTCAAACTCTGCCCATCGAACGCTACCATATCCCTCTTGACGTACGGTTCGTCGGGTATAAGCAGCGGACGCGGCTAAACCTAGGGTGTTGTCGAGGAAAGTGGCCGTAGCCAGACCAGCCAAACGAGGATCCGCCGTTTCGGTCAGAAGATTATATCCACCCTTCATGGTCATGGCTACGTGGTATCCTGGGTTATCCAGAGGACGCGGAGAGTAGAGGTCGATTGAACCAGCAAGTCCGCCCTCTTCGATCGAAGCGCTTGGAGACTTGTTGATATCAATCCGGTTAAACAACTCAGAGGCAAAGACGTTAAAGTCAAAGGAACGGCCATTATTCAGACCTCCCGATGAATCCAGACCGTCCGTACTTGCGGGAACAACCATACCATTGAGGGTCGTTTGGGTAAATTGTGCTCCCAAACCGCGGAGGGTAACTTGACGCCCCTC
>JAHQVK010000252.1 GCA_019634385.1 Myxococcales bacterium | reverse complement strand
CCGGAGCACTACGGCATCCAAGTTCAAACCACCGAAACGGTCCGATATTGGGCAGAGCGGATGGAAAAGGCGGGATATCCGGGGCGGTGGGAAACGCAGGTCCATTGTTGTTACGCGGAGCAGGACAAGGTTTGGGTTCAAGACCCTGATGGCCGATCGTGGGAGATTTTTATGGTGTTGCGTGATGACTCAGAAACTTACGCGCCTCCTGCCGTGGCTCAACATGGCAAGGCTGTTGCCGACGCCTGTTGTGCACCAACCTGTTGCACTTGAATCCCCCAAAGCGGAGCATCACCAACATTTCCTGATGTTTTTGTGCATCCATTGGGGGCCATCTGCGTCTTTCATGCATGGTGATGGGAAAGGCTCAAAGTGAACTACACACCGCTTGGAACCAGTTCGCGTATTCCCTAAAGAAGTTTCTGCACAACCGAGTAGGCAACGAAGCGGAAGCACAAGACATTCTACAGGAAGTCTTTCTAAAACTCTGTCAGCAGGCACATAAGGACGCGCTTCCGCAATTGTTGGGGCCATGGCTATTTCGAACCGCCCGCAATACCATGATCGACCGAATTCGGCGCCATTCTCAGTCCGACCCAATTCCGGAAAACCTTCCCGCCCCAGGGCCCGATATCGATACCCAAGCGGTAGAGCTCGAATCAAAACTTGGAAGATGGCTACAGGCCCAAGTGAAAGCTCTTCCCCCACCCTACGCCGAAGCCATCCATAAAGTAGATATTGAAGGCGGCTGTCAGCGCCAAATTGCGGTCGCCCTCAACATACCCTATTCGACCTTCAAAAGCCGGGTCCATCGCGGACGAGCCCAGCTACGAGCGGTATTGCGACGGTGTTGTCTAGTCGAGTGGGACGCCCAGGGTAGGGTACGAGATGTGCAGCCCCGCCAAGCGAAGCTGCCATCTTCCTGTGCGTCACTAGGACATACTTCGGCGGGAAGAGCCGCCTCAAAGACTCATATAGAAATGAATAATAAAGAAAAATGTTGCTCGTAGTGGATAGAGAACAGTTTGCTTTGGAACTCCTCGACCTAAAACACTTCAGGGCCTGCGTATCGAGCCGCTGGTCCAAGACTCTCTTCAATCCGGAGAAGCTGATTGTATTTGGCCATGCGATCCGATCGGGAAGCGGAGCCAGTCTTGATCTGGCCGGAGCAGGTCCCGACCGCGAGATCGGCGATGGTACTGTCTTCCGTCTCCCCCGAACGATGGCTGACGATCAGACCAAAGCCAGCTGAACGCCCCATGTCAATCGCATCCAAGGTCTCGGTCAGGGTTCCGATCTGGTTGACCTTAAGAAGGATAGCGTTACCGCACCCTTCTTGAACACCCCGTTCAAGCCGTTCAACGTTGGTGACGAACAGGTCATCACCTACCAGCTGACACTTCTCACCAAGGGCTTCGGTCAGGTTTCTCCATCCAACCCAATCATCCTCGGCCAATCCGTCCTCAATAGATACAATGGGATAATCACTTGCCATATCCGAGAGAAACTTGATCATTTCCTCGGCACTCAGCGTGCGTCCCTCAGACTCGAGGGTGTATTTACCGTCCGCGAAGAATTCGGTAGCCGCCACATCGAGGGCCAAACAGATATCTTCGCCCGGCTTGTATCCAGCCGCACCGATCGCATCGGTCAACAGCTCAAGCGCCGCAGTGTTGGATGGAAGATCCGGTGCAAAACCGCCCTCATCGCCAACCGCCGTGTTGAGCTTCTTTTCTTTGAGAATCTTCTTAAGGTGATGAAAGACCTCTACACCCCATCGCAGGCCCTCAGAGAAACTCTCTGCACCACGAGGAACCAGCATAAACTCCTGGATATCGAGCGCATTGTCCGCATGCGAGCCACCGTTGATCACATTCATCAAGGGCACAGGCATGAGTCGTGCGGACACACCACCCAAGTAGCGATAGAGCGGCATTTCAAAATGACTCGCCGCTGCGCGGGCCGCTGCGAGGGAAACACCAAGCATAGCATTGGCCCCCAAACGCTCTTTGTTCGACGTACCGTCCAACGACAGTAGTGTGGCATCAATATCGAATGAGTCGCTGGCATCAAAACCAAGCAACTTTGGTGCGATCTCATCGTTCACGGCGGCCACCGCCCGGAGAACACCTTTGCCTAAATAGCGCTCCGCGTCGCCGTCACGAAGTTCCAGGGCTTCATGCTGGCCGGTGGAGGCGCCAGACGGAACCGCTGCTCGGCCCTCAGCTCCTGAAGAAAGTCCCACCTGTACCTCCACAGTGGGATTACCTCGACTATCGAGAATCTCTCGAGCGTGAATATGCGTGATATCGGACATCGCGTTCTTCTCCTTGCCGGTCCGCGGAGCGGGACTCTCACGGATGGGGCCCCTCTACCACGCTTCGCGCGAGAAAGAGAGGCACCCATGCACCGAAGCAGCGATTACCTTAAAATCACGCCTTCAAACCAGCGTACCGAGGGGGTTCACTGACTGCGTAGAGCCATTGTGGCCACCCGGAAAAGCCAATGGCTGCTTGGCTTCATCCGGCCAAGTCCTCCGTTGCCAGGCCAGAAAGCGGCCTAGGATTGGCAATAAGTATACGGTTTTAGAGGAAATTCACTGCGCAAAACCCCTCCGTTTCGGCAGGAATGGTCGGATTGTCAAGGTCAATGCGAATACTCTCCTCCTCTTCCTCATCATCATCATCATCATCCGAATCAGATTCATCCTCCTGTTCACAGGGATCAGGACGGACGGGATCGATGTGTATGCGAGGCCGACGCTCATCCTCGTCTTGCCTCCGCTTTTCTTCCCGCCGCTTAATATCCTCAATGATGTAGGCATCGAGCACAGCCGGCAAAGGATCGTCCGGCTCGTATCCGAGATGCAAGTTCCCACGTGCACAAGCCCTCAAGAACCAAGAATCATGCATGGTCCCCGTCCGCGGCTATCACACCTTCACCTCAAATTTCCCTTGACTGACGACTTCGGTGTCTAGCGCGCATACTGAGCCATTCCCGCATGCATTGTTGAACCTTCCCAAGGTTGGGCCTATGAGCATCCGGACCATACCGGTAGGACTCATACAGCTCGACGACGCGGCGCGCCATGGGTTCGAGGGTCGCAGGCTGAGCCGCCGCCAGCACCCCCAGAGGTTCGGGACCACCGCCCAAGCTTTGTCGAAGCTTGAGACCAAGGCGGCGCACTCGCCGGTGCTCGCGCTGCCGGCGTAGCACGCCAGCTCCCACCACGAACAAAACGCCAACCACCAACCCAGTCAGGGAAAAATACCGACGAAGATGTTGCTGGCCGTGTTGACCAAGCAAGGCGGGCCTAGACATCCACTCTCTGGGTGACAAGGCAACATTTTGCAGGCGGGTGATCATGGCCCGCCGCCGTTCGTCATCAAAATCTATGATGTACTCATACCACCAGCTCTCCAGGGCGTTCCATATGTCCATCAACCATACAAAACCCATTCCTCTCCGCCGGGTACGCTCTCGCTCTGGTGTGGCATCTACCCAGCGCCAGTACCCATCTATAAGCACCTCCACCCACGCATGAGCGTCATCGGAAGTAAACTCTAACTGACGACCGGGCCGATTGACATGGCCACCGTAATAGCCAGCGGCTACGCGAGCGGGGATGCCGTTAATCCGCAAAAGCACCACCATCGCCCCAGCAAATAACTCGCAGTGGCCGGACTTGGCTTCGAAAAGAAACCGTACCAGGGGGTCATCCGAAGTGCCTTTTAAGCCATCTAGTTGATAGCTAAATGTCCCAGAAAAATAGGACAGCAAACGTTCGGTAATACGTTCTGGAGAGTATTCATCTCCAGCTATTTTCTTGGCCAAGGTATATATTCGCTCGTCTAGAGAATCAGGGACATCCAGGTATCGAGCCATATATATATCCGCTTCACGCTTATCTTGCGGTATCGGCGCCGGAGGGCGGCTATCGAGACAGCTACGATAACGAATATCCAACGCTCCTGAGGGAATACGCTTCACCCAGGTGCCACTGGCATAACTTTGTACCCGAGGCATATACACCCTCGTTGGATGGCTACGCCCCAAAACAGCCACCGGATGAGGTTCATACCGTGAGGCCTGTCTATGGAGCGCTACGAGCGTGGTGCATCCCTCCGACTGCTCACTGTGAGCGGAGGGATGGCTTGTCACCCGGCCTTGGCTATCCGTGAAATTGCGACCATCAAACTGATCAAGTACATGGAGTCGGGCATACAAGCCCTCAACCGCATAGTTCCTTCGGTTTATACCATACACCCGAAGAGCCACCGTCCCATACGAACGCGTGCGTACGCCTCCGGTACTAAGCTCCATGCGGGTGCCGACATTAGAAAAGTTGACCAAACCTCCGGCAGTAAAGTACTGGGCAAATCGATACCGAGGGATAAAGGATACCGCAATATAGCCAATGAGCATCAACAACAACCCCCAAGAGCTAAGTGTCCAGCTGAGGGCAGGAGCTGGTCGATCGGCCAGTTCTTTTCGTTTTCGTGCCCGTTCACTTGGGTGCGACCAGCGGTCAGACAGGCCTAAGATAGATGCACTCAACATGGCCCAAAGAACACTGGGCATAAATAAGATGACAATAATGGCAAAAGTAATGCCGGGGGTTACAATCGTCACCGCGGTCAACAACACACCTGCCGCTCCCACCATAATAAGATCATCTCGTTGCCCGCTGCGGAGATAAAATCGGTTAATAATCCCGGCCATAACAACAATCAACGCGGCATCTATGGGACTGTAAGACAACTGAGACAGTGATAGTATAAATACAATCACTGTAGACAGATGAACGCCCCACGTCCGTAACCTACCTCGGACAACCTGGTGTAAGCCAAAAATGCCCAGTACCACCGCACCAGCATAAAGTAGTGTCGCGTAATGAAGGACTGTGGACCCCCCTAGTAATCCCAAGCTCGGGAGCAACACCGTAGCGGTGAGGCTTATCCTATGTACCTCCCCGACGGTCATACCGCTGACTTCACCCCCTGACGGAGCGAACCATCAGAACTAACATATAGCGGCGTCGTTCCCATCGGTGGAACCGCCCCCTCGGGCACCAACCACACCCGTGGACAATGTCCATTGCTCCATGCGACCTCAGGCTCCACCTGCGCAAGGTGGTCTAACAACACCGACAGTGGACAATCGCCCGGGCGAAAACTTTGAGAAAACGTTGTAAGCCCGACCAAATATCCCTCCGACCGCCACCGCTGTAGGGCGCTTTGGGCCAATTCCAATGCGCGTTCCATCGCCTCAGCATCTGCAGATAACGCGGTTGCAACCCCTATATCAGCAGCCGGCTGTTCTATATCGGTCATCTCCAGTACAACCTCTCGCCCGAGAGCCAAACTCCTCAACGCATGGACCCGATGTATCGAGTCCCGATGGTTACGCTCTCGAAGAGCATACACATCGACCCCTTGTCCCTTACGAACCGACACCCCTTGGTCGCTCCGTACTCCTGGCATGTGTAACAGGGTGGACGGACATATGACCGGCCTCGGTCGAACCCAGATCTCAAGAGAGGGAGTAACATCCTTAGATTTTACAAGTAACCCAAACGGATACCTCGTAGACAACTCACAAAGAGGCAACCGAGCCAACCCACGATCGGTAAAGATTCGCTCGACAGTCTTCGAGCCCTCTTCACCATCTACTACCTCCATGTGAACATCCAACACCTGGGGAGGCTTGGGTATGAATGTCCACCGAGGAATAATAATAATATTGGGTGCTTCCCTGAAACGCAGGTCAAAAGCTGGAATCACATTCGGGGGTCGACAAAAACGGACTTCCAAACGAACGGGTCGTCCGACATAAGCTGGTTCGAGCCCGCGTAATCGAACCGATATCGGTTGAATATTCCGTTCTGATAGAACCCCAGAAAGAACTACCGACCCCAGCGTAGCTCCTAGAAGTAGAAAGAGTAAATTATTGGTCGCTGTGACCGCCGCCAATCCCAAAAATAATGGGGATACGAGCGCAAATAATCCCGGCAAAGTAGGTATGGCCCGCCGCGGTGGGCGCGTCCACCGCAAGAGTCCAGGCCGAAACATCCGTAACACAAACGACCTAATACTCTTCACCAGGCTGGTCCCGGCACGCGTTGTCTGAGGACTTCGATGTACGCCTCTGCACGGGCGCGTGAAGGTGACTCCGATCCTGCACCTTTGAGGACCACGCGATGAGCACACACCGGCACCGCCAATACATAGACATCTTCAGGACTTACATAAGCGCGCCCACACACAAGTGCTCTGGCTCTGACCGCCCGCGCATATAAAAGAAGACCTCGAGTTGAAACACCAATGTCCACCTCTGGCGACTCGCGGGTGGCCATCACCATCGCCTGTATGTATTCAGCAACTTCAGGCGCCATGGTCACCTGATCTACAGCGGACCACAAGCGAGAGAGTTGGGATACGGTCAGTCGAGGGTTGAGAGACTCAGGGGGCGGTGGTGGCTCATCACCGACAAGTAGCCCGCGCTCTATCGACATGTCTGGATATCCTAATGCGGTCCGAAATAGAAACCGATCCATCTGAGACTGTGGCAGAGCATAGGTACCATGGTGTTCAAATGGATTCTGGGTGGCGATAACATAGAAGGGTGCCGGTAGCGGATGAGAGATCCCATCAACCGAAACCGCTCCCTCTGCCATCGCCTCTAGTAAACCGGACTGAGCCCGCGGCGTCGCTCGATTAAGCTCATCAGCAAGAACCACGTTGGCAAAGATCGGCCCCGGCCTAAACCGTGTATTATGCCCATCCGCCTCCACCACTGGGCTTCCCACAATATCTACCGGTAGAAGGTCAGCGGTCAGCTGAATCCGAGCAAACTCTCCGCCAATCACCCTCGCCAACGCCCGAGCGAGGGTCGTTTTCCCAACCCCTGGAACATCCTCAAGGAGGATATGGCCTTTGGCCAGCAGGGCGATAAGGGATAACCTAACCACCTCATCTTTCCCCCGAACCACCGTTCCAACTTCATAAACAGTGGCCTCTAAAGCCTGATGGAAGTCATGGAGAACCGATTGATCCCTGGTGCCAGGCATGACCGTGCTCATCCCCTATCGATAGTAGTCGGGTTTGACCTCAAAGCCGAGCTTCTTCACACCGTGCGCAACAAACTGTCCAAATCGTAGTCGTTTTAAACAGATACACTCCACTCACCAGCCCGAGTCCGGATGCTTCAACTTTCATACAGTGACATCAAAAAGTCGTTCATTTGACGAAACCCCGATGGTTTGCCGTATCATTGTCACCATGGTTGGCATTGCCCGTCAGCGACACGAGTTTCGAGCCTCTTGGTGGATTCGCGGAAGCGTTCTCACCGCCCTCCTGGCGTGGACTGGTCTCGGCGTTTGGGTCATGCTGTACGAGCGGCTGCCAGCGCGAGTCTTAGCGACGATCGCCTTCTTTATTCTTTTCTACGTGGCATTCACACTCTACTACTGGAGAATACACTACGTAGCCGACGATACCGGCCTCACGGTCCACGGAGACCATTTCCCCTGGGAAAGTATCGAATCGGTCGAGAGATCATCATTGCCGCTGGTGGGTTGGGAAGTGACGACCCAGAAAGGGCGTTTTGTCTTGGATCTGTTTGTGCGCCGGAGAGCGCTACTCTTGGATGTGATAGTCGCCAGGGCGGGACTCTTTCCCGCACCTGGCAACAGCTGAAGTGAAAACTTTGGGCCGGTGGCCTTCAGCTCCCCTTTGCAGCCTGCATCTTGGCGATTTCTTCCGCCAAATTCTCTTCCTTCTTCTCGAGACCTTCACCGAGGATGAATCGAGAAAAGCGGCGGACTTGAACGTTCTCACCGGTCTTATGAACCACTTCCGCTCGGAGTTGCTCGATGGTCATTTTCGGTTCCTTCACCCATGCCTGTTCCATCAAGCAGATTTCCGAGAACCATTTGTTCAACTTACCTTCAACAATCTTGTCCGCAATTTTTTCGGGCTTGCCGGACTCTATGACCTCGGCCTTAAACAACTGCCGCTCTTTCTCAACCACACTTTCCAGTACTTCCTCTCGACGAACGTACCCTGGTTGAGCCGCTGCAATCTGCATCGCCACATCCTTAGCAAAAGTTTGGAAGTCATCACCACGAGCCACAAAGTCTGTCTGGCAGTTGACCTCAAGAAGCACACCAACTTTTGCGCCAGGATGAATGTAGCTGATAACTGCGCCTTCCGCAGCCACTCGACCACTCTTCTTACCTGCGTCCGCTAACCCCTTCGTACGGAGCCATTCCATTGCTTTTGCTTCATCGCCGCCGTTTTCCGCCAACGCTTTTTTGCAGTCCATCATGCCCGCGCCCGTTTTCTCGCGGAGCTTTTTGACCTGTGCAGCCGTAATCGCCATTGCCTTTATCCTTGCCAACGATCGGCATCAGCCGATCACCGTTGGTTTTGCTCGAATGATTGGTTGGATTTAGATAACCGGTCGGCCGGGAGAAGCCGAAGCCTCAGCCTCCGTCGAAGCCTCTGGAATGGCTCGGGAGACGCGTTCAACCTTGGGTCCTCCGTCTTGCGGTTGGTCTCGTTGAGCCGCCTTCTTCTCCAACTCGGCTTGCATCATAGCCTTGGATTCAGCCAGCGACTCTTGGTGTCGATTGGTCCCTTCAAGGCATGCATCTGCGATGCTCGCCGTGAACAGCTTGATGGAGCGAATCGCATCATCATTGCCAGGGATCACGTAATCGATCATGTCGGGATCACAGTTCGTGTCCACGATAGCCACTACCGGAATTTGGAGACGGTTGGCCTCAGCGACCGCAATGTGCTCTTTCTTAGGGTCAACGATAAAGGCTGCCCCAGGCAGCCGATTCATATCTTTGATCCCCCCCAAAGAACGCATCAGTTTGTCGCGCTCTCGGGTCAGCGTCAGCACTTCTTTCTTGAGGAGCTTTTCAAAGGTGCCGTCGGTTTCCATTCGATCAATCGTGCGAAGCCTTTCGATCGACCCCTTGACCGTCTTGAAGTTCGTCAGCGTACCGCCTAGCCAGCGATTGTTCACGTAGAACATGCCCGCCCGGCGAGCTTCCTCTGCAACCACTTCCTGAGATTGTTTCTTGGTACCGATAAACAGCATCTTTTCCCCGCGGCTTGCGAGGTCCGCCACAAAATCGTAAGCCCGTCGCCATAATCCGACGGTTTGCTGTAAATCAATAATATAAATACCGTTACGAGCCCCAAAGATATAGGGTTTCATCTTGGGATTCCAACGTTTGGTCTGATGCCCGAAATGCACTCCGGCTTCGAGCATCTGCTTCATGGTGACGGTGGACATAGCGTCTCCTCCCGCATGTACATGCGGGCTACTCAGGATGTCTCCACCCTGAGCGATCATGGGTTCATACCTCCGCTCGCGCCTTGTCCGAGGTATCGCTGATGATATCAGCACCCTTACCTCAGGCTTGAACGTGCGTTTTTCCGAAGGGCTCCTTCGGAGGTGGCAGCGCATAACACAGACTGCAGGCTTCAGCAACAACGAGGTACATCCTCAAGAAGGCGCTGTACGGTTTACCGCACGTAAGCGACGTATCGCCAGCCTCGTGAGGGCGCGCAAGTTTTAGCTCCCGATCGAAGAAATTCGGGAGCTAAACCACCTTTTTCTCGACGTTCACATCTTCCCCCGAACCTGGGCTTTTGCACAACGGACCAACATCGGTAAGGTCAGCGTTGAAAACGCCTTCAGGTCGTGGGAGTTTCCGCCCTATGAGAGTAGTTGGGGCCCGAACCCGAGGGTTGTGGCTATTCGCATGTCTGCTCCTAAGTCCAACCGTCACCTTCGCTCAGGCTGATAAGCCCAAGGGTGATAGTGGCGCTGCGGGCTCCTCCCAAAAAGCAGACGCGAATGATCCACAATCATCGAAACCTCCTTCTAAGGATGATTCACCGTCTAATAGTCGGAAATCACGATCAAAAAATGGAGATCTCCGATCCACTCCTTCCAACAATAGTCCATCGTCCGCTCAACTCCTCCAACTATCCAAAGACAACTCTGGAGAGTTGAGCGCTGAGCAACTGGCCCAGGTGGGACGCACCCACTACCAAAATGGTGACTATGTCGCCGCCCTTGAGGCATTTAGACGCGCCTTTGAACACAACCCAACCCCCGCATTAGCATATAATATAGCCCGATCCCACGAACGTCTCTCTCAGATCTCAGAGGCAATAGATTGGTACACAAAGTATTCTCAGCTCGAAACGAACCGCCGAGACCGTGCGGATGCTTTGGGCAAAATAGAGCTTCTGCGCCGCCAAATCGGAACCTCCAGCGATACCTCCCCATACGAAGCTCGTATGATGTCCGGACGTCGAGCGTACACTCGAGGAGACTTCGAGGGTGCCATCACAAATTTCAAAGCCGCTTTCGACGAGGCGCCCCAGGCTGCACCTCTATACAACATCGCAAAATCTTTTGAGAAAATGGCTCGATACGAGGATGCTATCGACTACTACCAACAATACTTGGAGCTTGCACCCAACGCACCCGACCGATCAGATGTGCAAAGTATCATCGAGCGTCTACGTCGGGATCTAAAGGCCCGCTTTCAAGAATTGAGCGTAGCCTCCAATCCTCCAGGAGCGGATGTGTATCTTGACGATCGCAACGAGGGGATCATTGGCCAAACGAACCTGAGGGCCAAAATCAAACCTGGACCCCATACCTTGTTTATTGACCTCAATGGTTATGAACCAGTGCGGAGAGAGTTTTCGATGCCCGACGATTCCCCTCTGAGACTAGAGTTTGATCTCGTTGAGCTCGAGAACGTTGGTTATGTAACCATCGGCGTTGAACAATCAGGAGCCCGTATTTTTATCGACGGGGCCATTGTTGGTTTATCTCCATTCACTCAAAGAAAGGCCTTGCCTGCTGGGGAGCACCAAATTCAGGTGGAACGGGTAGGTTTTGAGCGCTTGACAAAAAGCTTTGCCGTAACCCGTGACCAAACCACCCCCATCCGCGTTGATCTTAAAAAATACAAGGCCCCAATCAGCGATGGGACCCTCTCGGATTGGGGACGCAACCTTCTTATCTTTGGTGTCGTTGGAGGGGGCTTAGGTTTTGCCGGCCCCAAATTATATCAAGAGTTTGTGCATAACCGGCCCTATTATTCAGACTTGGGACCTGAATCTCGCAGTGGCCCATACTACGACGGCAGTAGCTCACTTCGATCGAACGATGAGCTGAACACCCTCGAGACAATTCAAACCATTTCTATTGTCACCGGCAGCACACTCATTGCCGGTGGATTAGGCTTCTATATGTTTAAATGGTTCCGAAAGAAACCGCCTCCGCCAGTCACCGCATCAAGAATTTTGTCAAAACCACTCGTGGAAATAACCGGATTTGGCATCAATCCGTTAACCAAGGGCGGCAGTACTGTCGGCATCACGGGGAGATTCTAGTCATGCATGCCTCTACTTTTATGCGTGTCTCTATTCCTATAGCTATCATCCTTACTGGCTTGAGCGTTTACTCATGTGTGGAGACTATCGATCCTCCTCCACCAACGGTGCAGGGACAAGTAGCCATCCCAGAGCGAATTTACGTGCGGGCCAGAAGCGATAGTAGGATATGCAGCCGCCTCTTCGATGGAGATGTTCCCGTAGATGGCGGTGCTGATGAGCCCCCGGTTGACACTGCCTACAACTGCTACTTCAACGTGAGCCCACCTGATGGCGGCTCACTACCTGTGGATGTCCATGAGGTGACGAACCTCCAGTACCAACTGTGCTACGACTCTGGAGCCTGCCGCGGACCAAACCCAGCCGATGTCGACAAAGGCGCGGTCTGCCAATCAGAAGATAGTTTTGATCAGTGCCCCGTGGTAGGGGTCACGTACCAGCAAGCTCAAGACTACTGCGAATGGGTGGGCCGGCGGCTACCCACAAATCTTGAGCAAATCCTCATACGCCAAGTCGGTCTCAACACCAAAGACCAAAATTTCCCCCTTGAAGTGCCTATTCTACCTACCAATGAGCCCATTCCTCAGGTTTGCTCAGACGGGGTTATTGCCAACGGTGGGTGCAATCGACCATTCCCGGTCATGAGTGGCGATGTCGTTCCCATCAAGGCT
>JAHQVK010000031.1 GCA_019634385.1 Myxococcales bacterium | reverse complement strand
TGATTTAGTCCTGTGTGTAGCTATCGAGCCCGGCTTTTTGTTAAACGCTCTGACGACGAGGCGAGCGTACCTGGGGGTACGTGACCGAGGAGAGACTTCTCGTGGTCAGGACCTTTCACGGAAAGACCGGCCCATAGATGCGTGCAGGGCTAGATCAACCGGCTGCTAGGGCGTGTCTTCAAACTCCGGCCGCGGAGATGACGCCGTATTCCGCGTGTGTGAAGGTTCGGGCCCGGAGGGAGGGGCCTGGATGTACCTAACCGAGAGGCCTGAAAGGGTGGCGAAGCCACCGAGCCCTCACAAATGTGGGATGCAAGCCAGAATGCGGTCCGGAGTTTGAAGACACACCCTAAGGTGGGGCCAGAGATTTCTCGAGGTTCAATGCAAGTAATTTTACAGTGAAAAGGGTTTCATCATCAAATGTTCTAGAGAAAGTGGACCGTGAGCTATACCTACTTGCCTGTTAAATACTTATGCAAAAGAGGCTCAGTCAACAGATATAGTATTGTATATATGCAAAAGCAACAATGCTAAAAATACAGCATGGTTAAAGTCAGGAGTGTTCTATAATTCGTATGGGTTGCAATCAATCTACTGTCCCTGGTTGGACAAGTATACCGTCGGTGATCTTCATAGTAGAGATCAATTGGGTTGAACAAAAGCTTTTTCGCTATGCTCAGCTTAGCGTGCTACAGCAGAAATCCCTTGGGTAGAACCCAAGTTCCAGCTTCTCCGCGGTGCTATGCCCCGCTTGCGCGACCTCTTATTGATTCTAATAGAACAAAGCAAGTGGTCTTGTTTATATCTGCGAGAGCCCAAGGTTACTCCGCGAGGTTTGGCTGAGTGGTTCTTTTGGGCAGGATAGCGAGAATCTGTGGTCGCTGGGTTCCATTGTTGGGGCTCTCAGGATTCGTAGGTTGCCGACGAGAGTGGACGTCTATCCGGGTCGTCCAGTGGTTGGGTGATAGGAGGGAGTTCCAAATCGGAATGGAGTGGCTGTTGGGTAGGGCTAGGTGCTGTGGGCAAGACTTGCTTTGGGGTGAGGGCTGGTTTAGCTGCACTGGCAGGAATGTCAATGCCTAGTTGTTGCAACTTTTCCACATGCGTTGAGGCATTGCGCCAGTAGCGTCTACCAAAGAGCCTGACCCCTAACCACATCAGGATGGCTCGTGGGGTGGGAACATGATCGGCGTAAAGAACCTGAATGAAAGTATCGTCAGCCTCTTTGCGAGAGATGGTGTGAGTGTAGTAAAAATAGTCATGAATCAACGATGCGCGGACCACATGGGGGTGATAGGGGCCGTATACGATAGACCAGAACGGACGGGGAATTGATGCGCTGTCGAACGAAAATCCTTTAGGAATTCTGTGTTCTGATGTGTGCGACGGGGATTCTATCTTGAAATAGAAATCATCAATGAGCTCAAATTCATGGCTCTCTGGTAACGCAGTAAACCGTGGCGGAGCGGACCTTATGGTATACTTTTTGTACTTTAGTTGAGATATCCGGGGCCACGAACCCAAGGAAGTCATTGGATTCGATTTAGCCCATCAAACATGGTTTGTCGCGCATAGTTTTTGTGAATAACATTTTGGTTGCGGTGCCATGTTGCAGTGCTTGCTCTTTTCAGGCTATCGAGAAGGCTTCATGCACCGCGCTTGGTCTACGTATCAAACATTTGCAGTGCCTTTGGCTTTGCTCGGTCCGCTTAGCGTCTTGCGACCACCCGGTGGAAATGGAGACAGACTTCCCGGTCGACCACTCGGCGAACACCTTCCACCAGACACCGGGGTTCATTCTGGGACTGCCCGAGATTGATGATTTCCTTAAGAGGGGTTCCGGGAGCGACGGAGAACGTTCGTTGGTTGATGGTTTGGTTACCCGCATCGAGTTCAGGGATGATGAAATGGCACGTAGCACCAAAGGTTAGCATACGCGCGGCATAAGCGGCGTGATACGGGCGAAAGCCAGGGAAGCCGGGAAGAAGCCCGTGATGAAGATTGATGATACGTCCCCCGGCGAATTGCCAGCAGGTACTAGCAGGGAGAATCCTCATATATCGAGCGAGGACCACGTAGTCGGCATCGAATTCATCTAGTGCTTCGACGATTTTGCTGTCGTCGGGTACGCCTTGTTCGTCCCCAACGGCCCGAAACGGAATCTGAAACTCGTGACCCAGATATTCAAGTTGGGTGCGGTTCGAAATCAATACAGCAGCGTGAGCATTGATTTCACCATCGCGAATCGCTTGGAGTACGGCTCTTGGGGTTGGGTCGAGGTACGTACAGCAAATAGCTAGCCGAGGGCGGTGGGCTCGGCGCTCGCTGCTCCAGACCCGCACTGCTAGCCCGGTGTGCTGGCCAATGCTGGTCATTACGTCTTGAAGGGGGTCGAACTCTGTTGAGTTGATATCCAGGCGACACAACATGGCGAAAATTTGCTCTTCGTCATGGTCGTACATTTGGATCTCCGAGATTCGTGCTCCGCGGCGGGTGACGTCGTGAATGATAGGATCAGCCAGACCGACGTTATCTGGACCGAGAGCAGTAATGATGACCTCCAAGATATTACCCAACGTGCTTGTTGCCCTTTAGCTAAAGCACTTGTGAGAAGTTACCGATCGATGCTCATTCAATCAAGTCTGTGGGCCTGATCCGGAGAATCTGGATTTGCCGAATGCACATTTGATGCGGAAGCACCACGAGGACTGGGTCCCGTAGCGGCTTCGTCTTCCACTCAGAGATTTTGTGGGGCTTTGTCACAGCTCTAGCCGCGCAGCGGTTTTGCTTCGAGGTGCACTGTTGTCGAAACATGGAAAAAAAATCTCAACTGCAAGTTGCTCTTGAGAATTATTAGCAATACTAGAATCTACCTACAGACAAAGAGATGGCTTCTGAATCCCTTCAGGGTTCGGCCATAGCTACTGGGGAAAGAAATATGAGTGAAATTGGGATATTTTTTGGCAGTACCACTGGAAATACAACGGATGTGGCGGAACTGATTGCCAATGAACTTGGTGATAAGTCGGCAGAACCGGTGGATATCGAAAAGGCAAGTCCAGAAGATTTTGATAAATATTCGGTTCTCATCTTGGGAATACCGACCTGGAATGTTGGTCAGATGCAGGATGACTGGGATAAATTCTTGCCCCAGCTAGCTGAATCCAATTGGGCCGGGAAAACAGTAGCTTTGTTTGGATGTGGCGACCAAGAAGGTTACCCAGATACTTTTGGGGATGCTTTGTATCTTCTATGGGAGCAAATTCAGCCTCTAGGACCTCGTCTTATCGGTCAGTGGCCTACAGAAGGGTATTCATTTGAGGACTCGAAGGCGGTTGTTGATGGTAAGTTCATTGGCCTTATGACGGATGCAGAAAACCAGGAAGGCTTAACTCAAGAACGTGTTCAGGCCTGGGTTCAGGAGCTTGTAAAGTCTCTCTAGTAGCAGGGGGATCCAAGAGCTCAAATACGGATCTGGGTGTCTGCCAGGCAGACTTGCCGTAGAGACCACTTGGTGAACCTCGAGAGATTTCTCAAGTTTGCTAGGTGGTCGCGCAATGAGGCCTAACCGGGTCTCTCTCTGAGTTCGTACCTTCAGTCACTTCGCTATAACTCCACGCCGACGTTACAGCAAAGACCCCTTGTTGTTTGCTCTACGGTCGTGATGCTAAGACTCTTAGCCTGAAAACTCTTGCGCCCGGCGCCCAAGTTTATGTGTTGCAAGATTAGCAAAGAATTGAGAACTAAGATACTGCCTCAGACGAAAATCCTGAGTGTGACGAGTTGGTGGATAGATATTAGGTATGGGCTGGAACGTTCTGATTATATCCGTACGGACCGTTGGCGGTATATAAATAAGGCACTGTACTACAGCAGAAATGCCTTGGGTTGAACTCAAGTTGTTGCACACATGGCCAAATCAACCGGCTGCTAGAATCATGTTTGAGTACTGGTTTGTCGGAACGTGCGGACTCGGAGGGGGGCCAGTTTAACCTCTGGCGGCGGAGATGACGGGGGTATTCCGCGTGTGTGAAGGTTCGGCCCCGGAGGGAGGGTACTGGATGTATCGGACCGAGAGGCCTGAAAGGTGGCGAAGCCAGAGTCCTCACCCATGTGGGAAACAAGTCAGAACGCGGTCCGGAGGGTAAAGACACGCCCTAGCATAGTTAGTTGTTGAAGAGGCTGTTGATAGGGTGAGACCGTAAATCGCCAGGTGTTCGGGTGGTTAGGGACGAGTTATAGGGATTTGTGGGGCGAATGCACCATCAATATTTGCATTGCGCCGAAAATATCTATATGGAACTTTCCGCAAAATTATTGTGCGAAGCTACAACAACACTGCGTATAGGTGGCATCTTACCTACTTGTTGAGGCATCATGCCTACTTGTTGAGTATGTGTTGCTTATTCGTTTTGGGTGCTTATTTCCTGGGAGCAGCTTTGTAGCAAAAGTTTGGTGCTGGTCAATGCGCAGTATGAGTCATGGTTGTTCATCTTCATCCAATTTAAGTAGGGAGCGAAACGCATTGAGGCAGACATTAGTTCCGAACAGCGAAGCGGCTGCGCTTGATGAGCTATTGCGGGTAAGATCAGGCCAGTCTCGCTGTATCTCTTTTACAATGCTGGGGATGTCCTCGTCGTTTTGGAAAGAATAGATACCCGGGATGTGCTTCTTGACCCAGGCAATGAACGGCGTTTCTCGAGCGAGAATAATGCGTGAGCGCCCGATAGCAGCAAAGAAGACGCCACTCACAAGATTGGCGTTCTGTCTATGAGGAAGAATGATCACGTCATGGCGGTTCAAAAGGTTCATGAATTCATCGTCTTCGAAGAACCTGGAATCGATGGAGACTGTATTATTCAGCGCTCGTTCGCAGATAATCTTCTTAAGAAGAAGTACGTACTCTTCGGGTCCCTTGCCAGCGATAGACAATGGGGTATTTTCGGGCCAAAAGTGTAAAAATTTGTGAATATTTTTGTAAGGTCTCACCGTACCAATGATAAGAAACTGTGGGGAAGATGTTTTGTGGTCGCTGCTGGAAAGCTCTGTGTTTTGATTCTCTAGATCACCGTACAAGGGATGAGGTAGGTACTGGGCTTGATACTGATCAACAAAGGTCGGGTCGTGGACAATACGAATGTCAGCAATGCTGCGCAACCAACCAATGACCTGCTGGGATAGACCTACAAGCTGAGGTGGTACGTCGTGTACTGAATGATTGTGAACAAAATAGAGCGTTTTCGAACGAGCGATTAACAAGAGCGTAGATAGTCCTGCAAAACTGAGTAGACCACCCACACTCAGCCCGCGACTTGGTGTACCAAGCTTGAAGAGCCGATTTTCGAGCCAATGAACCATGATCACGTTTTTTCGACGGAATATTCCAAAGCATTGGCCTTTTATCGCGGAAGCAATGGATAAGGGGCGAACCTCGAATCCAAGTTCTTCGAGTAGCTCTTTTTGTATTTGAATGTAGGAGTTCTCTGAACTGCTGAGGGGACTAATATAGGCAAGCATGATATATCGATGGAAGTTCTCAGTGGGAAGTACCAACTCACCAGTTTTGGTGGAGAGTTTGCGCTAAGTAGAGCAGACTAACCCACAAGAGCTTGTGGGTTAGTCTGTCAATCTTGTGCGAGAGTGGTCAAGCGGTTGATGTTATGCATAGCCCAAAATACCACATGTTGGATGAAATTTTACGCTTGGTTATTACTTTCTTCCGAACAAAATTCGGCGAGATGTTGTCAGAAGCAAATAGATGAATTCCGTGAGTAATATACTACTTACTAGCAGTGTATTTAAGGTCAACGCGTAACTGTTGCGAAGAGTCTGGCTGAAATGAGTAGCTGACTGTGGAGAGAGTAGCCTTCAGCCTTGTTGACCGAGGAGTGAGGATAGAGAGCTGGAGAGGTACACATATAGCAAGGAGTCTAGGGCTCTTTACGATAGTTCTTTGCCTAGTTCAGCTGATAGGCGACAACCAGTGATACAAACGCGAAACGTTCTACGTGAATATGGTCACTCGATCAAATCGGCTGTGAGAGCAGAGGCTCAACCGAAGCCAACTAAACTGCAAGCTTTCAGAATATGGGCTTTTGGGTTAGATGCTGTTTTTGATATATAAAACATATTTTTTGAAATGCTTACGTAGCGTATGTTGCAATTAGATGACTAAATTGCTCCCTCTGACGTTATAGCTTCCAATGAACATGACCTCGGATGATAGTTCCATATTCCGGCTACACCGGTTCGTTCTAGATGTTAGAAATAGTATAAGTAGGAGCTTGTGGCGTGAAATTTTCATCCGATCTTGCTGATTGTCAGCGATTGCGCAGTGACGATCGGTGCTATCCTGAATATGTGGGCGATATGCTTGATACAGCAAAGACCCCTTGAATTATTCTGTAAGAATCAACAAGTGGTCACGCAGGGGGGCATAGCCCGGTATCGAAGCAGGAACTTGGGTTCAACCCAAGTGATTTCTGCCATATAGCTGACATCCCTTGAACTGAGCTCTAGCTTTTGCTGTTCACCACGCGACTCCGCGGGCTTGCGGCGACCAGTTGATATCAATCCAACTGGTTTGATGGTCCGTTGTACTCCCTCCTATAGGATTATAAATGAGAGGATGGTGACAGAGACTGAACCGGAATAGGAGCCAATTTTCGAAGTTCATCAATAGATGGATGCCTTAGGGCTCGCCATCTGGGTGGCCAAACTTCCGCTCGTTCAAGAAGGTGAGGGAGATGCTCGCGCACGGTTCGAAGAGGGACCGCCTGGACTCCGGCATGATCGTCACCAAACAGGACAAAGTCCACGGCCGGAAGGAGCGGGGTACCTTCGTTTGGCCAAACACATCCCGTACGAATAAACGCACCTACAGGAATGGGGACGACTGAGGGGCTGTGGTGTTCACCGATCGTGAGGGTGAGCAATTCACGCTGGAGCTCATACGCGGCACTAATCTCTTTGGCTCGGAGCTCAGACCACCCACACAGCTGAGGGTACTCAGTGTCAGGCACCCAGGATGCCCATTGCCGCCCATCATGTTGCACAGGAATGCCAGATATGGGGCGGTCTTCTTGGAGTTTGCTAAGAGTGAGCTCAAAAAGCCCTTGAAGGGCGAGTGGGTCGCGGTCTCCGGCCACGAGGACTGTTTTGCGGTTGGGAACTGTGACCACCGGTTGTCCACGAATCGGTAGACGATGAAAGACATCGGGTAAACATATCCGGGCGGCATCGTGGAAGTCGGCATAGGGAGATGCAAATAGTCCGGGCCTGATCGCTAGCCAGTCCGCTTCGCTTTGGCATCTCAGATTGTCGATAGCCACTTCAAGAGCTTCATCAAATGAGATCTGCCATGCCGATAGCTGATCTTGACCCAACATGCGTACGGTCTCTGGTTCGTCATAAACCAAGACAATGCCGAGATGTTCCGCCATCGGTTGGATGGGAGGTATGCGAGTTGGCGCTGAGGTCCAGTGTCGGGCTGCGTATCGGAGTTCATTTCCGAAGGTGTATCGATTGCGGATCGCGGGAAGGATATTGGGTTGGGCGGTGACAAGATCCGGAAATGATGGAGAGGGAGCGAGTAAGCGGTCTAGCACCTGAAGGCGGGAGCGCCGGGGGGTCATCCGGTAGGTTTCGAAGACTGGTTTCAGCAGGATCGTACGTTGGTGTTCTCCGCGAACACTTAGAACAGCCTCTTCTGCCAACCATTCACATGATTCTCCTCTGGTCTGTCGAAGACGAGTCTCAGCGAGGGTGGCGAAGCTTTTGAGATCGTTGGGCACCAGGCCGAGCCAGGTTCTCCACCGCACACCGCGCACCATGCCTTTCTCCCGTATCACGTCGAGGCCCGAGAGGAAGTACTCCATGCCCAGGAAGACTCGAAAATTAGAGGGGTCTTTAGGGCGTGTCTTTACCCTCCGGCCCGCGTTCTGACTTATTTCCCACATTTGTGCGTGGTCGGTGGCTTCACCCCCCTTTCGGGCACCTCGGCCCTGTACATCCGGTACCCTCCCTCCGTGGCCGACCCCTCACAAACACGGGCTACGGCGTCAGCTCCGCATCCGGAGGGTAAAGACACGGCCTAGTCCGGTCCGTTCTGATAATGGGAAACACTAAATGGCTTGGTGGTCAGTCTTTACAAGGGTATGGATGAGGTTCCTCCGGGTCTACCGGAGCTGGTTCTAGTGGTGTTGGTGAGCACCGAATGAGTCAGAGGTCGAGGTCCCAAAGGGTTATCGTTCGACATAGCTATAACTCGTGCTCCGAGATCGACTATGATAGCTTCGGTGAGCTCAGAGGTATTTGACGCCACCCAGGAAGTCATTCGGCTCCATCACCATGTTGATCAGATGGCTGCTAACCACATACGCGGCTACCCAGCAAAACTGCGATGTGAACCTCAATGCTCGAGTTGCTGTGTCGATGATCTGACTGTCTTTGAGGTCGAGGCCCAGGTTTTGAAACGACACTACGCCGAGATGTTGGAGAATGGAGAGGCGGCTCCAGAGGGACAGTGTGCTTTGCTTGATGATGATGGTTTATGCCGGGTGTATCCGCACCGTCCCTACGTGTGCCGAACGCAGGGATTACCGCTTCGCTGGATAGAAGGGGCGGTTGAGAATCGAGACATCTGCGAACTCAACGAAGATGTGGTGGACCTTGTTCAGCTTCCCTCCAATGCGTGTTTTGAGCTGGGACCGAATGAAGCCGCTCTCGCTACGATTCAGGCTCGCTCCCAAGGATTGCGTTCGGGAGATGCCGATCTGCATCGGGTAGCTCTTCGTGGCTTATTCGCCACGAAGCAGGACGAAGCGTAAATGTGGGCGATCGATTTTGGTAGCACAAATACGGGCATCGCTCGATGGAACCGAGCGGAAGGAAGGCCACGCATGGTGGAGCTTCCTAATGTGTGTCGGCGTCCAGGTGGTGCTGACCATTTGGAAGCTCCCACCTTGGTTCCGAGTGCAGTAGAGGCCTTTGAAAACCTTGATTTTTGGTCGAAGGCGGGTAAATGGCGTCCGCTGGCCAGTCGAGTCTTTTGGGGCCGCCAGGGGTTTATTGGACGCAGAGCGCACGAGCGTAACACCGACATACCCCAGCCCTCTTTTGCTATCGATTTTAAGGTTGTTCTCGGGCAGTCCCCGTTGCGCACTGTAGCTCGTCTTGGTCGTAAGCCATTGTCGGCCCGAGAAGTGGTACGACTATTCTTCAGGGAGCTCCTCAGGGAGGTTCGGGAGACTACTGGCGAACGGATTCGGGACCTCGTGCTCACCACTCCGGTGGATGCTTATGAGTCGTACCGAGCGGAGATGATGGAGGCGTTGAAGCTCGTTGGCGTGAAGAGGGTTCGGTTTGTTGATGAGCCGGTTGCAGCGGCTATTGGCTATGGGTTGGGTCTCAAGCAGAATCGGTTGGCCTTGGTCGTTGATTTTGGTGGCGGAACCTTAGACATCGCATTGGTTTCTTTAGCGGCCAAGGAGATGGAGCAGGGTACCTGTCGGGTGATTGCGAAAGCGGGTCGACCACTGGGGGGACGGGTAGTGGATGATTGGCTATTGGATGATCTGTGCCGTCAGCTCAAGTACCCAGTACCGTCAGCCCGATCTGGTGAGACGCTGGCGCAATGGGGACGAATGATGCGCTCGGAAGCATGCCGGCTCAAGGAGGCGTTGTTCTTTGAGGATGAGCAAGTATTTTTTCCGATGCCCCCCGATGAGTTTCATCGCTTCGAAGAGCGAGTGCGGGGGGAAACACCTCATATTAGGGTTACCAAAGACGAGCTACGGATGTTGTTGGAAGAGCGGGGCCTTTACCGAACGCTTGAGGCTTGCACCAACGAAGTGATGGAACGAGCGGCTCAAGAGGGGATTACGGAACAAGCGGTAGAGGACGTACTCATGGTTGGGGGCTCAACCCTTTTGCCTGGTGTTTATCCCATCTTCGAGAAACGTTTTGGACGGGATGTGGTGCGTGCTTGGCAGCCATTTGAAGCGGTAGCCTTCGGAGCGAGTGCGTATGCCGCTGATGTGTCGGCACAGTCCGACTACATTGTTCATGACTACGCGTTTGTTACTCATGATCTTGAAACTCACGAAAAGCAGTACTCGGTGATCATTCCCCAAGGTACTCGGTTTCCCACCCAGATGGATTTTTGGAAACGTCCTCTGGTTCCAACCTGCTCGCTAGGGACACCTGAAACTATCTTTAAGCTGGTGATCTGTGAGGTAGGCAAGAAGTATGGTGATGAGCGGAAGTTCATTTGGGACAAAGATGGGCAGCTCCACAAGTTGGGAGGGGCTGCAGCGCCAGCAGTAACGAACGAGAAGGGCGGAGAATCAGGAGGAGATGATGGAGTGGTCATTCCCTTGAACGATGCGAATCCTACGCTTGGCTATCTTAGACCTCCTCACCCACCTGGAGATAGAAAGCCCAGGTTAGAGATCGCATTTGGTGTGAATGCGGAAAGATGGTTATGTGCGACGGTCTACGACTTGCGCTCGAAGAAGTATATGATGAGGGAACAGCCAGTGGTTCGATTGCTCTAAGGCGTGTCTTTAGGGCGGCGTGGAACTGCCGCGAAGTACCTATTTGGCCAGAGTGTTCGAACTCGGAGGGTGGCTAAGCATAGCTAACCGAAGATGGCCGAGTGACGATTGTTCGTGTCAGGCGGACGTGCCCAGTTGTTGAGGCCCATTATCTCCCCATCGCGCGATTAGAGCGGTCAATACAAAACCCAAACCTACGAGTCCTACGGCTGCTGCTATCTGCATTCCGGTTGGCGAGAAATACTCTGTTGGATATTTATGAGGTTCCAGTGTGTCCAATAGATCCTGGGTGACTCTCTTCCCTTTGAACAAACTTCCTATCTGCGGCGGGATACCACGCTGGAATGGCCAAAGTCCGATTACTGCGCCGACTAGGAATCCAAGGAGGGCACCAAGAGTTGGTTTAGCGAAACGATCGAGTGCCCACTGAAGTATGTTAGATACTGCGAGTATGCCAACAACAACTCCGATCCCAACCGGGAGGATGACTTGGGTTCCGGGAGTGATAAGTGCGGCCATATCTTTTGCTTTGAGAGCTTCGACAAAATTCGAAATGGCAGTGAGGATGGGTACGTATACGCCAAGCACCAGTAGGAGGTAGCCTCCGCTAATCCCGGGCAAGATCATTGCGCTAGCTCCGGCGAGTCCAGCGAGTACCATCATGAGTGGGCCCGAGGATTCGGCAGCGGCGGGATGAGAACTGGCTTGAAGCCAGGCGATGGTGCCCATGATCAAAAAGCCGCCCACAATGCCGCCAGCCAGAGCCGGTGTGGTGGGACGGGCCATCTTCCATACCACCGGTAAACCTCCGAGGGTCAGGCCGATAAACAGGCTGTACATAACCCAGCGATAATGGACTACGAGATCGCGCACTGGACCAGCGAAAAGCAGTATCGACAGAATAACAGACAGACCCACCGTACCGAGGGTAAGGAGGGAGGTTTGTTTGAACTTACAAGTACTAACTTCGGCTATTGAGTTGATGAATTGTGGATATACGCCAGCTGCCAGAAGCATGGTGCCACCGCTGATGCCAGGAACGAGGTTAGCGAGGCCCATGAGTATACCGCCTACACACGCACGAAGCACCAGGGTGGGCAACGGTGGGTCTGGGCGGATATGAAGGCGCTCTGGATGGGTCGACATCAGGGAAGTCCAGTACAACGCTTCAAGGCTAAGGTGAACTCATCTCCTGCGTACTCTTCGGTGGGAGTCAGGGTGCTCATCGAGTTGACACGCTGAACGGTGGTGCCTAGCTTCCGCGTTGCCCCCGCATCCTGCGGGTCTGTAGAATATCATGATTTGCCCACCAAGCATCATACCGTCCTCGGGGCGTGAGGTCGTACGCTACGCTCAAACCGAGCTTCCAACGCAATATGGTACGGCCAACTTAGTTGTTTATCGGGAAATCGCTAACGGAATCTCGGATCCCCACAAAGAGCATGTGGCTTTAATTTTCGGTGATGGTTGTCAAACGGAGGAAGGCCTCCATTGTCGGGTCCATTCGGAGTGCATCACCTCTGAAGTGTTTGGCTCGTTGAAGTGTGATTGTCACGAGCAATTGACGGGGGCTCTTGAAACCTTGGCCTCCCATCAATCCGGAATTTTGCTATACCTGCGCCAGGAAGGGCGAGGTATTGGGCTCGGAAACAAAATTCGAGCCTATGCTCTGCAAAGTCAAGGTGTAGACACGATTGAGGCAAACCACCAGCTCGGCTTTGAGGCGGATCTACGTACGTATGATATTGCGGCCGGTATGCTTCATGAGCTGAATATCCACAAGGTTCGTTTGCTCACGAACAATCCAGACAAGGTTGCTGGACTCGAAAAGTATGGGATTCAAGTGACAGAGCGATTGCCTTTAGAAATAGCGCCGAACCAGCACTCTCAGTCTTACTTGCATACTAAACGAAAGAAGTGTGGTCACTGGCTCAATCTTCTCTAGGGCGGATGGCTAAGGTCGGTGCGGAACTATTGTGAAGTAACCGGTTTGCCTGAATGTTCAGAAGTTGGCCATAGGAAGCGGACCGGGAGTCGTGTTCATCTTGCAAAACGGGGCTCAATTTTCGTTGCTCGACGCGTGAGTCCGTCAACCAAACGACGTTCATTTTGTGAGCGTCCCAGATCGGTGGGGTGCCTTGTGGCGCCAGGTATTGCGTGCAAGCCAACCGAGGCGCAGAGTATCGCCATGACCTACCTATCCATGTTGCAGCGGCCTCGAAGAAACCGCAAGAGTTCAGTGGTACGGGGCTTTGCGAGAGAAACACACCTGACCCCGGACGCGTTTATCTATCCCCTTTTTGTCCACGACGGTCGTGGTGTGGAACCTATTGGCTCCATGCCAGGAGCGGCTCGCCACGACGAAACTTCATTGCTGGCCGAAGTGGAAGGGGCTTTGAGCGAAGGGGTGCGCGCCTTTGTACTATTTCCAGCGGTAGAGGAAGGTCTCAAGACCAAGCACGGTGAGGAGTCGTACAATCCAGAGGGTTTGGTCCAGCGACGGATTCGCGCGATCAAGCGTCGGTTTCCGGAGGCTACAATCGTCACCGACGTGGCATTGGATCCATATAACATTGATGGCCACGACGGAATCGTGACTGAAGACGGGCGGATCCTGAACGATGATACGGTTGCGGTCTTGGTCAAGCAGGCCGTTAGCCAGGCGGATGCAGGGGCGGATATTATTGCTCCGTCTGATATGATGGACGGACGGGTTGCGGCTATTCGGCGGGGGTTGGATGAGGCTGGATATACTGAGGTCTCTATCCTCTCATACACCGCTAAATATGCTTCCAAATATTATGGGCCATTTCGAGATGCGCTCGATTCTGCTCCAAAGTCGGGAGATAAGAAGACCTATCAAATGGATCCTGCCAATGCGGTGGAAGCGTTGCGGGAAGCAGAGCTGGACGAGGCGGAGGGGGCGGACATGCTGATGGTCAAGCCGGCCGGGCCGTATTTGGATATTATTAGTGCATTAGCTAGTGCGAGTACCCTTCCGATCGCCGCTTATCAAGTTTCTGGTGAGTATGCGATGATAAAAGCGGCCGGTGCTCGAGGATGGGTTGAAGAGCGAAGCGTGGTTCTAGAAAGTCTTCTGGGTATTCGGCGAGCGGGGGCAAAAGCTATTTTGACCTATTTTGCACGAGATGCGGCGCGGTATCTACGGGAAGGAGGGTGAGTTACAGCAGAAATCCCTTGGGTTGAACCCAAGCTCCTGCTTCTTTGCGGGGCAAAGGCCCGCTGCGCGACCACTTGTTGATTCTTACAGAATCAACTTCAAGTGATCTTTGTTGTAACAGCGTGGCACTTAGCTGCTGCACTCCCAGCTATCGGTCTGATGTTTTGTTGGCTGCCAACCTTGCCAGACCTTCGGGTCTATATCTTGCGCCACGTAGTGCCTGAGGGGCTATCTTCCAGTTCGATACCCTCTTTCTCGAGCGCGTTACGGATGGCGTCTGCTTGTGCGAAGTCCCGATTCTTGCGGGCTGCTGCCCGGGCTTGGATCTGGGTTTCCACATGGGCGGCGAGTTCATGGCTGAGACCTTGATCAGGGGTAAGTAGCCCGGTTGTTGGGGCCACTTGCAACAATCCCAGGAGTTTGCCAGCGGCTACAAGTTGGCCCCTGGCGGTGGTTTGTGCATCGACCGAAGCCCCGCTTTTGGCTCTTTTAGCAATTTCATTAAGTTCTGCGAGGGCGCGGGGCGTATTAAGGTCGTCATCGATCGCCTCCATAAAGGCCTCGGGTGGCGGGCCCTCCATTGGGGTAAGATCGTGGGTTTCGTCCAAAATCCGGTATAGTCGATCAAGATTTTTGGTTGATTGATGAAGAGTTGCTTGGCTCCAGTCGAGGGGCTGACGGTAGTGGGCGGAGAGCATGGTGTAGCGAATGACTTCTGGTTGGTACTGGCGCAGCAGTTCATTCACCAAAAGGACATTGCCTTCCGACTTGGACATCTTCTCGGACTCGATGCGGAGGAAACCGTTGTGCATCCAAAATCGAGCAAGGGGAGACCCATGATGTGCGGCCACTGACTGGGCTCGTTCGTTTTCGTGATGGGGGAAGACCAAATCGATACCTCCGCCATGAATGTCTATGGTCTCGCCAAGATATCGCTCGATCATGGCCGAGCATTCTAGGTGCCACCCTGGTCGCCCGCGCCCCCAGGGACTTTCCCATCCTGGTTGGTTTTCTGAGGAGGGTTTTCACAAAACAAAGTCGCCGCTATGTCGTTTGAATGGGGCTACCTCTACCCTTGCTCCGGCGAGTAATTCTTCTGGGCTCCGACCGGAGAGCTGACCGTATTCGGCGTAGCTTTCGACGGAAAACAGGACATGCTCCTCAGCTACATAGGCATGTCCGGAGGCCACCAATCGCTGTAGCATATTGATGATGACCTCCATATTGGCGGTTACCGTGGGTTCTAGGGTCGGGGAGAGAACACCGAGGGCGGACATGTCTTCCCGGTAAATATCCGTAAATCGTTCAGTGATTTCACGGATGGGTATCGACTGCTCCTTGGCTGCATTGATAATCTTGTCATCTACATCGGTGATATTGCGGGCGTAGATGACGTGATCTTCTCCGTAGAGCTGACGCAACCGGCGGAACAAGATATCAAAAACGATCGGGGGACGAGCATTACCGATATGAGCATAGTTATAAACGGTAGGTCCGCACACGTACATGGTGACTCGCTTGGGATCTTGCGGCTGAAAGACTTCTTTCGATCGGGTACGGGTGTTGAATAACCGGAGGACGGGAAGAACTTGAGCTTATGGGCGGAGGTTGGCAACCAGAGCGAGGTTATCTTACTTTAGCTGTGGAGCATTCGGGGCGGCATATACTCCAGAGCAGGTTTTTTGAAGTAAAGAACAGCCTATCGCTCAGGTTGCTTGCTCTAGTTGTGGGGACGAGCAATAAACAATGAACCACGTATAGCCGTGAAGTCTGACCCTATGGTTTTTTCCGCGCCACATGACCGTACGCTGCTGGTTTCTCGTCGTACCGTTCTCCCTGATGGTGATGGCTTAGTGATTGAGCCGGCGAGTATCCTTATGGAAGGGGGGTACATCCAAGCGGTTTGGCCCCTAGATTTAGAGGGCAGTGGGGTTGATGCGCTCGCGGTACGCGCGGGTGCTCGCTTGATAGACTTAGGTGATCGGTTGGTCACGCCTGCATTCGTTAATGCTCACACCCACTTGGCGCTGTCAGCTCTCCGGGCGGCGGAGCTTGAGTCTGCAACTGCAGGAAATATGGTGGAGCGTTTCTTTTTCCTTGTGGAAGCGGCCATGGAGCCGGCTGATGTTCGCGCATTTGCACGGCTCGGCGCTCTAGAGAGTATGCTGCATGGGGTCGGGCTGGTCTGGGATCACTACTACGAGGGAACTGCGGTTGCGGACGCTCTGATGGACACTGGCTTGTGCGGGGTTGTTGCGCCAACCCTGCAGGATGAAAGAGGGCCGCGGTGTGAGGGCTGGGATGTGGCACTAGCGGAGACCGAAGCATTAGCGACGGACTCTCGACGTATTGCTCGAGGTATATTCGCGAGCGTTGGGCCCCACGCGACCGATACGGTGAGCGCGTCATTGTGGCAGCGGGCCGTAGAAGTGGCCAATAGGGTCCAAATACCTATTCATTCTCACCTGGCCCAGTCGATTGAGGAAGTACGTCGGGTGTATGAGCGCTACCATTGTTCGCCAACGGAGTGGTTGGCGCGCCTTGGTGTGCTGGAAGCTGCGCCGCAGGGGTTATGGGCTCATGCGTTGTACGCCTCGCGATCTGATTTGAGCCTACTGAGGCAAAACGGTCACAACGCGCTCGTTTATTGTCCCTATAGTCAGCTTGTTTTTGGTTTTCCCGCTCGGGTCTCAGAATGGCGCTCCGCTCGAGTCCCGTGGGTGGTAGCAACCGACTGCGCAGCGAGCAATGATTCAATGAATCTCCAAAAGGAGCTGCGATTTGTAGAGGGTCAGCGAACAGTGGGTACAGTGTTTACACCCGCTTATGAGCGTTTTTTGGAGACCGGTCGGCTCGAAGACGCTGAGTTAGTTTGGCAACGGAGGGAGGCATTTCATCGCACCGGAGCGGGTGGTAACCATGACAAGGTGGGTGATCGCTGCCAAGATGTGTTGTCGAGGGTATGGCAACGTCCAGGGGTGCTTCATCCACAATTTACGGTGGGTGCAATCGTGCCCGGCGCATTGGCCAATCTCCTGGTTTGGGATACCGACCATCCCTCGTTCTGGCCGGGACATGCTCCGTTTCGTACCCTGTCTATGGGGGATACAACTCTCGCGATATATGCCATGTATATTATGGGCCGAGAGATTGGGGTCCCAGGTGACTTTCATCGAAGTCTGATTCGGTCCGAAATATATCGGGATACGGTTGGGGAAGCGTCGGAGCGATTGGGTCGCTTGTTAGAGAAGTACTCGATGTGAGTTTAGCTGGGGCGTGTCTCCGATAGGAGGGGCGAACGCCGCTTACTGAAGATTTAGCTGAATCAGGGGTGAGTACGGACTTGCGCTTTGGTCAAAGGGACGTGTTACAGCAAAGACCACTTGATTGATTCTGTAAGAATCACCAAGTGGTCGCGCAGCTGGGCATAGCCCAAGTGATTTCTGCTGTGACTTAGGATGACTTTTGCGCCAGATGGCTTGGGGGAAGAACATCTTGTAGATATGCGCCGGTGTAGCTATCTCGGTGGTGGATCAAGTCCTCGGGAGTGCCTTCGGCCACGATAGTGCCCCCGCCAGCGCCTCCTTCTGGTCCCATGTCTATCAGCCAATCAGCGGACTTAATGACGTCAAGGTTGTGCTCAATGATGAGGACGGAGTGCCCAGCATCAGCGAGTCGTTGGAGGACTTCGATCAGTTTACGAACATCCTCAAAATGTAGACCAGTTGTAGGTTCATCAAGGATATAAAGGGTATGGGCATCTTCCAGGGCCCGGCCTCGAGGTCCCCCTTTGGCGAGCTCGGTTGCTAGTTTGACCCGCTGTGCTTCGCCTCCGGACAAGGTGGTTGAGGGTTGACCGAGCTCCAAATAACCCAGTCCTACATCAACGAGGGCCTGAGCGACCTTACGAATTTTCGGATGACTGGCAAAGAAATCGACTGCGTTCTCTGTTGTCATCTTGAGAATATCCGCAATGGATTTCCCTTTGTACTGAACCTCAAGTGTATCTTGATTATAGCGGGTACCGGCGCAGGATTCACAAGTGACAAAGACGTCGGGGAGAAAATGCATGGCAATCTTCTTGGTACCTTGCCCCTGGCAGGCTTCACACCGACCACCCTTAACATTAAAGGAAAACCGTCCGGCCTTATAGCCACGGATTTTGGCCTCCGGAAGAGCAGTGAAGAGCTTACGAATTTCGTCGAATAGATTGGTGTAGGTCGCGGGATTGGAGCGAGGGGTCCGACCGATAGGCGTTTGGTCTACTTCGATGACTCGAGCGACATGTTTGAGTCCATTGATTCGGTCATGCGCACCCGGTTTATCTTTGGAATTGTGCAGATATCTTCGTACGGCTCTTAGTAAGATATCATTGACGAGGGTGGACTTACCGGAGCCGGATACTCCGGTGACAACCACTAGACCTCCTAGGGGAAATGTCACGTCAATGCCCTTGAGGTTGTTTTCCTGGGCGTTTTTGATGATCAACGATCGTTTTGCGGAAACCGCTCGCCGCTCGTTGGGGATAGGAACCACTTGCTTACCGGAGAGATACTTACCGGTCAGTGATCCTTCTACTTTACAGATCTCGTCAATGGTGCCTTGGGCTACAACCATCCCGCCGTGCACTCCTGGACCGGGACCCATATCAAGGACATAGTCGGCGGCGCGGATCATTTCCTCGTCGTGCTCCACAACCAAGACGGTGTTACCGATATCGGCAAGATGACGAAGTGTTCGTATCAATCGGGTGTTATCCCGAGGGTGAAGTCCGATGGTTGGCTCATCTAATACATAGGCCGCGCCTACAATCCCTGAGCCAACCTGAGTTGCGAGTCGGATACGTTGGGCTTCACCGCCAGATAGGGTCGACATTCGGCGAGAGAGACTCAAGTACTCGAGGCCAACCGAAGTAAGAAAACCCAGTCGCGCCCGCACTTCATCCACGATCGGTTCAGCTATAGCTCGTGTCTCCGTACCAAGTTCGAGATTATCTAAGATCTGGAGTGCATCACCAATATTGAGTCGCACAAAGTCGGCAATATTTAGCCGGAGGGGATTGGGGTCGAGGTGGTGCGCTTTCCTAGCCTCAACAACGTTTTGAGGTAAAGGGGTTGTAATCGAGCAAAATACCGAGAGAGCTTTTTCGTGTAAACGATCACCATGGCAACGGGGACAGGTTCGCTCAGCCATGAAACCAGTGAGATACTCACGGGCCCAATCGGATTCAGTGCGAGTAAACCAGTCTTGGAGTAGGGGAATCGCCCCGGGCCATGCGCCGGCCTCCTCGCTCTCTTCGCCGCGTAGTAGGATCTGGTAAACTTTGGGTTTGAGTTTACCCATTGGCGTGGCCGGTCGGACCCCAAAGCGTTCGCAAAAAATCCGGATGTGACGACGGGCGATCATCCCCGCTGGGCCGGTCCGCTTCCATGGCAATATACCGTCGTTGTTGAGGAGTTTTTCAGCGTCAGGAACGATCAGCTCTTCATCGATTTCGAGAATAACTCCCAGGCCATGACAGGTTTCGCATGCCCCTTGGTGAGCGTTGAAACTAAACAGTCGTGGTTCGAGTTCGTCGAGGGATGCTTCCGGGTGCTCAGCACAGGCCCAGTGCTCGGAGTAGGTGGTATCGATCCATGATTTATCCTTTTCGGTACTGAGAATCATAGTCCCGGATCCGGTAGCGAGAGCGGACTCTACCGAGCTTCGTAGTCGGCCTTCGGTGCCTTTTTTTACGACCAGTCGGTCGACCACCGCCTCGATGTGGTGTTTTTGGTAACGACCAAGGCCAGCCGGATTGTCCCCATCTTGGGCGAGAACATCCTCTAAGCGAACGATTGAACCGTTGATCCTCGCACGGGCGTAACCTTCACGGAGGAGTTCCTCCAGTACCTCTCGATGATAACCCTTGCGTCCGCGTACCATCGGAGCGAGGACCAACAGTTTGGTGCCCTGAGGCAGGGCATCAAGGACTCGAGTGATACCGGCGGGATTCGAAGCCTCGATCGGGCGTCCGCACCGGCCTTTGATCAGACCATTGCGCTTGACCTCTGTGGGGTACCAGCAGGTGGGTTGCCCAATCCGAGCAAAGAGCAGGCGTAGGTAGTCATAAATCTCGGTAGATGTTGCCACTGTAGAACGGGGATTCTGGGCTGCGGCTCGTTGTTCGATAGCAATGGTTGGAGGAAGGCCTTCCAGCTTATCCACGGCCGGCTTTTTCAGTTGATCCAAAAACTGCCGGGCGTAAGCGGAGAGGCTCTCCATATATTTACGCTGTCCCTCGGCAAAGATGGTGTCAAAAGCCAGTGATGACTTGCCCGAGCCAGACAGCCCGGTAATCACCACCAATCGATCCCTCGGAATATCTACGTCAACATTCTTGAGATTGTGTTCTCTTGCGCCTCGGACGCTGATGGCACGAACCGGTTCGAATCGGTCGTTGCCTTTCTTGCTGGGAGATACAGACACGGAGTCTAGCATGGGCGGCGGTGACGAGTAGGCACGGGGAGGCATAGACGGGCAAGTGGGTTAGGCTTTACCAGGAACAATCCCCCATCGCGGGAGGTTAGTTTCAGTGACGGACGGCTCAGTCTCGTTGAATTCTTGATTAAGTAGTAGTGTGCCGATGGCGCCAGATACCAGCTCAATCCGCTTAAGTACGTCTGTTGCCTCCAAGATGCGTTGTCGCTCATACACTTCGTCGATCACTGTTGCTGCGACAGTATCCGCGAGACGTCCCGGTTCGAGTTGGCCGAGCTCGTCCAATAGTTCAGCTCCGTTTGGGTGAGCAAAGGCCCGGCAGCAGAGGGCTTGTAGTGCGTGTCCGGCGGTCCGAATAGAAGTACAGTTTGCTGCTGTTTTGAGGGGTGGATCTTCTATCAACGCAGCCTGTCCTCGCCGGAAGCACTGGGCTGGCGGATGTTCGTCCTCGAGGAGCACCCGGGCGATACCTTGAATGACCGCATTGTAGCGTCCATCGGGCAGCTTGGCTGAGCGGCGTATATAACCCAATCCTGCCATGGAAAAAACAGGTGGTCGACCATGAGCATCCGGTTCGCCTCGCTCTTGGAGCATGGTGATTGCTATTATGCGGTGGTTTTCTATGCAGTGGGCCATCATTTTCCGGTAGCGCGGCTCAAAAATGTGTAGAGATAACAGGGTGTGGGGGAGAAGCACTGTCCCCGGGAGTGGAAATATAGGTACGGCCTCGAGTGCTTGCTTATCCAACTCGATCGTCATCTCTTCGTTCATTATTTTGCCTCAACTTGGGGGGATGAGATGGCCCGTCGGGGTAAGACTTTGCCGGGATTGAGAATCCCATTGGGGTCAAGGGACTTTTTGATCGTCCGTTGCAGTTCGATCTTGTGCTCGGAATGCTCGAGTCCGAGAAAGTCTCGCTTCATCATTCCTAAGCCATGCTCACCAGAGAGGGTGCCTCCAAACGATATGGCTGCTTTGAGCACGTCGAGTACGGCGCCGTCTGCAGCTGCTCTTTGATCCCGATCGAATAGGATATTAACATGGAGGTTGCCGTCACCGGCATGGCCATAGGTTGCCACTTTAACCCCATGGCGATCGGAAATACGCTGAGCGGCATCTATCATGTCCGGAATGTGCGAACGGGGAACAACAATGTCCTCAGAAATTTTCGCCTCGGCTGTCGCTCGCAGACTCTCAGAGAGGGTGTTGCGGGGTAACCAAATGCGTCGTCGATCTGCTTCGTTTTGGGCCACTTGGACGTCTAAGGCTCCGTAGGCGAGCGCTGCTTCTGCCAGTTGCTGGAGGTCCGCAAACGCTCGTTCATCACTGGTGCCATCGGTTTCCGCGATGACTAAGGCTCCGATGGTGTCGGGAAAAAGGTTGGGAGACTTTTGACGGAGGGCGTCGAGGGCATGATGATCCAGTAGTTCGAGCGTTCGGGGTTGATGTCCATCGGCCAGAAGTTGCGTTAGCACCCGGGCTGCCGTGTGTACGTTAGCGAAATGCAACACACCGGTTTCGATTGAGGCTGGCTCAGGGAGGAGACGCAAAGTAGCTTTGGTAATGACCCCTAAGGTACCTTCCGAACCCACGACCAGAGAGGTTAAATCGTATCCGGTGACATGTTTGAGGGTGGCCTTTCCGGCATCGATGATGTCTCCGGTGGGGAGCACTACTTCCACTCCTAGGACATAGTTCTTAGTCACCCCATACTTGAGGGCTCTCGGGCCCCCCGCATTGCAGGCGATATTACCGCCGATCGAACAAATATCAAAGCTGTTGGGATCTGGGGGATAGAATAGTTTTTCAGCCTCAGTTGCTCGCCAGACATCCGCAAGGATGGTTCCAGCACCAACGACGGCGGTCATGTTGGCTCGGTCCACGTGCTCAATGTTGTTGAGTCCCTCGAGGGACAGCACAATGCCTCCGTAAATGGGAATAGACCCGCCGGCTTTGCCGGAACCCAAACCGCGTGGTGTCACTGGAACCCGCGCTTGGTTCGCGGCTCGTAGGATGGAGGCCACCTCTTCAGTAGACCGAGGTTTGACGACCAGATCGGGAAGGACTGGTGGGGCGCCGGACCAATCGGAGGCGTATTTCTCCAGTTCGGTCGGGTCGTCCCGAATGCGGCTTGGTTCCAGAGTTCTGTCGAGGACCCGTCGCACCGCGGACAGTGCTTCACCACTCGGGCGTTCGCTCATTGAGTCACCATCCCCAAAGCGGTTCTGAACGGCAAAGCAAAGACGGCGTTGCGCTGATGCATACTCGTTCATGCTGAAGTCTGCGGTGACGCTGTTGTTCACAGAATCTGATGAAGTGCCTGAAACAAGTGTTCGGGAGAGACCGGCCTGCGGAGCCAATCGGTGGCGCCGACCTCGCGGGCGTGCCCAAGAAGCGGCGGCGAGTGCGTACTACTAAGCACAATCATCGGCTTGAAAAAGCCAGCCCGACGGCAGGTTTGCACCAAAGACAACGACGACTCAACGAGGTGCAGACCCACCAGGCATCCGTTGATAGCAGCGCTGTGTTCACCGAGCATGGCTAGGGCTTCACCTTCATCGCATGCTTCCCAGATCCGAAAACATGAGAGGGTGGTAAGGACGTGCCTGAGACTTCGTCGGCTGACCACCGATTCATCAATGATGAGGATGGTTTTTGCGTTGATGTGAAGATCTCTCGGCACTGCGGAGCAAAAGTGTAGGCTGTATCCAGTTGTTGGCCCGATTGCTATGAGGCTCTTCCATAAGTGAAGACAAAACGTTCCACGGAATACCGGCCGCGAACCTATGGGCGCTGGGGCCGAGCAATAGGAAGCTTTTGTAGTCGGCGCAGACTTTCCTCGTGTCCCTTGATTCGACGGTGCAAGTACTTATACAGCGCATCCACTTCGGACAGATTAATGGAAGACATCATCAGTATGATCATGTCGGCAATCGCCCTAGTCATGTCGGCGGTTACGACCTATCTGAATTTTTTTTACGAGCGGTCAGACTTGACGGCAACCATGGACCGGGTGCCGATGCAGATACAAAGTTCGGGTTCTGCCTCCGACGATCAGGTTGAGGCTCAATTTCGTTACTATGTGACCCCCGCTTTTGTTCTGACGCTTCAAGGGACCCGCCCTCTTGTCGTTACCGATGTCAACCTCATTCGTGCGGCGAATCGAGAGGGATGCATTCGCACCGAGACCAAGGCTCGGCGGTTCGGTGGGGCTTTTGAGACCATCATTTTGGAAAAGGGTGCGATCCTGCGTCTGGCCGCGGAGTTTGAACTCGAGTCGTCGAAGGTGACAAGCGAAGACAAATTTGCCATCACCGGTCGGTCCGAGCGGTGGTGTCTTGAGCTGACGGCTTACGATCAGCGTGGTCGGCGAGTGGAGGCTTTGATGCCAGCGTTTGATATGGACCTGAAGTTCGCGCCTCCGCAAGAGGACGAACGCTATCCGACCAGTACAGGTTCTGTTGATGTGTGTAGAGGTCCGGTTAAGTTGGTAACGCGGTCAAGTTTTAAGGCTATGGGTTAGCAACCGGTTGTGACCTGGCCGAGCCTCTATCCAGCTCGGGTGTGTCTTTGTACTCGGACCCGGTCTTTTATTTGTTCCTGATTCGTCTGAATATCTGGAGCCTAACTCGGTTCTTCTGAACCGGGGCCTCCTGGTCAGTCAACTACAACGAGCCTCTTGTGAGTGGACATTCAGTCAGTCCTTGTGCTTCGCGATAGTTCCGCGGTGACGATAAAGACTCGCTCGAATAAAGAACTATCGGGAAGGACCCGCGTAGCCTACGTACAGCAGAAATCCCTTGGGTGGAACCCAAGTTCCAGCTTCTTCGCGGTGCTTTGCACCGCTGCGCGCCCCCTTGTTGATTCTTAGAAAATCGCATCAAGTGGTCTTTGCAGCAGTACCAGGGCGTGTTTTGACCCTCCGGCAGTGGAGATGACGCCGTAGTCCGGGTGTGTGAGGGGTCGGCCTCGGAGGGAGGGTACTGGATGTACCCAGCCGAGGGGCCCGAAAGGGTGGCGAAGCTACCGACTCCTCACAAACGCAGGAAACAAGTCAGAACGCGGTCTGGAGGTTAAAGACCGGCCTTAAGCTTCGGAGGGAAGATAGCGGACCCAGAATCTCGAGGTTCTGAGGCTAGGTTACTGGATTTACAAGATGTTCAAGAGTGATGGCGGACGCTTCCGAATTTTGTTGCAGGCTCTAGAATACTCTATTTCCATCAAACAATCTGATTTTGCAAGTATCTCTCATTTACAGCAGAAATCACTTGGGAGGAACCTAAGTTCCTGCTTCTACGCGGGGCTATGCCCCGCTCCGCGGCCACTTGAATTGATTCTTAGAGAATCACATCAAGTGGTCTTTGCCGCAGTATGGGCGCTCGGCCTTAACGAATTGTGGCCAACCGGTCAAATCAACTGGCTGCTAAGTCTTATACTGGTGGTCGGGAGTTGGGTAGGGGGTGAACACGAGAGTCGTTCATAGCTCAGCTTCTTGAAGGATGTACATCTGTCGGGTGGTTCTTCTGATAAGGCTATGTAATAAAACATAATATTGGCATTTATCGCGGTGGTGAGGCCGATTTTTCTTCGCTTATTGCTGACAAATCTTACAGGTTCCATCAATGTTTACTTTTTCTGTAATGAGCGTATGCTGAGCAAAATGGAGTTGCCGATATTAGTAAGATATTTGCATACTGATGATAATGCTGAGCCGGTTGTATTGACGATAGATAAACCTCGCAGAGAAGAAGTAGGCCGCGACTGGAAGTGCGAGTTTCGTATCAAGGGACTATCTAACGGGATACAAGCTCAGACGGTCAATGGTATTGACGGTCTACAGGCACTCTTGAACGCTCTTGAGCATATTCGTATTCTTTTAAAGAACACGGGTATGTGTTTTTCATGGGAGGGAGAATACGGGGATGTTGGCATACCTCGTATGATTCCGCAGTACTTACCCCGAAAGTTTGTTCGAAATATAGAAAGATGTATCGATAAACAGCGCGCGGAATTTTCGAAGGTTCGAGAGCAGTATTCAGGGTTACCTACCTCCGAGATTCGGGTTCAGTCCCTGGGACTTGTGGCCCCTGAGGTTGATAAAGAGTAGGTGTTCACAGTGGTTGAATTTTGGGATGATTTTTGTGCGCGCCTTTCGGAGTATTACAGCAAAGACCACTTGAATTGATTCTATAAGAATCAACAAGGGGGCGCGCAGCGGGGCATAGCCCCGCGTAGAAGCCGGAACTTAGGTTCAACCTAAGTGATTTCTGCTGTACTACCCAGGTTGTGCTTATACGGTCAGCTGAGGCTTATGATTCGTCCCTGATGGGGTGAAATTCCCTAGGATATGCGGCTTTCGTCTTCAGTTGGAGGTCTCTTTGTCAGCTAGCGAAGGATATCCTCCTTGGTGTGAGAAAAATCAGTTAAGTTATGTGCTTTGCAATAGTTCTACGCTGAGCTTAAAGACCCGCCCTAGCTAGCAGCCTGTTGATCTAGCCCTGCACGCATCCTATCGGCCGTTCTTTCCGTGAAAGGTCCTGACCACAAGAAGTCTCTCCTCGGTCACGTACCGCCAGGTACGCTCGCCTCGTCGTCAGAGCGTTTCACGAAAAGCCGGCCTCGATAGCTACACACATGGCCAAATCAACCGGCTGCTAGGCGGCTCTTACTTTGTCTAGAATGGGAGCGAAATAGTCCTCAAAGGTCCATTTTCGCACGCCGGAAATAGAGAGGGCCCATTCCTGGTGCTCTTGATGGTGCCAATGACCACCGGTGATAATGCATACAGCTGGTCCCCAGCGCTGTTTCCGCTTGTGGATATTCCACTTTGCGTCTTGGTCACCAATGGTTGCGGAGGTCCAAAGGAGGTCTGTCACATGGGTCTGAGGATGAAAATGAAAGAGCAGAAGGCGGGTTTGGGTGCTCGTGAGGAGGAGTTTATGTTTTCTAGGGACAACACTCGAACGCTTCCTGCCATCCGGGAAAATGATTAGCGTCCTTGGGTACGCTGCCTGCATGGTTTCATCTTCTTGGAGCCAGGCTTCGAGTTGCGACCGTAGCTCGGGGTTCAGAGCAACCAAGGCGGCCTCGGCCGGAGGCACAGCGGAAAGATTTCTCTTTTGCTTCTGGCTAGGCGGGGGTGGTGGTTGCCCGAGCCGATCTGCAGTGTCCGCAAGCCACTTATCGAACGCTTCCGGCTCTGGCCCGTATATATATTTTTCGGCAAAACGCTGCAGGCGAGTATATACCATGGTCAGCTCGGATGGAGAGAGTTGGGTGTTGACATTGGTATGGGATGTCTTTGAGACGGCGCTCTTTTTTTCGCTCAAGCTTCTGTATAAATAGATACGATCGTATTCACTTTGGAGCTGAAGAGCGCCCAGTTCTTTAAGAGCTGCCGGCCAAGTACGTGCATTATTAGGGAATTGGTATATGAGCTCAGTCAGCTCAACCCCGAAATACCATGCCGCGTCTCGGTGACGGTAGTTAGGATCAAAGACGCTTGCCGTTTGTACCACTACAATTTCTACCAGTTGATGAATTATCCAAAACGCATAGTACTTACTCATTTTTTGAGAAATATTTTTAGCCCCAACCTTTACTATCTCTCCACTGATCCAGCTGATTACTAATGTAAAAGGATGAGCGCCAAGGGCGATTCGACCGAGGTAGTATCCGGGGCGTACATACGACCAGTATTCTGCAGCAGACTTATATAAGCCATAAGCTTTTGCTCCTCGCTGTAGATATTCATGTGTGTCTTTTAGGTTATAGCTCTTAATGTCGATGGGGAGTTGATCCAAAGTAACCAAAAGCTGGAGTGCGATCCGATTCATTGCACGAAGCAATTGATGAGGACTTGTTTCGAGCAGGGGTCGCTCCGAATCTGAGTGATAGATACGAGCTACTTTTTCTACGAGATGAAGAAGATCTTGGTTGAGGGTTCGGCGGACCGAGTTATCCTTGGAGGTATAGTCTCCATTTTGAAAACGAGTGAAACATTCCTTCGCCTCTTCACGGATCAATTCGTTGATGCGCTCATTGAGTTCCAACTCCTGATCAACAGAGGGAGATAACACGGTATCCTTGAGCTTTGTGGGGAACTCCGTCCATTCGTAGCTGAGCTTTGCTCGATGCTCGAGTTCGCGATGGCGGTGGAGTAGCTGCGCTTCACGCTGTTTTACATCCTTGAGCATTTGCTGGCGGATCGCCTCAAAAACTTTCTGTTCTTCAGCAAAGGCTGTCTTGTCGAGAATATGCCTCTTTCGGTCGAGGCGGAGTTCAAGCTCACGCCGTTCGGGGCTGGGGTGGGTGAGAGGGAGTAAAGCAAAAAGAGGAAGTGTCGCCACCGCGATGAGCCAACTGAAATGTGGTGCGTAGGTTATGACCGCGTAGCTGGTACCCCAAATGAGGAGTACTTCAACCACTACAAAGACGGTGGCGATCCAAAGCCTTCGGCGACTACTCATGGTTTGACGGCATAAAAGTTAGCACATTTGCCAATGGATGTAGGCTAGCGACCCTCGATACCAAAAGGTAAAGAAACGCCCTAGTCTCCGCCGGCGATCGACTCCACTCGCATGCGCACTGGTGAGCGTCAGCATGAAGATTTAGCGCGGTGTGTAGGTAGCGATAGTGAGTGGTCAATCAGTCCGCGGCGAAGCAATAAAAGCGGCCGGTGCCTCCAGTCCTGCCGAGGTCTTCGGCACTGCATCCACGCGCGGCGTGACCGCCGTTCCATGAGGTATAGCGTTCGATGCTTGCATCCATTCCTGGTCCCATA
>JAHQVK010000030.1 GCA_019634385.1 Myxococcales bacterium | reverse complement strand
CAAGGCGTGTCGGTGGTAGGACGATTCTGAGTGGATGTTGAGGCCTTTCTTCAAAGCGGGACTTAGTTTATTGGCGTCCCGGTTCGGGCGAATGTCTAGCAGGCCATCGGAAAAGTGGGCTGGGTGATCCGCGAAGTATCTTTTCCGTGGACCGCTCCGGATGAAGAGGGCGCATACCGGGCGTATGCAACCGATGAAAGGCGAAGCCGGTCCAGACCTTCCACGGAAAAAGGACCCGCGAAGCGACTAACTCACTTTTCCGATGGCCTGCTAGTGACCTGCGGTTGGTCCCCGACTATGGGGGGGCTCCCAGTCAGCTTGCCTGTGACCTAAGATCGCTCCGGGTCCACATACAGCAAAGACCACTTGGTGATTCAGTAAGAATCACCAAGTGGTCGCGCAGCGGGGCATAGCCCAGCGTAGATGCAGGAACTTGGGTTCAACCCAAGTAATTTCTGCTGGATGCCGCCAAAACCAGGTACTTCGGAATAGTTCTATATCGACCTTAAAGACAGGCCTTAGCTTTGGGTGTAGTGCGGGACGAGAAGTTTCATCACCTGTCTGTAATGCGGGGAATTACTAAGTGACTCGGTCAATCTAGCCGTGGAGATGATAGTTCACGTTCCAATGTAGAAATCTGTCTACCGCAACGCAGTGTCTGATTGAGATAGGAGACTAAACCAATGATAATAGAGGAGGTGAAACTTTGAACCTAACGCGCCGTATCATTTGCTGTGCACACTGGTGATCCAATGAGGTTGGGCTTGAGTTCTGAATCTTTGCTGTATCTGGGAACCAGCGAAGAGATCTTGTCCGAGCTTTTAATCCCCTGCTAGTAGCTGAAGAGGTGGCTCTAGGTCTTCGTAGCGTTTTCTAGCCTTTGTTGCCCACCGGCTATGTTTCTATCTCTCTCGATATACAGCAAAGACCGCTTGAATTGATTCTGTAAGAATCAACAAGGGGTCGCGTAGCTGGGCATAGCCCGGCGTAGAGGCAGAAACTTGGGTTCAACCCAGGTGATTTCTGCTGTAATGCGCCCGGTGAATAGGCTAGGTGTTGGTAGTGGATGGTATCGCCACACGCATGCGTAGCACAGTTGTTGGGGTTGCTTGCAGTTCAGAACATCTCTTGCGGAGATATGAGGGTTAATAGCGGAGGTTGAGTCACGTTACTAAACCCGCCCAAGAACTATCGTGGAGGGTTGATTCACAGGAAAGTACGGATCTGGATGGAGTGCGATCGTAGCTTGCAGACAAAAGCGGGGGGGTAAACAGACCCTAGGTTACCGAACTTTAAGCTGAATTAGGTAGAAGCCAACGGTATTGTCCGCTTTTAGCCGCAGGTCCTCTATTGTGTATCTTTTTGTTGATGGTAGGTTGGCGGCCCGCTAAGAGGAAACTATTGGCTGTTGGTGTTAGTCTAGTCACCGACATAGCCGCGGCTGATGACGGCCCTCGGTCGTCATCATGGTACTTTCTTAGGGAGATGACATATGTCTAGCACCGAACAAACAACATCAGACGAAAGTCAACCAAGCGTCGAAGCGGAATCGGGAAATGCGTTTGTCCGCTTGATAAAAAATATCATTGGTCCTGCTGCCATTATGGCGGCAGGTATGATTGGAGCGGGCGCGGTTTCCACCCGCTTACTAGCGGGGACTTGGTTCGGCTTCGATCTCCTATGGGCAGCACTATACGTGATTCCTATGGTTATTTTCACCTTAGATTCGTGCTCGAGGGTGGGCATTCTCAGTGGCGATCGTGGCATGCTGGACATGATTCGCACGGAGATCTCTCCAGCTCTAGCGTGGTTCATGTTCTTACCACAGGTGTTGCTCAATATTATTGTTAATGTGGGACAGATCTCGGTGATGTCAGAGGCGGGCTTCAGTGTCTTCGGAGTTGAAGCGGCCGAAGTCTCAATGGGACCTCAGTTGCTGCTGAGCGTGGTCTTATCCATCATAGTGCTGGTTACAGCCGTCTCCGGAAGTTTTAAGCGTCTTCAGGGAGTTATGACTGGGCTGTTGATGCTGATCCTCGTCTGTTTCATTGCCGTGGCGGTCAAGGGTTTATTCTCGGCGTCTACTTGGCTGGGTTTAGTAGGTGGTTTAGTCCCAGCGGTTCCAGCGGATCTACCAGTGCGAGGGACACAAGAGTTTCGGGGTGGATTTACTCAGCTGATGGCTATTGCTGGTCAGGCCCTCCCAGCGGCTGTTTTTCTTTCGTACGGGTATTTTACTAGCAATGCCAAGTACACATCTTCTCAGTTGAAAGAGAATCTAAAGAAGACGGTCATCAACTTTGGGCTCATCTGGGGGCTATTTTCTGTGGTAGTAGTTGTTTGCGGCGTCACCGCACTACACAACGTGTACCAGGGTGAGAGCGGAGGTCTCCACTATTCCCAGATTGCGAGTGTGTCCCAAGCTGGAGCCACTATTGCGCCGGCCTTACCGGTATCCCTTAGTTATATGGCTACCCCGATCTTTTCAATGGGTTTGCTAGTGGCTGCGTTCACCACCATGGTTTCGGTAGCGCTGATGATGACCTACTTTACATTGGATATGCTCCAGAAGGATTGGAAGCTGAGCGACGGCAACACGCTCTTTCGGGTTATATTTGGCTTCTATGTCATTGTTCCTGGGATTTTGGCTCCGTTTTGGAGTATGCCGGCCTTGATTAAGGCCATCATTGGTATGGCTGGTAACCTGTTGATGGCGCCGCTGGCGTTGATCATCATTATGTACTTCATCAACAACAAGAGATATGTTGGTGAGCACACTGCAAGCCCGGTCCGCAATTTGGTTCTGACCGCAACGTTTCTATTCTCGCTCTACGTGGTCGTTCGTGGTGTCGTCAACCTTGCGACCCAGGTGTAACCTAGTTTGTGACTGGTTGAGAGCCTTAGGGCGTGTCTTTGATCTCCGGACCGCGTTCTGACTTGTTTCCCACATGTGTGAGTGGTCGGTGGCTTCGCCCCTCTTTCGAATCCCTTGGTCCGGTACATCCGCACTCTCCCCTCCGTGGCCGATCCCTCACAAACACGGGATACGGCGTTGTCTCCGCAGCCGAAGTTTGAAGACAAGCCCTGGTTGCACCTTTTACGCTGTCCTATCTGCCCGTCCATCGAGAAGGCCATTCTCCTGGGGAGAAACAACTTCACCAACAATAGTAGATGATTGGCGGTGGGGTTGTGTACTTCAAAGCCAGGGCAGTGGTTGTTGAACTTTATAGGTGTCTGCTACTCTTTCAAAACCATATCAATGCACATTACTGCTGCGAAAATCAGCTGTCGTAACGAATGATCGGGGGGAACATCTTCGGCAATTCTTAGGACGTAATTGTCCGCGCTGGTGAACAGTTCTTTCCCCATGCCAGTCCATTTTTTGTCGACCCAAGCCAACTCCCGATCTTTTGATAGAAATCGAAAGTTCCAACTGGTCCAACTTCCTTTCAACTCACAAACCGGTTGTTTTGTGCCGTCAAGAACCTCAAACGCGCCCCCAATGGAGAAGATCTTTTGCCTAAAACCTCCAATGGGTTGTTCGGCGTTGTCAACGACGCTTACATTGGAAAGTATAAAGGAGGTCCCTCGGTGAACTCGTAGGACTGGCTCCCCCGAAGGGGTTCGAATGTGGATGTTGAACGGTGTCAAGCGTTTGTATCGGCTAAACCGCAACAGCTTGGTCAGCCAGCTGAGGTTCTCCTCGCGGCAGTGGAGGACAACATCTCCCGTTTCTGGATCTAAAACATCGTAGCTATTGGAGGCCTTAAATGCGCCAATATGCTCTTTAACAAAAAAAAGGTTACGATTAAGGATGGGATGCATGAATGCTGATCGACTAGCAGACCTAGGGATTGAAATAAAGGCTATATACTTGCAGAAGATTTCTTGTGATTATCGTACCTTTTGTGGTTTAAGGGAGGCTTTTTATAGAATTAGGCGCGGAGTAGAGACTACGTCTGATATTAGAGCAAAGGTAGCGGGGCGGAGTCTCAGCCCTTTCAGTAAGCCTCTAATGACCTGGGCAAGAAAAATGACGCTGCACAAGCCGAACACAGTTCAAGCAATGTCTACAGCAGCAAGAACTTGGGTCGAACCCAAGTTCCTGCTTCTACGCGGGGCTATGTCCCGCTGCCCGACCTCTTGTTGATTCTTACTGAATCAATTCACGTGGTTTTTGCTGTATCACTATAACCACTGATGGTGTTGAGTCGGTGTAATAGCCATCTAGACGCCGAAACGGTCAATGTTAGGCTATTGACCGATGCCGATCTGGTTCAATTTCGATTTGTGCATCAGAGTGTTGTGCTCTGGTGGGTTTTGGCTTCTCCGACGGATGATCTCAGGCTAGGGCGGGTCTTTAAGGTCTACGGTGATGAATAGTCGTGGTTTTGATGGACCGGCTGGATGCTTGCTAAATATGGGCTGTCACATCAAAGACCGCACAGAGAGAGTAACGACCGCACATATCGATTTACGCGCTTGTTCTTTGGGCACTAAGGAAAAACTGGAGAGTATCACTTGACTTTTGGTGTTCCGTTAGGATCAAAAGTCTGACGGGGAGTGGGTGGATGATAGAGTCGTGGGATTTACCAATACACTGAGCTGCCGAAAGCGTGATGTTGAGTATGACAATCAGTATTTGTACTTATCAAGTCCTCTGGTTTGCTGATTCCCTGAGGTACTTGGGCTGCAACACACGCCAGTAGATTTCCCCAAATTTTCGGAGGAACATCGTAACCGCTGATCGTTTGGTGCGTAGCCTTCAGTAGCGCACTAAGTTTGGCGCACAAGGAAATTTCGATGGCAGAAATAAATACTACACTTTCTAAAGTTGTACTGGGCGCAGCAGTCGCCGGACTTGTCGCTGGTGCACAGCTGAACGTAGCAGATGCTGGTCAATCTCCCGTCTCTGAAAAAGTTGGTTGCAACGGTAATGACGGCTGCAAAAGCAAAGACGGCTGCAAGAGCAAAGACGGCTGCAAGAGCAAAGACGGCTGCAAGAGCAAAGACGGCTGCAAAGGCAAAGATGGTTGCAGCGGCAAAGATGGCTGCAGTGGAAAAGACCACTAGCCCGCTATAGGGCTGGGGTCGCCGCTTTGCGTGACTGCACACACGTATGCATAAGACGGCGACACACACTAGGTTTATGACGGTGGGGATGGCTGCCATTGTTGGCCATCCCCATTTGTCTTTCTGGTAAGCAGTACCTATTATGGTAACAGAACGCGCGCAGCTGCCACAGCTAGGGTTAGGACTTGGGCTTCGAAGCAAGCACCTTGGTTATATTTTGGAAAAACAGCCTCCGGTGGGTTTTTTTGAGCTCCTGTCCGAAAATTATTTGGACGGCGCAGCACGAAGTAATCGAATTGTTTCCGAAATTTCTGAACGATATCAGGTGGTCCTGCACGGGGTCTCCCTGTCTATTGGATCCTCGGATCCGTTGAATTTCGAATATCTCAAGCGACTCAAGAAGTTAGCGGATCAGCTTCGAGCACCTTGGATCTCTGATCATGTGTGTTGGACCGGTGTACTTGGCAGAAATACCCACGATCTCCTACCGATACCCTATACGCAGGAAGCGCTAACTCACATGGCGGAGCGAGTGCGGGTGGTGTCAGACTTTCTTGAAAGACCACTCCTTTTGGAAAATCCTTCTTCGTATGTAAGTTTTGCCTACTCTTCCATGTCTGAGGCCGAGTTTATGAGGGGATTGGTTGAATTGTCGGGATGTGGGATCTTGCTAGATATCAACAATATCTATGTAAGTGCTAAAAACCATTCGTTTGATCCCGTAGAATACATCGAGAAGTTGCCGTTAGAGAGCGTTGTTCAGGTGCACTTGGCTGGCCACACCAACAAGGGTACGCACATCTTAGATACACATTCTGACCATGTGATTGATGAAGTCTGGGATTTGTTTGCTCATTTGGTCGCTAAAACCGGGCCGGTTTCCACGATGGTGGAGTGGGACGAGAATATACCTGCTTTTGAAGTGGTCTTTGCCGAGGTTCGTAAAGCACACAAATTCTTTACAAAAAGAGGGACTTTTCTTCATGCCTAGTGAGCGTTTACGGCAAATGCAGAGCCAGTTTCAGGCTGTTGTTGTAGGAGAAAAGAGTTCGGTTGATGGAGTCAAAGGCCCTCAACGGCTGACCGCAGAAGAGGGTCTCAAAATCTACCAGCGAATGTACCGACTCCGGATGAGAGACGCATTGCTAGACGACTTTGGTGCTTGTGCAACGGTATTGGACGACGAGTTTCGAATCTTGTGCTTAGACTACGTGACGCATCATCCGTCTCAAAGTTATACCCTAGGCCATCTTGGGCGCAATTTTCCGGAGTTTGTTTCGCAATGGGGTAGTGAGCGAGGAAAGCCTCCGTGGCTTGGGGAACTTGCATGTTTCGAGCATTCTTTGGCTGAGGCTTATCTTGCGCCAGCAGCTCAGGTGCTCGATCAGGAGTGGCTGCGGTCGTTGCGGCCTGAGGCGCTGGTGAGTGCAAGGCTTCGAGCCTCTCCAAGTGTGCAGAAACTTGCTTTTAACTGGAACATCATCGCACTGTACGAGAGCTATCAAGCGGACGAGCCATGGAGTGAGCCATCTGAGATGGATACTTTTGTGGTGACTTACGGAAACGCCCAAAGAGTCAGCTATGAGGCGCTAGATGACCAGGGGCATGCTATGTTCCAACTGTTGTTTGCCGGTCACTCTATCGAAGAGGCGGTTGGAGTGATGGAGCTGTCTGAGGCGCAGGCGCCAAGGGTTTTTCAGTGGTTGTCTCGGTGGATTGCCCTAGGACTATTCGATGAAGTTGAGGTTCAGGCTACATGATAGTCTAGAGCGTATCTTTAAGCTCCGGTCCGCGTTCTGACTTGTATGCCCCATTTGTGAGTGGTCGGTGGCTTTGCCCCTTTCGGGCCCCTCGGGTCCGGTACATCCAGCACCTTCCCTTCGGTGCCGACCCCTCACAAACCCACAGCGGGAGTGTAAAGATACGCCCGAGTTTGTTGTGTGCTCCGATTGTATAGTTGGAAGTTAGGCTTTGAGGTGACTCAGCGGCAGTTGGAAAAAGGGTTCATGCATATCCCTTTTTCGTTATCTTCAGAGAAACACAAGGCCCTCCTTTGGGCTCATAGATCATTACATCCGGTGTGCTCCCTCTTCGTTTAGATGTTTCGCAGGAATGGATCTTCGTGAATCGTACAACCTCTGTTTCATGCTTCTGTAGGGGTGTGTCTTTGCCGTAGGGCGCTGCTAAGGCTCGCCCCTTAGTCGACTGGATGATGTGACTTGTGGTCTCACTTACAGCAGAAATCACTTGGGTTGAACCCAAGTTCCTGCTTCTCCGCCGGGCCATGCTCCGCTGCGCGACCACTTGGTGATTCTTACAGAATCAATTCAAATAGTTTTTGCTGTATCATCAGGAAACTCTTGGTCAGTCAGCTATCCCTAGGGCGTGTCTTTACCCGCCGGCTGAGTAGATGAGGCCGTATCCTGCGTATGTGAGGGGTCGGCCCCGGGTCCGGAAGGGAGGCGAAGCCACCGACCCATCACAAACGCAGGAAACAAGTCAGAACGGGGTGCGGAGCTTAAGACACGTCCTAGTATCCCTCTGACTTCAAATATTTAGCCAAATCAGCTACTTCACAATGGACCGCGCTGCACTCCTTGGGCGCGTAGATCACTGACCAATCCGGTCGGGAAGCTTCGCGAGCAACCCCCCAAAATGTCTATACCCATCCTACGTCGTAGGTCATCCATGAGCCTACAAAGTCGAGCTCGTTCGCCTAGCGTTAACCTCGACGCTCAAGTTGTCAGTGTATGCGATATTTCCATTGACGTGGATGAACACCGCGTGGAACGACGCAAATACATACAAGGCGTATGTATTTGCGTCTGGGTCGAGTTCGTATATGTCTTATGTACCACTACGGTTTCGTCCGTCTGTTGTTGTTGCCTTTATTTTGCTGTTCTTGGGGCAGGCCAAGGGCGCTGAGCCCAGTCCTGAAGTGGTTCTCACCTTGCCGGAGGCGATAGAGCTGGCGCTTCGTCGCAGTTTTGCGCTCCGAGAGGCTCAACTTGCTCGCGAGGATGCGGGTGAGCAGTTTCGAACCGCGTTTTCAGGCATTCTACCTCAATTGAGGGGGAGAATGAGTTACACCAGAACCATAGAAGCGGCTGACCCCTTTGCGGGTAGCAGTGCTGGATCAAGTTTTGCAAACTTGGGAGCGGTACCATGGCTTCAATATAATGAAGAAGCAAGAATCGACGACAACCCTAATACTGTTCCGCTGACCTTTTCTGATTTCTTGGCTCAGCAAGCTGCTGCTCAAGATGCGGCTAGCGTAGGTGATCGATCTAATCCCTTCCTAGTTGAAAATGGTTTTGCGTTTGGACTGAGTGTCTCTCAAGTGGTGTATGACGGGTCGGTGATCAATGCCATAAAAGCGGCTAAGGCGAATGAAGTAGTTAATGAGCAAGCCCTGGATACTGAACGACTTGCGGTTATTCAAGAGGTTAGCATTGCCTTCTATAATGCCTTGTTACAGAAGCAGCGAGAACTAGTGCTTCAGCAAAGCGTCAATCGTGCGCGACGTAACCTTGAAGATGCGCGAGCTCGAACAGAGGAGGGGGACCTTCCCGAACTCCAGCGACTCACGGCTGAGGTTGAACTAGCTAACCGAAAAACAGATGCTCTGCGGGCACAAGCTGAGATGCGCAATATGTATGACCGTTTACGGGAATTGATCGCTCTCCCTCCCAACCAAAAACTATCGGTAGGAGGTAAGTTGTCGTTTTCGCCGTACACATTACCTAAGGATTCGGAGGCCGTTTCTCAGGCCCTCGGCCAACGTCCGGATTTGGCACGCGCTCATACATTGGTCAAGGTGGGGCAGTTTGCAACATCTGGAGCAGTGAGCCGTTTGCTGCCGACTTTGCGTCTCGAGGCTAACCTCTCTGCCAACGGGCAAATTCCTGATAACCGTTCAGTGATCGTGTCCGCGGCGACTGAAGATGAGCCGTTTCGTTTCGAACAAAACGAACTGGGTGTCTTCGATGATACGTTTTGGTACCCGGTCTTTAATGTTGGACTTCGTCTGGATTGGACGCTCTTTGACGGCTTCGCCAATGTCAGTCGTATTCGCCGAGAACGCATCGCAACTCGCCGAGCCCAAGTAACCGTGGACCGGACCGAACTGAGGGTGCGGGTAGATGTGGAAAGGAGCCTTCGTACCCTCCGTATTACCCAGGAACAAGTTGAAACTCAGCAGAGTGTGCGTTCTCTGGCGCAAAGAAATTATGAGCAAACGCAGCATGAACTTCAAGCTGGTGCGGCTACACAATTTGATTTGCGGCAAGCGTCACAACAGCTTGATGAAAGTCGGCTTAACTATTTGCAAGCGATTCATGACTACGAAGTGGCCTGGGTAGAGTACCAGGTAGCTATGGGGCAAGAACCCGCCTATTGAAGGAGTCTATTCACATGTTTGTTCGAGTTTTTCTATCTATTGTCGGGTTACTCGTGGTGGTGGGGGCCCTGGGGGCGGTAAAAGTCAGCCAGTTTGGTCACATGTTTGCGGCAGCTGCTGCACTTGAGGCCCCTCCAGAAGCCGTGACGACCGAATCCATTAAATCTGATACTTGGAATCCCACAAGAAGTGCAGTGGGTACATTGGTGGCTGACCAAATGGTGGTGGTGGGGAGCGAGACCCCAGGGAGAGTAGTTCGCCTCAATTTCGAGTCCGGGCAGGTGGTCAAGAAGGGAGAGCTACTTGTTAGTCTGGATACATCCATCGAGCGGGCCCAATTGGCTTCCGCGCAGGCTGCTGTGGAACTGGCTAAGATCACCCTCGTTCGAACCCAGAATTTGGGAAGTAGAAAAGTACGAACCCAGGCTCAATTGGATCAAGCGGAAGCAGAGTTCAAACGTGCGGAAGCCCAGACCGCTCAAATACGCGCCCAGATTGCGAAGAAGACCATTCGTGCGCCATTTGATGGCAAGCTGGGTATCCGGGAAGTGGACCTTGGTGAGATCGTTGCCTCTGGTCAACCGCTCGTATCACTACAATCAACCCAGAGCCTATTTGTCGATTTTTATCTGCCCCAACAAGACCTGGTGGTTGTGAAAGAAGGGCAGTTGATTACCGTTGTTACTGATGCTCACAAAGAGCGCAAGTGGTTGGCTACTATTGTAGCGGTGGAGCCATCGGTGGAGGTTTCTACGCGTAACCTTCGGGTACGAGCGAAGATGGACAACCAAGACTTTGCTCTTCGCCCAGGCATGTTTGTTCAAGTGAAGCTAGAACTATCTCCGGCGCGAGATGTAAGGATAGTCCCAGAAACGGCGGTGATGTTTGCGCCATACGGGAATACTATCTTTGTGGTTGAAGACGGCAGAGTTCGTCAGCTGCTGGTGGATATCAGTGAGCGTAAAGGCGATTTTGTGGCCGTAGAGGGTGCGGTTGAGCCGGGGATGGAAGTTGTCACTGGTGGGGCCTTTAAGCTCCGTAATGGGGTCACGGTGACTGTGAATAACAGCCGGAAAATAGGGATGGAGCTCGACCCAAAACCTGAGGATCGCTGAGGAAAAATATATGAAGTGGACGGATCTTTTCATTCGACGTCCGGTAGCAGCGGTTGTTGTTAACCTCGTCATTGTCATTCTTGGGCTACAGGCAGTGTGGCGACTCAACGTACGGCAGTATCCCGAGAGTGAAAATGCTTCAATCACAATAACTACTGTCTACGTAGGTGCTGGTGCAGACCTGGTCCGAGGTTTCGTCACGGTGCCCCTCGAACGAGCGATTTCTGAGGCGGATGGTATCGACTACGTGGAATCCCAGAGTATGCTCGGGGTCTCATTGATCAAGGCTCGGCTGCACCTTAATCAGGATGCCACCGAAGCCTTAGCGCAAGTCAGTGCGAAAGTGGACCAGGTTCGTGGTGAGCTTCCACCTGAGGTTGAAATCCCAGTTATAAACATTGAATCAGCTGACTCTGAGTTTGCGTCGATGTATCTCAGTTTTGCCTCTGAGAAACTGAAGCAAAACCAGATCACTGACTATTTGCTAAGAAGTGTACAACCTCGGTTGGCTGCGTTGGCTGGAGTACAGCGGGCTGAGATTCTGGGGGGTCGAACTTTCGCGATGCGAATATGGCTCGATGCTGCCCGAATGGCTGCGCTAAATCTGAGTCCGGCTGAGGTGAGAGTGGCCTTAGCACAGAATAATTTTTTGGCTCCGGTGGGCAGGACAAAAGGCTCTCTTATTCAGGTGAATCTCACCGCCAATACGAATCTGAATACAGTTCGAGAGTTTGAAAAGTTGGTGATTCGTCACGAGGGGGGGGCGCTTGTTAGGCTTCAGGATGTCGCCAGGGTTGAGCTCGGAGCGGAGAATTATGACACAGAGGTGCGTTTCAGCGGCAAGACAGCGGTCTTTATGGGCGTTTTTGTGCTGCCGAATGCCAACGCCTTAGAAGTCATTGCTCGGGTCCAGGAAGAGATGAAGGCGATCAAAGCGGATCTACCTCCGGACTTGGATGGAGTTATAGCGTACGATGCAACCAAGTACATTGAGGATGCATTGACGGAGGTAACGACCACAATGGCGGAGACCCTAGCGATTGTCATCTTTGTGATCTTCCTGTTTCTAGGTTCTATCCGTTCGGTATTGGTACCGGTGGTAGCTATTCCGGTATCGCTCATTGGGGCGGTGTTCCTGATGCAGGCTTTTGGGTTTACCGTTAACTTGCTCACCTTGCTCGCCATCGTGTTGAGTGTAGGCATCGTGGTGGATGACGCGATCGTGATGGTTGAAAACGTGGATCGACATCTATCTCGGGGGAAGACTCCGCTCGAGGCTGGTATCATTGCTGCTCGTGAACTTGCTGGGCCAGTAATTTCTATGACGTTGACCTTAGCTGCTGTCTACGCACCCATCGGTCTACAAGGGGGTCTCACCGGTGCTCTGTTTAGGGAGTTTGCTTTTACTCTCGCTGGTGCGGTTCTTATTTCTGGGATTGTTGCGCTTACACTGTCGCCCATCATGTCCGCTAAGCTCCTTAAGAAGGGGGATACGGAGAAGGGGATACCGGGTTGGATAAATCGAGGGTTTAATTGGCTGAAAGATATCTATGGTAAAATGCTTGATCAAACCCTCGCTGCTCGGCCGGCAATGTTTACCCTTTGGATAGGTTTTTCGCTGGCTGGGGTCATCATGTATTCGATGTCTGCGAAGGAGCTTGCCCCAACGGAAGACCAAGGAGTCATTTTTGGGATCATAGAGACGCCAGCTAACTCAACGTTGGATCAAGTATCCCACTATGCTCAGCAGGTTGAAGATGAATTCATGAGTTTCGAAGAAACCGGGTTTGCATTCCAGCTTGTGAATCCCACTGGCGGGTTTGCGGGGATGGGGTTACTTCCATGGAGCGAACGTTCGCGCAGTGCATTTGAAATACTACCCGAAGTGCAGATGAAATTGTTCCAGGTGCCGGGTATTCGCGTCTTTCCCGTTCTTCCTCCGGCCCTGCCTGGCGGTGGACAGTTCCCTGTGGAATTTGTGCTCGCATCAACAGTCGAAACAGAAAGAATTCTCGAAGTTGTCCAAGAACTTCAAGCCAAAGCGATAGAAAGTGGCATGTTCGCGTTCCCGCCAATCATAGATGTAAAGTTGGATCAGCCTCAGAGTGAGTTCATGATTGATCGGGAGAAGGTTGCCCATCTGGGCTTGAATCTTGCGTCAGTTGGTGGGGATCTAGCGGCAGCGGTTGGAGGGAACTTTGTGAACCGCTTTGATGTGGCCGGACGAAGCTACAAGGTGATTCCACAGATAGAACGGGCAGAACGGCTTACGGCAGAGCAGCTCCGAAACCTCTATGTGACTGGTCCTGATGGCCGACTCGTACCCCTATCTACGGTTGCGGAGTTGAATGACCAGGTTAAACCTCGGTCTCTTAATCGCTTCCAACAACTAAACGCGGTCAAGTTGAGTGGGGTGGCGGTTCGACCATTGGATGTAGCATTGCGCTTTTTGGAAGAAGAAGCGGCGAAGCTTATGCCGCCCGGTTACGTGATTGACTACACTGGAGAGTCACGACAACTGAGGAAAGAGGGGAGTACATTCCTCTTCTCGTTTACTTTAGCTGTTGTGTTGATTTTCTTGATTCTGGCTGCTCAGTTTAACAGCTTTCGGGATCCATTTGTGATTCTGTTTGGTTCGGTACCTTTGGCTATGTTTGGGGCCTTGATCTTCACCTTCTTGAAAATGCCTAATCCCAATCTTCCGTACTGGACCGATGGTTGGACTACAACCTTAAATGTATATTCGCAGGTTGGTTTGGTTACCCTTATTGGTTTGGTGGCTAAAAACGGAATTCTCATCGTGGAATTTGCCAATCAGCTTCAGGAAACGGGTTATGATAAGCTGAGTGCTATTCAGCAGGCGGCTAGGACCCGGTTGCGACCAGTGTTGATGACCACTGTGGCTACGGTAGTGGGACATTTTCCGTTGACCTTGGTGGAAGGACCGGGTGCGGAAGCACGCAACAGCATAGGGCTGGTGCTGGTGGGGGGTATGTCAATTGGTACGCTCTTCACCTTGTTTATTGTCCCCAGTATCTACATGCTAATAGCGAGAAGTCGCAGTGAAGAGGTTGTGGAAGAAGAGCGGGTATCGCCGGCACTACAACCGTCTTTGGTGTAAAGAAACAATTCTTACGAATGGTTAGATGGACTAGGCAGAATTCGGGCGTTCCCAAGGAGGATGAATCTGGCAAGAGCAAGCTCCTGGTGGTTGCTCGGAGGATGTTCTACGAACAGGGGTATGCGAAGACGTCGATGGATGAGCTTTGCGCTCGCGCTGGCTTTACTCGGGGAGCGCTCTATCACAATTTTGGGAGCAAGAGTGGCTTGTTAGAGGCTGTTGTTCGTCAGATATACTTCGAAGTTAAGGCTGAGTTCGAAGAAGCTTCCGTCGACAGAGATCCATGGATTAGCTTTCGGATGTGCGGACAACGCTATCTTGAAATGGCTCTAGAACCCGAATTTCAGCAGATCGTTTTTCAAGACGCACCGGCAGTTCTTGGCCAGCGGATGAATGATATTGATCGCGAAGCGGTGGAACCGGTTCAAGAGCTCCTTGAAGAGGCGATGGCCCTGGGGCACATTAAAGAGGCGGATGCGGAAGCCCTCGCTAGGATGCTTAATGGGGCTTGGCGTGAGGCCGCTCTATGGATCGGTCGCTCTGATGCCCCTTCTGCCACCCTTGAACGAGTTCTCGGAGTAGTTGATACTCTGCTTGGCGGACTGCAAAGGTAAATCCGATAGCTGCCTCTGCTTGGCGGACTGCAAAGGTAAATCCGATAGCTGCCGGCGAGCGTCAAGCCTGCTAGGCGTGTCTTTACCCTCCGGCCCACGTTCTGACTTGTATCCCCAATGTGTGCGGGTTCGGTGGCTTCGCCCCCCTTTCGGGCCCCTCGGTCCGGTATATCCCGTACCCTCCCTCCGGGGCTGAACCTTCACACCCGCGGGCTACGGCGTCATCTTTACTGCCAGAGGGTAAAGATGCTTGCCCGGATTGCGTATCGGCTGGGCGGTTGCGCCACCTGATATGACAGAAGCCCTCTGGCGACGCCACGAATACACCGCCATCACCGCCACGATGCTCAGCAATCACCTCGCCGCCTACGCCCTCTCTCCCGAAATCCGCCCCCGCATCATCCAAAGAACCCGTGAGTACATCAAAAAAGGATTCCCCATTTTGCAAGAATGGATGGATGCCCAAGATGGTGTGTT
>JAHQVK010000251.1 GCA_019634385.1 Myxococcales bacterium | reverse complement strand
AGATCAACCGGCTGCTAGGTAATGCTAAGGTGACATTAGAGCTACAGAAAAAAGGTAAAGGTTTGCTTTTTCGTATTGTTCAGAGCTTTAATCACGCATTCTTCACTCCTCGCGTCTCGAGGGACACGATTCAACTAGTTGAGTACAACCCTCAACATCTTCTACTTCAAATGCCTCCTCTATGGCAAATACATTCTGCATGGAAGAATCTGGCTCGCAGGTGATAGATCGTAGCCGTTCCCTTATTAAAGCCGATTCGTTAAGTTCACATGTCTTCAGCTCATTAACCGTTGCGTCGCAACTCGAAAGCCAATCATTACCATTACTACATGTGGACTCTACGGTGACTCCGTCATTTGCGCAATTTGCTTCTATAGCTTCAATATTACAACCAAATCTTCCGGTTTTTAAACCCAAAGCTACGCACAGGTCAAAGGAAAGGGTGTCGTCAACTTGGGTATCCAACGCAGTACACAGCTCCGTAACCTCATCCTCAGTCAGGGCAGAAATTAAGGGGCTGTTGTCGTCCTCCTCCTCTGTCTTGCCAGCCTCTTCTACTGGTGGTAAAGATATGTCATCGCCTCCGCATGCAGGTTGAAATATAGCTAAACAGAGTAACGTAAAAAAAGTGAATCGAGCAGCGTGCGAGCCCATGAGCGGAACGTAGAATTGCGACAAAAAAAATGCAAATACCTATTATGTAGTGGTTTTGATCACTGCCTACTATATAGTGGTGGCGATCACTACCTACCAGCCCGTTGATTTGGCTCGGCCCTCATAGTTCGAGGTAGGCTTATCGTGGAATATTCCGACGAAGAGGGTGCACCCCTGGCCTATTCAATCTATGGCAGGCGAAGCCGGTCGGAGTGTTTCACGACAAAGCTCCCAGAGCATGACGGTGAGGCCAAATCAACCGGCAGCTACGTGTTGCCTCTTCGTTCGGCCCTTAGGATATGATGTATTTGGTCCGCTATGTCTATATGCTTCAAAGGCTGCCGTAATGAGTGCAATGCTATTGATGGGAGATCTATTCGAGCTCATCAACATAGTGCCGGGGAACCAGGTGGCCCAAAAAATGGAATTGGTGTATCCCCTGGAGGTCGGACAGCAAAGACCACTTGAATTGATTCTGTAAGAATCAACAAGGGGTCGCGCAGCTGGGCTATGCCCCCTTAGAAATAGGAGCTTGGGTTCAACCCGAGTGGTTTCTGCTGTATAACCAAAATCCATGCTCGGGTAGATGCTCAGGGTCGCCCCCTCCAAATTATCCTCACGCCCGGCAATATTCACGACTCCGCCGGTGCGCAAGCTCTACTCTTTACGTATGCCGCGGATTCGCTCCGTGCTGACAAAGCCTATGATACAAACGCTATTATAGAACACGCTGAGACGTCTGGTGCCGGAGTTGTTATTCCACCTAGGAGGAATAGAACTCACTCTCGGAAGTATGGTAAAAGCTCTCTAGCAGCCGGTTGATTTAGCCCTGTGTGTAGCTGTCGAGCCAGTCTTTTCGTGAAACGCTCTGAAGACGAGGCGAGCGTACCTGGCGTACGCGACCGAGGAGAGACTTTTCTTGGTCAGGACGTTTCACGGAAAGACCGGCCGATAGATGCGTGCAGGGCTAGATCAACGGACTGCTAGAGATCGCAATTGGGTTGAGCGTTTCTTCAACAGAGTTAAACAGTATTGCGGACTGGCAACTCGCTATGAAAAAAGCATGGGAAGTTCCTCTCGATGATATACAGCAAAGACCACTCGGTGATTCTCTAAGAATCAATTCGGGGTGGCGCAGCGGGGCATAGCCCCGCGTAGAAGCGGAAAATTTGGTTCAACCCAAGTAATTTCTGCTGTATTTGATCTGTAATCGAGTTTGGCTACATTGAAGACCGGCCCTGGCTAAGCCGTGTCTTTACACTTCGGCTCACGTTCTGGCCTGTTTCCTGAGTTTGGACGGGATCGGTGGCTTCGCCCCCTTTCGAGCCTCTCGGCCGGGTAACATCCCGCACCCTTCCTCCGTGGCCGACCCCTCACAAACGCGGGATACGGCGTCAGCTCCCCAGCCGGAGTGTAAAGAAAGGTCCTAGCGGGGCTAGTCTCTTATGGCTGCTAGCAGACCCTCCACTATTAACATTGCAGACACGACCGGGCCAAGAGTCATCACCTTAGCGGAGCTAGTCTCTTATGGCTGCTAGCAAGATCCTTCACTATTAACATTGCAGACATCACCGGGACAAGTATGACATCACTGCTCGAGACATGAGTTATCGATCAGCACAACCGGACCCAATTTCGGCATATACCCCCGATTCTTTTGCCTATTTTACGATACAGAAACGTATCCCCAAGATCATGTGTGATGTTGCCACCCAATTATCCGGTCATGCTCTGAAGGATCCTAGGTGGAAACAGCTAGAAGACGCGATTGTACAAGGGGGGCCCATTGATATCCGTGGCTTTTACCCAGAAACGGCATATTGGGAAAACAGGCTCTCTGCCCTGGAGGGTGCTTACTGGAGGGAGTTGTCTTTTTTTGAGTTGGAGTTTGTCTTCTATCTTGGACTACGCTCTCTTGTCCAGGAGCTGGCGCCCGGATTTGATATGTTTAGAAAGATTCGAAGAGATGCCCTCCAGGATGCGATGGCAGATTTTCGTCACGTGTTTGCGCAAGATAGCTCTCAGCCATTAGCGTTAAGTAGGGCGTTGAATATGGCTCTGGGAGGTAATACTGCAGATCTTAGTCAACTCGATGCACAAGCCACTGGACAGCGATCAACCAACCTCTTGGTTGATCAGCGACCAGCAGTGATGGAGAGATTGAGACGCTCGGGAGCCTCTGATAGTATTGTTATATTGGCGGATAATGCTGGTTCGGAGCTTGGTTATGACCTTTTGCTCACGGACGCACTCATCCAAAACTTTCCGAGCAAGGTCATTCTGCATCTGAAGAACGTGCCCATGTTTGTCTCGGATGCATTGATCTGTGATGTGGAGGATACGATAGAGGCTTTTTGTGCACAAAGTGATGTGTCCGGCTTGTCTGAGGTGGGCTTGCGCTTGCGCACCGCCTTGAACCGCGGAGAGCTTGAACTACAGGCCCCTTGTGATTGGTCTGAACCTCGTTTTCTCGATAATTTGTCACCACCTGTGGCCCAATCGTTGAAAGATGCACATATCGTTATCTCCAAAGGTGATCTCAATTATCGAAGATTCTTCGAAGACCGTGCATGGAATGTTACAACTCCCGTTTCTGAGGCGTCTGTGGCTGATATGAATTGGGCGGTAGCGCTGCGGGTTCTTAAGTCCGACTGTATGGTTGGATTGTTGGCTGCGGATACTTCTATTCTATTTCAAAAAGACCCAAGCTGGCGTAGTAATGGCCAGCACGCGGTAGTACAGAGGGTAGATAGAGGAAAGACCACTTGGTGAGTCTCGAAAGCCCTCCGAGTGTCGCTAGGAGGAGCTTTACCGCTAACGGGGGCCAATTGCGAAGTACCGCTAGCAGGCCATCGGAAAAGTGGGATGGCTGATCCGCGAAGTGTCTTTTTCGTGGAACGCTCCGGATGAAGAGGGCGCATACAACCGATGAAAGGCGCAGCCGGTCCAGACGTTCCCCGGAAAAAGGACCCGCGAAGCGCCTAACTCACTTTTCCGATGGCCTGCTAGAAGTCTCTCCTCGGTCACTACCGCCAGGCGAGGCTCTCCTCGTCGTCAGAGCGTTCCACGAAAACCCTGACTCGATAGATACACACATCTCCAAATCAACCGGCTGTTGAATATTTACCCTCTGCTGAACTAGGCGTGTCTTTACATTCCGGCTACGGAGATCCCCCCGAAGTCCGAATCATCAATGCTATGCATGAAGGGGCTGAGCCGGTAAGAGTCACTTATGGCCACGGGCATTAGTATCTATATTTTTCGAGAGTGCTTTAGGTTTAAGATCATCATTTGTGCGATGGTACTGTTGTTCGGCGAAGGATGCCGACATCCTCAAGTCATCAGTCCAGAATCTAGAAACGCTACCACCCCTAGGCAAGCCGACTGGCATCAGATAGCGGTCAACGACCTGCAGGCTATTCATCAACACACGGTGGAGAGTCATCCTGGTTACGTTGATCCAGAAAACCCGCAGTTCGTCGAGGTCGCTGATGAGGCATTGCGTGAGGCGCTCGCCTTAAGCGAGCATGTCACAGACGAGCTCAGTTTTGCTGCGGTGTTGCGTGCCTATACAGCAGCGTTTCGTGATGGTCATTTCAGCGCATATGCGCTGCGTGATCGTATTGGAGATAGCTCGGATAGTTATCGATGGCCCGGAATATTCCTCGCTTGGCGGAATGACAAAATTTTTGCTACGTATTCTATTGATGATCCGAGCCTGGTGGGTGCCACACTACAAAGTTGCGACGGCGCGCAAGCTAGAGAGTTAGTTCTTGCGAATGTTTTTCGCTTTGATACCGGCAAGCCAACACAACCGGCCTATTGGGCACGCCTTACCCCGCGCCTGTTTGTGGATGATGGCAACCCACTCATAACCATACCATCGAAATGTATCTTCACACTCTCACCAGGAGGTGCTGAGCGGAGCGTGTCGCTTTCTTGGCGTCCACTTGAGCGTAGCCTTTACCGGACTATGGCGCGACATGCACAGTTTGGTCCGACGCCACTGCCCGGTGTTCGCGAATTTGGTCCTGACCGATATTGGATTAACCTGCCCGACTTTCAGCCAAGCGGAGAGTCATTTACGAACATGACGAAGCTGATCGAAGATCTGGCAGTGCTACGTGGCAAGCTGCGCACTGCCGAGGTGCTCGTGTTTGACATGCGTGGCAACCAAGGCGGTAGCAGTGCGTGGGGCGTACGCACGATTGATGCGATTTGGGGAAGCGATTACCGACGATCACGCCAACATCGGCAAGCAGTACACGTTGACTGGCGCATCAGTGACGGTAATATTGAGCATGCGGCACAATTAGTTCGCATGCTTGAGGATCAAGGTGCTGACGACGTACTCCCCGGGGTTCGGCTCGTTGCTGAGGGCTTAGCCTCTGCCTCAGAGAATCAGGACTATCACCGGGTTTCGGACATCGCGCCCAGCGATACCGTGGCCATTATAGTCAATCCCGTCCGTGCAAGCGTTTTGCTTCTTACGCATGGCTATTGCGCCAGCGCATGTCTGGATTTCGTTGACCAAATGGTCGCGTTGGAAAACGTGACGCACATTGGATATCCAACGCGTTCAGACACAAATTACCTTGAGGTGCGTCTAGTCAAATTACCCAGTGGTCTGGCTGGTTTGGCGCTGCCGGTCAAAGTTTATCGGGGTCGTCCGCGAGCATCGGGGGCGTATTACTCGCCAACCTATCGCTATGATGCGCTCGATTGGTCAGACGAGGGGATTGAATCGTGGGTGACGAATGAAGTCCTGCCAGCGATGAGTAGCGCGCAATAGACCGGACAGCAAAGACCCCTTGGTGATTCGGTAAGAATCAACAAGGGGTCGCGCAGGGGGGCATAGCCCGGCGTAGAAGCAGGAACTTGGGTTCAACCCAAGGGATTTCTGCTGTACGCGCCTGCGTGCAATTCATTCTTACACTCTGCCTTTCGCAATTAGGTACCAAGTGATTTCTGCTGTATGTGTCCTGAATCCAATCGATGGTGTCCGCACCGATAGATGCAGAGTATCTACCCTCCGACGCTAGCGTGGGGGTCTCTCCCGGATTTAGCAGCCTGTTGATCTAGCCCTGCAAGCATCTATGGGCCGGTCTTTCCGATGGCCTGCTAGAAGTATCTCCTCGGTCACGTACCGACAGGTACGCTCGCCTCGTCGTTAGAGCGTTTCACTATAAGCCGGGCTCGATAGCTACACTCATGGCCCAAATCAACAGGCTGCTATCCCATCCTCAGGTTTTCCGATCTCCTCGACGGACTCGAGTTCGTGGTCAGCGGGCGCTGAACAGGGCCATAATCCCGAGAATCAGCTGTTGCAGCGGTCTCAGCCTCAGGCGCTTCGATCTCCTCGATGGGCCTAGCCCGCGCTCTGCCTCCGACCAGAGGGGAATCTCAGGGACGCTCAGGACCAAATCCGACGTCAATGGATATGCTCTAAGCAAAGCGCAGAGCTGAGGGCGCCTTGGACTCAACCCAACCCAGATGTCTGTGCTGAGGGCGGAGATACCGTTGTGATTATCGATGCCCTGTTGAGTGTAGCTAAAGCTTTGAGCGGGCGTGGAGAGCACATGAGTGTGTGCCTTTTTACAGACACGTGTGGGGTAGGACTCAGCGGGCTGTGCAGCGAGGTTCAGCCGGGTGTACGGGCGGTAAGCTTGGGCTCAGTTCAAGCAACCGCGGCGGGGAGTTGCGGTTGTTTCATTGACGTCCACGTTTCTCCGATGATGGTGTACACCTATGATTTTTCATCGAGGATGGTTCATGAGTGTCATGGGGGCGGTTATGCTCCAAGCGTGTGCTACTCACGTGTGTGACCGCAAAGCGCGGTTTCTGGGCCAGGACTGTGCGGGGGTGTTGGCGGTGAGCATCGATCCTTATTGCAAAAACACATACGAGAAGTGTTCGGACCATCAAAAGCAGCAGATGCAGGGCTACGTAAAATGCCTGGAAAAGGCGGGTGTTTGTAGCCTCGAAGTTATGAACGCCTGCAGAGAGCAGTTTCCGGCTGGCGTTAATCTCAGCTGCTAGGGCGTGTCTTTAACCTCCGGAGCGTGTTCTAAATTGCTTCCTGCGTTTGTGAGGGGTCGGTGGCTTCGCCCCCCTTTCGGGGCCCTCGGCCCTATACATCCAGGACCCTCCCTCCGGGGCTGAACCCTCACAAACACGGGATACCGCTTCATCTCCTCAGCCGGAGGTTAAAGACACGTGCTAGTACAGCAGAAATCCCTTGGTAGAACCCAAGTTCCTTTTTCTCCGCGTGGCAATGCCCCGCCGCGCGCCCGCTTGTTGATTCTTCTAGAATCAAATCAAGTGGTCTTTGCCGTATCGTGTAATGACAAAGCACACCTGTCCTGCACCGGTTTGTAGTTCTCTTCGGTAAAAGAGCTGATACCCGGAGGGGGGTAAAACTTTTTTGCTAACATGGTGTGATAATAAAGCACACCTATCCCTCTTCAGTTGGTTCCCCATCCTTGAACCCAGACTGATGAACTCCGGTATATCGGCTGTGCTTACAGGAGTACCTCACCGGATGGGCATGCCGAAGGAATAAATGTATGCTCTAGACCTGGAATGAAATTCCAGGGTTGAGGGGATACACCGGAACTGTCATGACGCGGGCGTATACCATGCGACTAGATGCATATGCCGTTCGGCGGAATCAGGGGCGAGGTCGGCGGAGGATAACCTTCTTACTTCTCCTTCTTATTATCGGGTTAGGAGGTCTGGTGCTATTTCGTACCGGGGGAACGCCGGAGTTAAGGTTGGTGATGGACCTGCCCGCGATAGGACCTAAGACCCCGTTTCGGGTTGTGGCCAGTTCCCCTAGGCGTGGACTCACTGAACTCCGCGTGCGAGCCCGTCAAAAGGACAAATATGTTATGGTCTACGAGGCCACATATGAGCCGCGTCCAGTTTGGGCGTTTTGGGGACCTATGACTAGCCAAATGGCGATCGATTTGGAGATCGACCGGGCGAAAATCCCCAATGTGCGGGGAAAGGTACTGACCCTGGAGGCAGAGGCGAAGACAGCGGGTACGTTCCTTCTAAAGTCTCCCACTGCCACCGTGGCTAAGACGCTTCCCTTACGCTTACGTCCGCCGCGCGTTTCAGTCCAGTCTGCCAGTATTTTTGCTGCGCAGGGTGGGGCAGAAGTGGTGGTGTATACGGTGGCTTCATCAGCGATTCGTCATGGTGTACAGGCTGGGGATTGGTTCTTTCCTGGATATCCCTTGCCTGGTGGGCGAGAGGGGGACTACTTCTGTTTGTTTGCGGTCCCTTATGATATGGACAACGGTGACGAAGCTATGCGCTTATATGCGGAGGATGATGTTGGAAACATTACATCCGCGCGGTTTTTAGATAAGTTTATACGCCGCCCATTCAAGACCGATAGTATTACTGTCAGCGATCGCTTCATGCAGCTTGTGGTTCCTCGGATTTTGGCAAAAACCCCGGAACTTGAAGATAAGGGTGACCTACTAAATAACTATATTTCTATCAATTCAGAGCTTCGTCAGAAAAATGCGGAGTTCTTGGTGGAACTATCGAAGAAGACCACCAAGAAATTCTTGTGGCATCTACCATTTGTCCAAATGCCTGCGAAGGTTGTATCATCTTTTGCTGATCGTAGAACGTATCTGTATAAGGGTAAAAAAGTAGACAAACAAGATCACCTAGGCTTTGATCTGGCTTCTGTACGTCGAGCTGAGATTCCGGCTGCGAATGCTGGGCGGGTGATTTTTGCTGACTACCTAGGTATTTATGGCAATGCGGTGGTGATTGACCACGGGTTCGGTCTACAGAGCTTGTACGCCCATATGTCAAAAATTTCTGTGCAACCAGGGGATGAAGTGGAGCGCGGCCAAACTATTGGACGGACCGGTGCAACCGGGCTAGCCCTGGGAGACCATCTGCACTTTACGCTGATGATCAGTGGGTTGCCTGTGACTCCGATCGAATGGTGGGATAGCCATTGGATCCACGATCGACTGGCTTTGAAACTTGGGGATGCACTAGGTTTTAAGTCGAAGGAGAGAGGGCAATCGCGCTAAGTTTGGGCGCTTTCGGGGAGGTGCTTAACAGCCGGTTGATCTAGCCCTGCACGCATCAATCGGCCGGTCTTTCCGTGAAAGGCCCTGACGACAAGAAGTCTCTCCTCGGTCACGTACCGCCAGGTACGTTCGCCTCGTCGTCAGAGCGTATCACGAAAAGCCGGGCTCGGTTGCACACGACCGGTATTCTCCCTCTTCGTAGAAATGGCCCCAGAAAGCCAACCTCGAAGGTATGCCCAATGGGTGAAATCAACCGGCGGTTAATACGACTGATCGGTTGCTTACGTTCGGTATTCTCTCTCCTTGTCGAAAAGAGTGATGAAAAACCTAGCTCGAGCTATGCCCAATGGGTGAAATCAACCGGCGGTTAGTACGTCGTAGAGTGATTGGCGAGGATGATCAGCCAGCGTGAGAGCCTACTTAGGGGAGGTTGCACGACGGGCTCTAGCAGGCCATCGGAAAAGTGGTATGGGTGATCCGCGAAGGTTCTTTTCCGTGCAACGCTCCGGATGAAGAGGGCGCATACCGGGCGTAGGCAACCGATGAAAGGCGAAGCCGGTCCGGACGTTCCACGGAAAAAGGACCAGCGAAGCGCCTAACTCACTT
>JAHQVK010000250.1 GCA_019634385.1 Myxococcales bacterium | reverse complement strand
GGCCGTTCTTTCCGTGAAACATCCTGACCACAAGAAGTCTCTCCTCGGTCGCGTACCGCCAGGTACGCTCGCCTCGTCGTCAGAACGTTTCACGAAAAGCCTGGCTCGATAGCTACACACTGGGCTAAATCAACAGGCTGTTGGGCCAGTGCAGTTGATCTAGCTCGGTTGACCTAAACGTGTTGTGAGTATATCTCCTCTTTGGCTGTGGGCAACTATACAGAAGAGACCACCGCTCTACTGCCTCATTGCGAAGCACGCATAACCAAACTCATTCAGCCCGCCAACGGAAGCTCACAGCCCTGGCTCTGTCTTCTTGATGATGGTGAACCCTGGCTCGTCAAATTTGCTGGTTCTGGACCAGGACGGGAGGCTCTACTTGCCGAGCACATAGCTAATAGTTTAGGACAGCTTTGGAAGCTTCCCGTACCCGAGTCAAAACTTGTACGACTAGATTCCTCTGTGCCCCGAGCTGGCACCGACGAGTTTTGGGATGTAATGGCGGCAAGTATGGGTTTAAACCTAGCCATACGCTATATACCTAATACTATCAACATTATACCGGATATCACATTGCCTCCGTCCACCTTAGAGTTAATCCTCAGCTTTGATTTATTGCTAGCGAACTGGGATCGAACCACGCTGAGTCAAAATCTCTTGCGAGACCAAACGGGTATTCTATGGTGGATCGATCATGGTAGCTGTCGCTTTCTCCATCATTTGAAGAATCGACACCCCTTCATTTTACCCTCTACACATTTTTTATTTGAGTGTCAGAATATCATGAGACCTCACCCCTTACCCATGCTTGATGAATCTTCCATTCATGCCCTGATACTCGGGGCACCAAAGCTATGGCTGGAAGCCATCGATTGTTATGACCAAGCCGGTCTTGCCAACGACCTTATTGAGTACCTGCAACATGCGATCAGTTCCATCATCACTAGCAGGCCATCGGAAAAGTGAATTAGGCGCTTCGTTGGTCCTTTTTCCGTGGAACGTCTGGATCGGCATCGCCTTTCATCGGTTGCATACGCCCGGTATGCGGCCTCTTCATCCGGAGCGTTCCCCGGAAAAGATACTTCGCGGATCACCCATCCCACTTTTCCGATGGCCTGCTAGCAGCCGGTTGATTTGGCCATGTGTGTAGCTATCGAGCCCGGCTTTTCGTGATACGCTCTGACGACGAGGCGAGCGTATCTGGCCGTACGTGACCGAGGAGAGACTTTTCGTGTTCAGGACGTTTCACGGAAAGACCGGCCGACAGATGCGTGCAGGGCTAGATCAACCGGCTGCTAGGTAGAAACGGTTTGCAGAATCTTGAGCGATGTCGAAACCAGATTGGGTCAAGAATCGATTCTATAGCTTCTATTACCTAGGTGTTGTTTCAGTATTCAAAGATATTCCAACTGGAATTAGCAATACCTGATTGCTGTTGTCCTGAGATGCCTGGGCATCCATTGTTCACAACAAGGGTACCGTGCCATTTCCCGTATGAGACTTTTGTAGGGCTCTAGAAAATTGGTTCCCATTCTGAGTAGAGGACGGAAAAGCGCTCTGGGTATCGTCCACCCCCAAGGCGTTGAGCTTGGCTAGTTGTTTCTCCCGGGATAATGTGCTGGAGCCGCTCGAAGACTTCTGTGGACTGCACCTGATCTTGTGCAAACGTCCGCTGCATACCTTGATGACATCCCTCAACATTATCTGGGCATCACCTACAGCAGGAAGAACTTGGGTTGAACCCAAGTTCTTGCCTCTACGTTGGGCATTGCCATCATTAGTAGACTTATCCCGCCCATCCAATCCGAAGCCATGAATATACTCACGGAGCCCAGATACCTTCGCCCTGCGATCAAGTCCGGCCAAGCGTCGCTCACCAAACGTATCGAGCGATTGAGCAAGCTCTGCTGTTGTCTTGGGCACAGAAAGTATCGTTCAAGTCTGAGATCTCGGGTCAAGAAAAAAACAATCAGGTACAGGTAGTGTTGGGGAGTGTCTTTAAACTCCGGTTGCGGAGCTGACGCCGTATCCTGCGTGTGTGACGGTTCGGGCCCCGGAGGGAGGGTCTTGGGCTAGGCGGAAGGGCTCGAAGGGTGGCGAAGCCACCGGCCGCTCACGAACGCTGGAAACAAGTCAGAACACGGTCCGGAGTGTAAACACGCTCTAGTGACGGTGTGTCAGCAGAGTGCGCTTGGGGGCCTAAGGATTAGAAGGTCCTGGAGGCGTAGCTGTAAGGCGATACGTTAAGTTTAAGCAATGAATAGGGTTTTTCAGACCAATTGGTTCTCGGGAGGGTTTGAGCCTGAGGGACCTCAGGCCAATGCGGGGTGCTGAGAGTGAACTGCCATCAGACCTCGAATCAGGGATCCGAGACGGTATGAATGAAGATTAAACTCGTCGTTGAACTTTATGGGATTATTCTGTTTAATTTTTGAGCACTATAGGTATATACGAAGTTATGCCGCTGAGAGAATATAGTTACGGTTCGTTGGATGTACCAGCGGGGTGGTGTAGCGCATACTCGGTAGAAGGCCGCAGAATAAGGCATTGCACGAGGTAAAGAACTCTGTCTAAACAATCCTATGAAGATGTTTTCCCTTCTTATTTTGCATGACGTGGGGATTTTTTTAACTCAGGGTGAACTATTACTAGTGAACCAAATTTTGTTCTAGGCTGACTCGAGAATTTATAAGCGGTAAATATACGGAAACATGAAATTTTTCGGATGGTAATGCAAGGAGTTGATCGGGTGAATTCAGGTTTTCCTCTGTTTCGCGGGAGTATATTGCCTAGCAGGCGGTCGGAGGCCAGTTTAGCTCATTTTGCTTCGAATTTCGGGGTGAAAAATCCGTACCGCTTTCCGCGCTCATTGGTGATAGGCACCTCAGATATTTTTCCTTCGTTGGAAGGCTTCACTGTAAAAGATCTTTGCGAATCGCACAAACCTGTCTTTCGCCCCTTTGCTATTATTGTTCAGGCTAGCGATCGCACCAGAATCTCAATAGGTGATGCCAAGAGCGATGTTTCGTTTATCGTTAGCGATGAGACAAAGCCGCCAACCACCATTACTGTTGATTCTACAGCACCAGAGCCAGCGGAGAAAATAGATGTACATCTGTGTACCCTACATACAGCAGAAATTACTTGGGTTGAACCCAAGTTCCTGCTTCTACGCCGGGCTTATGCCCCGCTGCGCGACCACTTGTTGATTCTTACAGAATTAATTCAAGTGGTCTTTACTGTATTGTCGTTGATGGGCCAAAAGTAGACGCCGTTTTGGAATATTATGGCAGGGTATAGGTCCCCGCTTCTGTTGAAGCCATTGGTGTTGATTTATGGTTGTGTTCTATCTTGCATATTTAGGATGTATGGTTGAAATAAGTATGAGAGTCTATTGCGTATCCAATACAGGACTAAAGAACGGACAACGGTCCAGGTGAATGCGATAGGTCTACTTTATTGTGGGCGTACAGTAGTAATTAAGAGCCAGGTAAATGTGTTTATGGATAGGATGAAAAATCAAATAGTTGATGGGGGAACAAGAGAGTATTCTCCTCGGCGGTCTTCAAACGTGCACTGGCAAAAAGCTCTTATCGATAAGAAATCTAGGGCGCAACTTAAAGGCCAAAGGCCTCGCTGCTGTTGGTTAACAGGGTTATCTGGTGCGGGTAAATCAACGATCGCGAACCTTGTTGAAAGTCGCCTACATTCTCTAGGGAGACACTGTTACCTTCTGGATGGGGATAATGTTCGGCATGGACTTAATCGAGATTTGGGATTCAGCGATGCCGACCGTGTGGAGAATGTGCGACGGGTTGGGGAGGTGGCTCGGTTGATGGTTGATGCAGGTCTCATTGTCATTGTGGCCTTTATTTCCCCGTTCCGGTCCGAAAGAGAGCAGGCACGCTTGCTTTTCGATAAAGATGAGTTTGTTGAGGTGTTTGTTGATACACCCTTGGATATTTGTGAGCGTAGAGATCCTAAGGGGCTGTATGCCAAAGCAAGGAAAGGAGCTATACAGAATTTCACGGGAATTGATTCAGAATATCAGTGTCCTAATAGTCCTGAAATCCATTTGCGTACTACAGATTTTGGTCCCGAACAATGTGCGGACGAGATCATGCGGTTTATAGAAGAATAGTTTGTGCTGTAAAGACGTTATCTTCGGTATAGCTCTTTGCCACCTTTAGTGACACGCCCTACAGCAAACACCACTTGAATTGATTTTATAAGAATCAACAAGGGCGCAGCTGGGCATTGCCCGGCGTAGAAGCAAGAACTGGGGTTCAACCCAAGTTATTTCTGCTGTATAGAGAGATTGTTGTGTATTCATAGTCCTACGGCACTAACCGATGGGGCTGAACTGAAACTCCTGCGGTTATGTGGTGCTTGGTCCTACTGCGCGAGCACTACAAGCGTGTAGTTGTTGTGATCCGACAGCCTCAAATAAGGTGGTTTTGCTGTATCAGCTCGTAAGTCTAATCAGCCACGTCTCCTTCGGCATTGATGTGGCACCGGTCGGTAGTGTTGTCGCCCATCGTTTGCCTTTGGCTAGACTAACTTGCACCATCTCTATTGAAATTCCACAAGATTCAACCATGACGATGGGTTATGGCTTTGTGTCTACTCGCAAGCAGCTTTAAAGACCACTTGAATTGATTCAGTAAGAATCAACAAGAGGTCGCGCAGGGGGGCTTAGCCCGGCGTAGAAGCAGGCGCTTGGGTTCAACCCAAGTAATTTCTGCAGTACCGTACTTGTCTCCGGAGTGGTTGTTTGTGTTTAACGAACGATTGTAGTGGTTTTTCTATTAACCTAGCTAAAGTGAGTTGCTGGGTTGAGTGAAGGAAAGTCTGTGTTGTCTACATCTGGCCCGATAGTGACCCATATATGTCTCCGAAGAGTATGGGAAATATTTCGTAGAAACGATTAGTCGAGCTTAGCAGCCGGTTGATTTAGCCCAGTGTGTAGCTATCGAGCCAGGCTTTTCGTGAAACGTTCTGACGACGAGGCGAGCGTACCTGGCGGTACGCGACCGAGGAGAGACCTCTTGTGGTCAGGATGTTTCACGGAAAGACCGGCCGATAGATGCCTGCAGGGCTAGATCAACCGGCTGCTAGGGTGTTGTTCGCAAGCTGTGGATGGTCTTGCGGGATGCGGCGCAAACAGGGCAGCTTGTCTCGGCGTGGATCACGAGATTGTTAGAAGACTTCGGGAGCGTCGCCAGCGAGAACAGGGTGAGCTCTCCTATGCTCGTGATGCTCTCCTCAGGCTCGCTCTGTTGTACCCTAGTCCGTACCGAGTGGCGATGTCGAGTCTGGGCTACCTGCAGATCTATCGGCTCGCCAATGAGCGTAAGCGTACGATCTGTGAGCGGGCGGTACTTCCCGATCCCGATCACTTAGCCCGTCACCGAGCAACAAAAACACCGCTACTCACTATCGAATCACAGCGGATGGTCCAAGATTTCTCAGTACTTGGGATTTCTCATGCCTATGAGCTTGAGCTGAGCGGTATTGTCGATCTCCTCGAATTGGCTGGTCTTCACCCATTGGCGCGATGCCGCGATCACCGTGACCCTCTTGTGGTCTTAGGGGGTCCGATTACGTTTTCGAATCCTCGACCAAGCACCGCTTTTGCGGACGTGGTCATCTTGGGAGAGGCTGAAGAAACCTTTGCCTACCTTCTTGAGCGCTTGGAGGCAGAGCCGTCCGCGGCAAAAGGCTCCAAGGAAGCTCGGGAGGCCCTGCTCAACGAGCTCGCGAATCTACCCGGTTATTTGATTCCCTCTGTACATGGTGATCACTTACCCCCGCCAGCCCAGGCTTCGGACGAGCATCTACCCGCTCGTTCATCGCTTTGGACACCGGATGCGGAATTGTCGGATATGTTGTTGATCGAACCAGAACGTGGATGCCATCGGGGCTGCACGTTCTGTGTTATGCGCCGCTCAACAAATGGAGGGATGAGATTAGTTTCCCCAGAACGGCTGATGGACCTCGTACCAAGCACTGTCAAGCGGGTAGGCCTAGTCGGGGCGGCGGTAACGGATCACCCTAAAATCAAAACTATTCTGAGAGAACTGATCGATGACCGAGGTCTCCGCATTGGTATTTCATCCCTGAGAGCGGATCGTCTGGATGAAGATTTTGTTGGGTTGCTTTACCGCGGAGGTTATCGATCTTTGACCATCGCTTTAGATGCACCAAGTGTTCGTCTCCGGCAGGCCATCAAAAAAAATATTAAGAATGAACATATTGAACGCGTTGCCCGTATGGCCCGGGACATCGGCATGCGTCACATCAAGGTTTATGTCATTGTTGGGCTCCCAGGTGAGACAGATGAAGACCGCGAGGAGCTGGTACAGTTCGTTCTTGAACTAAAGAAAACGATTGCAGTTGTCCTTGGACTATCACCGTTCATTCCGAAGTTTAATACTCCGCTAGCGGACGCTCCCTTTGCAGGTGAGTCGGAAATACGCCGTATTCTACGGCAGCTACGTCAAGCTTTAGCCAAGAAAGTAGAGCTTAGAGGTCCTGGGGCTCGGGAGGCTTACGTGGAGTATCGCTTGGCTCAGGGGGGAGTCATACATGGGGAGGCTGCGATCTCGGTGGCTCACAGCGATGGCTCGTTGGCCGCGTGGAAAAAAGCGCTTGGTGCGTGCGCTGGGGTGGACCGCCCACGAAACTTTGTGGACCTTATTCCGGGGCCTACTCGCCGTCAGACTAAGCTTCCTATGGTAGCTCCCTCTTTATAAGGATAAAGCAAAGACCCCTTGAATTGATTCTGTAAGCATCAATTCGGGGTCGCGCAGCGGGGCATAGCCCGGCGTAGCGGCAGGAACTTGGGTTCAACCCAAGTGGTTTCTGCTGTACAGCAAAGACCCCTTGAATTGATTCTGTAAGCATCAATTCGGG
>JAHQVK010000249.1 GCA_019634385.1 Myxococcales bacterium | reverse complement strand
TCTTTCGTCCGATGAGGACTTCCCGGTGGACCTTTCTTTACTGACCGCGAACCTTTCGCCCGCTGAGAACTTGCCGGGGAAGCGGGCGGGCCTTTTGCTGACCGCGAACCTTTCGCCCGCTGAGAACTTGCCGGGGAAGCGGGCGGGCCTTTTGCTGACTGCGAACCGTTTGTTGGATCTGACGGGGGAGGAGGTACGCTATCATCCGGTGGTCTCGGCAATACTTCCGAGACTCCCATATTACCGGTCGGAGCGGTCCACTTGTCGATCTTTTGGCGAACCTGCTCGACGGGAAGGTTCGACCACTCTGATGGCAGCGGTCCTCCTTGCAAAGTCGGTTCACCCACCAGTTCGTGCGGAAAACTTTCTGGTGCGGCTCGAGGCCATTCGGCTGGAGTCACTTGCCCATTCGGAGGAACCATCGACACTGACGACCTACGCAGACCATCTACCGCTGCAGCCAGTCCCCCCGTGCCAAACGGTTCTGCCGCACGGACTTGAGCAACCGCCGATTGGGCCGGGGCCGAAAACCTCGGACCGGAAGAGACCCCTGGATCACCGGCGGAGGCAGAGATTGAGGTATTAATGACTTCGGATAAATCCTTGGAAGGAGCCATCGACCTCGTGACTGTGGTCATGCCATTGCCCGGAGTGAGTGCGTCCAACGAGGTGCGCTCCAGGGCCTTACCGAGGGAAGCGGTAGTTCTAAGCTCATCCGCTAGGGGCAGATTCTCCACCGCCACCACATCTTGGGTAGCCATGTCTTGGGTTCCCCCACCAAACGTGACCCGGACCTCAAAATCTCCGACCGCAATGGTATCCCCATTCACCAGCCACTGCTTCGAAACCTTTCGACCATTAACAAACGTCCCCTCGGCAGAGCCCATATCAATGATCGCGTAGCTACCCCCATCAGCACCACCAGCTTCAATCACTGCGTGAATGCGGGATACCCGCTTATCATCCAGCTTCAAATGGGCAGACCCCAGTCGCCCAATTTTTACGATGTCCCGCTCAAAATGATGCCGCGCAACCCGCTCGGCACCACGATACACGGTGAGCTCTATTGGAATCGGCATATTACCCCATCTCGCTGGGCCTCACCAAAGGTGAATCACAGACTCAAGAACCTTATCTCGGAAGTCTTCACGAACTTTGATAAGGTTAGAGTGCTGTACTTCCTTTCGTGCCTCAATATATGCACCGTCGGGGCGCAAAAGATCCCCATCGATGGTATCCCCGTCGAAGGAATACACCGTTCTCTGCCGATAAATAACGTTCTCTTCCGCATCAGCTTCTTCTGCGGAAACATCTGACATTCCAACAGAAAAGACCACCAGCCATGGCGCAAACAACACGGCCAAAGTCGTCAACCTGATTTCATTGTGGATCAACATGGTCAATTGAGCTCCTCCGGGCCGCCGCACGTGCTCCCAACACAGTTGTACGACGGGATTAGCTTAAGGTTCTATGGCTTAGAATCATTCGTGTGCTTCCTTTCGCCCGCTGGGGGTCTATTATACCACTTTAAAACACAACCCGATGAATTTATTCAAAGTCTGAACGAACATCCGCCGGATCCGCCGGCTCCAAGTCGGTATTCACCTGAGACTCTCCGCTCCGACGTGATTGACGTATGTCAGAAAATGCCTTACTGGTGTTCGGTTTAGGTTGAATCTGGTCGGATTGAGATGGAGGCAACTGTGGATCTGGTGCTTTCGATAGAGGCCGTGATGAGGTTGGGGAAAGAGTATCTGATGTAGCTCCACATGATGTGCCTTCTAGACAGTCATCTCTGCTTTCCGATAAGTCATCCTCCTCTGCTACGGCCCGTACGCGACCACGGCGAGCTTCACTAATCCAAGCGTACACTCGTTGAGTGTCACGATCTGACTGGCGTAGGTACATCCGAAACTCCTTCTCCGCCTTGTCATACTCCTCTAAATACCGGAGATAAAGTATCCCGAGGTTAAGATGGGCAGCGGGCAAAGGAGTATCACCCGCCATTCGAAGCGCCTCCAAATATGTTTTTTCCGCCGCCCTGCTTTCCCCCAGTGCGCTGAGCGCAATACCCAGGTTGACATATCCCTCCGGCCGACGTGGCATGAGCTGGACCACCGCTTCAAATGCGGCGCGTGCTCTTTGGTAAGCCCGATACGCAAGTGACAATGCGCCAATGCGAAAGTGGGATGCACCCCTTCGAGGCCCAGCCACAATCGCTCGTTCATAGTGGGCCAAAGCCGCCCCATCATCTCCTTCAGCATGAGCTAGCTGCCCAAGTGCATCGTGAAGACAAGCTGCATCCGGCTGTATCTTGAATCCCTGAGCAACCAGCAGCCGCACCCTGAGATAGTTTTTGGTAACTAAGGCAACTTCGCTAAGTACACAATAAGCTTCGATGTGCTTGGGCTCATAGGTCAGCGCCTGAACACACAACTGCCGAGCATCATTCACCCGACCCTCGGCAAGAAGGTACCGAGCAAGCGCCACCCGAGCCTCAACCGCAGAAGGATTAGACTTCACGATCTTTGCAAGCAGCTGATAAGCTTCCCGCCGATCACCTTTGGCAAACAGCACCTTCACCAGGTTTTCGCGAGCTTCATGAAGTGAGGAATTCAGAGTATAAGCCCGACGATACGCGGTTGCCGCTGCCTCCCACTGCTTTAGTTTTGCCTGAGCTACCCCTAAATTGTACCAAGCGAAACTGTTATTAGTATTGGCACGAATGACTCCATCCATGCGTTGAATGACCTCTTGCCAATCGGGAGGCTGCGAACCGCTGCGAATAGCCGCCGCTTCAGCATCAAATAGCCCCTTCGAGGATTCGTAGGCCGTCTTGTCTTGGTCGTACCCATTCTTTACACTCGGAGAGCTGGTTGAACACCCAACAACCAGCAGGGCCCCCCCCACAATGTCCAATAGGACCCATTTAGAGCGGTAACCGATCATCATCGCCCCTCTTGCGTGGCGGTCTCCGCCTCGCGGTCTCAGCGCCGTCCGTCTCTCGTTGATCCAGAAGGAGCGGATGTGTTGGTCCGAAGGACGCCGGTACAGAATCCAATCGGTCCATGGCCACAACCCTCTCCACCAGAGGAGAAACCAACTGTGGTGCCCGTCGCTCCAGCTGGCGAGAACACCTAGTTGAATAACGGGTAAAAGCCTCGAGTTTATAAGACTCGCTCACACACGCTTGGTAAGCTTGCAGCGCGGACTGCTGCGCCGGAAGAGACATCTGTTGAAGTTGTCCCTTCATTTCACCGCATATCTCTCGGGATACACCTCGAGGACAAGGAACCCTTAGTAAGTCTTTGACAAAGATATCCCAGGCTTCAGCAATCTTATACAAAGATGCGATAGAAGACTCTGCTTGGCGGTATTTTGTAACTATCCCGGTATAGCGTTTCACGAGTCGATCGCGAGCTCGCGCCTTCTCTCGTAATGACTTCTGGAAAGGCCTAGGGCTTCGAAGACTTGGTGCTTTGAGTCTCATCCTACGATAGGTCTTATCATCTTCTTTGATTCGTTCGAAAGCTATCCAACTAGCGTGCCGAAGAGCATTAGGCGGAACTCTTTGTTTTTTGCTTAGCCGCCAATTAACCGCTCCCAGAAGCTTCTTCTTAATCTCATCCGCTTGGCGCTTTTGGCGCAGTTTGTCTGCCCGAATCTGCGCTTGTCGCCACTGAGCATCATACGCTCGGTCATCCCTCGGATACTTTTTAAAAAACTCACCATAAGCATCCGCCGCTTGCCGATAACGACGTGCTTGCTCTAAATCATTTGCCTGCGCGTAGGCTATTTCGACCAGTTCGCTACGCAAACGCTTTTGCTTCCCATAGGTAGCAATATAATCATTGCGTACTTTCGCTGCCGATTGAGGCTGACCGGTACCGGCATAAAAGACCGAAGCGTCATACAGTGCGTCAGCCGCCCTGTTGTCCTCTGGAAACTCTCTCGCAAATGCGGCTAAGGCTGCGGCTGCTTGTTGATACTGGGTGCGCTCCTGGTAACGCTTAGCAACATAAAAAGCCACATCTGCTCGCAACGGGGAGTTTCTATACTCTCTGAGCAATGTGGTACGGAGTTTACCTGCTCTAGCTTTGCTCCCCACCCGGTCCCAAATGACCGAGGCGTTGAACAGAGCCTCATCAGCGTTCTCACTCTTTGGGAACTCGCGGTAGAACTCTTCGTACCCCTTAGCTACTTGCCGCAAATCGCCTCTTTCTGTCTTGGTACGATCTTCGAGTTCCTGCACAAGTGCAAACTTCGCGTATTCCCCAAATCGCATCAACGCTTGCTTCAACTCCGGTCGTCCAGCCACAAGGGCTGACTGCTCCCGGTAACGCTTGGCAGCATCATACAGCGCATGCCAATCCTTCTTCAGGTTGTAAATATCCACAGCCAAATTAGCCGCCACCACCGCCTGCTCTGACCGGGGATGCTCAGCAACCAAGACATCAAATCGAGAAATAGCCTCTTGAAAGTGATTATAAGCGTAGAATACACGAGCTACTTTTAGGCGCACAACCGCCTCTTTTGGCCCCTTCTTACGGGTGGGTACCAAGGATAAATACCGCTGGCAGGCATCTACTAAACGCTGATGCTGGGGATGAAATGGACGCTTCTCTTTGAGATCTGTGGGCAGTTCAACCCCCAAATCGCGAAGATGTTCGTCAACAGCTAGGATATTGTCATTAGCAGCTTCAAGCCGGTGTTTGCCATCCGGTTTGGTTTCTACAACTTTTCGGTAAGCTTTTGCTGCCGCATCGAACTTCTCATTTTTGTATAGTAGGTCCGCATACTCAAATTGTATATCATACGAGAATTCGGACGAAGAAAAACTCCTCAAGAAGATAGCATACATGCTCTGGGCTAGTTCAAACGTCTTTTTAGTATTGGTTTTACGGGCTTCTTTGTTCCACTCTTGGGCGATACGTCGGATGGTGTTCTCAGAAACCAGTTCTGCCTCCTGCAGATCACCTTCAGCAACTATCTTTTCTTTGGCACCATCGGGTAGCACTTCGAATTGCTTACGAACCTGGGAAAGCACCCTCGCAAACCGTTTCGCCGCCTGGAGAGTTTGTGTTTTATCACCCATACGATCCGCTAGATCCACTACCCGGCTTTGGCGAAATGGATTGCGAAAACTCGTGGAATCCAGTGATACCAACTGCCGATAAATGCGGGCAGATTCCCCAAAGTACCCTTCGTCATACCAACGACCGGCCAAACTATCAAGCAATGCAAGGCATCGCCCTTCACAGCGATCGAGATCTAGCAAACGAGCAATCTCTTGACGGGCCTGATCTGCTTCCCCGGTATGTACGTATGTACGTACCCAGTCCCTCTGTGCCTCACGGCCAAGAGCCAGTTTATTTTCACCCGACATTTCTTCAGAGAGCTGACTAAATAAGACCGTAGCCTCAAACTTCCGGAGCGCTTGTTGCCACTCCGCCATATTGAAGTAACACCAAGCCTGTTTGTATAAAGCAAATCCATAGACCCTAGACCGCTTCATTTCTGCAGCATTTTGATAACTTTGTAGAGCCTTTCGGATATTACCAGCCTCAAAATAGTACTCCCCGAATGCCACCCACGCCTCTGCAATCAATGGGTTTTCTGGGTACTTCCGAATGAGCTCAGCGTATGGTTGAAGGGCCGACTTGGTTGATCCGTTGGTCCACAAAGATTGACCAAGGGCAAAGAGGACCTCCGGCATTCGCGGGTATTGAGGATACTCTCGTTGGATTTCATCATAGACCCGGAGGGCCTCTTTGGCCCATAGTCTTGACTCATCAAGCGCCTGTCGACGGGATGTATTCAATGACTTCTTATCAACAGAACCAGGGGCTCGAAGGACTTCTTCTTCCAATTCTTGTCCTTGAAAAAAATAGTACCGACTTTTATCAGAGTATAACTCAGCGAGCCGAAACTTAAGATCCGGTGCCTCACTCTCAGTGGCCCCCAGGGCTAATAACCGGCGCAAACCTGAGATCTGAGCTTCGCGTTTTTCGGCCACCTCAAATTGGACTTCACTTCGAAAACGCTCATAAGCAAGCTGTGGTCTACTCTGCGTACGCTTTTGTGCTGCCTTAGGCTTGGGTGAAGGCTTCGCCGCAATCGGCCTGATCCACCCTTGGCAGCAAACGAACATGGATACGGCAAAGGCCAGCTGAACTAAGCCCCGGGAACCTCTGCCTAGGTCGCTAAATGATCGCAGACCGAGGCAACGCGGAGCGTAGCCGTAGGGGATTCGGCCCAACCCAACCGGTTTCTGTCGTAAGTGGACGATTCGCATGTATTGATTCCTCCCGGGCAGCTCCATCAACGACAGGTTCGAACTAGGGATAGTTCATAGGTGCCCAACTCATCCCGCCAATACTCACCTTTAAAGGGCCACACCAACTTCTCGTCGTCACCCCAGTTCATCGGAGCTTTTTTTATTCGACGTGGCCGTTGATTACGTTGGTTCAGCGATGCCTCAAGGCGCCCTTCTTCCGCTTTAGCGGTCTCAACCTGGATCCGTAACGCCTGAGCGATCAGGGTTTTTATTGATATTCTCTCCGTACGTAGCTTGCGCGCCACCGCCCCCCCCGCACTATCGCTCAGCAACCGATGAAGCTGCTCCAGGCGCTCAATAACCCGCGCCATGTAAACCTTAGTGGTAAACATTGGCTCTCGCGCTAGTCTCCGAAGATTTCGAAGCTCATCGGTAAGCTCAAGCTCTGCGCCACTAAGTCGACGTACTTCGGGGTCACTCAGCATGATTCTCTGAATCATCTGATTCAGAGAATCATCTGATCCAGAGGCTGGTTCGCGATCAACACGGGCCATCGAAAAATATTGGTACCAATCACCTAAAGATTTCTTTTTCTCAAAGACTTCATTCAGACGGACCAAAAGGGGCTCATACTTGGTCATGAAGGCTTCAATGATTTGCTCCGCATCCCGGTAACGACAGTTCTCGTAGTAAATGACGGCCTTGAGAATTAGCGACTCTGGGAAATATACATCCTCAAAAAACGGAGCATGAACAGTAAGCAAATTTCCGAGCGCCCGTTCGTAAGTCCCCAATCGATATTCCGCCCAGCTAGCTTCGTATAGCGCGTCCAGCCACTGTAGTGAATCCTGGTCCACCCGTCGGTAGTAGAATATTGAGAAGCTAGGCTGTCGTGCCCCAAAATGCAATCTAGCTAGCTGAAAGAAAGCGAGCTCACGCAGTTGCTCCCTGGAACGATCCTCGGTCTCTGGTGCTTCATTCTCGGCTTGGCCGGTAACTTCAATAACTGTCTTGAACGCCTTCAACGCCTCATTCTCTTGTTTTCGTTGAACAAGGAGGAGCCCCTTAAGAAATTGGGCTCGAGGATAGAATGAGGAAGCTACAGACACCCGGTCTAACAAACGCTGAGCTAATACATACGGCTGCTTGTTCCTACCCCGTCCCCCAGACGGTCTCTGGCCGGATGATGAGACTTCTTCACCAAAGAGATCCTCGCCGAAACTCAATTCTTCGCCCCCGTCATTTCGGCCGGGTCGGCGAGCCTTCGAGGGCGTTTCTCGGGATGCACGCTGCCGTTGGCTTTGACGCCTCAACCACTTATCCTCGCGATCGCCAAACAGGTCTTCTTCGAAAGAGATACCGTCATCGTCTTCGAGCGCCGACGGCGGCGCCTGGAATTTTGCGCGCTGCATTGAAGCAGCAAAAAAGGCTTGTGTGTAGTGATGCCTAGCGAGTTTAAACAAGAACTCGTCGCGGTACTGAGCCGGAAACTGGTCTTCTTTGTACTTTACAAGAACCTTGTTGACCAAGGTATCGTCCGATAGTTTACGACCAATAAACAAACACCACTCAAGAGATGCTCGGTAGAACTTTGATGCTGAACCTTGCTCCAACACCGCTTCAAACTCCGCGAGGGCAGCATGAAAATAGCCCAGGCGATAAAGTGCTTTGGCAAAATTGTACCGTACCTCAACAGCCAGTGATCCTCGGGTACGGGTTAAGGTCACTAACTCAGCCAGTTGAGCAGCTGCTTGTTCGCGCCTACCGGCCTCCAAGTCCGCTACCGCCTGCACCAGCAAACGACGGGCCCCATCCGAAGCCGAGCCTCGTAGTGCCCTGGTTGCTCGGGGTGGTGCCGCCGCAAAGCTATCCCCCCCTCCCATCGCCCCAATCAGCCCTAGGAGCAAAAGAATATGCCGAGCCATCCTACACATTATTGATACTCGTACGCAAAGGTTGTCGGGAAGAAGCCCGAGATGGAAATATTAAACATCGTAATGTTTTGGAGATCAGAAAGACCGACCTCGATAAATGAATAATTGCGAACCTCAAGTCGGAAGACCAACCACTCGTTGATATAGTTCCTAAGACCTATCCCTATATTGACCGCCGGATTTACACTTGTCACCTGTTCCACTAGTGCATCCTCGGTTTCCCGCTCACCTCGCTCCGTCAAAAAGACACCTCCTCCTAAGCTCAAGAAGGCATCAAAATGGACAATAGATTCGCTAAACAAAGAAAATTTCCCGTAGACGGGCGCCCAGGTGGCATTCAGATCCCCATGAGCAACGAGAGACAAAGCCTCTTCCTGCGGTAACGCTCCCGAAGTCACGCGCACAAAACGGACAGAGTCCTTCTCAATTTCAGCGATCGTTGCACCCCCGCGAAGTTCCAGGCCAAAGCTATCCTGAAAGTGATAGGCAACTCCGCCGCCGAGAAAGAAATGTTGAAAAAATGCGTCATTGAGATCCATCCCCGCGTATGGATACAGCTCGAAACGCCGGCGCTTCAAAAAGACCTTCCGCTCGACCGAGCGAATCCGGTCCGCAAGTGACTCATTGTCACCACGAGCGGTATTTTCGGCGCTTTTTCTTTTTTGCTCGGTTGTGGCATCCCGCTCTTGAGCTAGAGCCGGAATCGAGGCACTGAGCGCCATCAAAAAAAAGCATCGCAAAAGTTGGCGCATGGAGCGGCCGTATAGAGATAGGTCCTTGGAGTCTTCTTGCATCGTCATCGGCTTCCAGTGTCGGCGCCGACCTACCACATTACGACGCCCGACGCCCATGACCGGCGAGATGAGGTATAGACCGGTCATGTACTTACGGACATCGGAACTCTTCGGACAAGCCGCCGTCCACACAAAACCCGCGGGGGTGGCGTTGAAGGTCGGCTTTCTAGCCGTCAGCCTTCTGCTTTCTGCGTGTGAAGACGTTGATGTAGGACGATGCTGCCAGGTGCTGCGTCCGGAGAGCCAAACCCGAGTTCCCGAGGCAGATCAGTCAGAGCGAGCGAGGATCGCACTTGATCCCGGTTTTGACTGTGACAGTCTCATTTGTGTTGATTTTTTTCAGAACAACCAAGACCAGCAAGCTTATTGCACAACACCCTGCCTCAGTGACGAAGACTGTCCCGATGACTTCATCTGCCGCAATGTTCTAACGTCTGACCCCGGCCCTAACGCAAATATTCGTCCATCAGATAAGTTCTGTGTCAAAGAACAGTTCGTTTGTGAGGAATAGCTAAGGTGAGCTGAAAAGTTGCCTCTATTAAAGGCCACGACGAATCGTCGCGGCCCACATACAATGGAGGCACCATGCGCATCACAATTGCACTCTTCGCTATCGCTATGTTGCTAGTAGCAGCATCTTTCTTCGCCCGTTCACCACTTTCGCCCACTTCCGCGACCTGTCCGATGGTCTCTAAGCTCCCTGGTGCTCAAACATACCACCACCCTCGCAAAAGAGCCATTTCCTTAGTCCTTGATCGCTCTGGATCCATGGATCAGCAGTATTTAGAGCAAGCCCGACAAGCAGCCAAGCGTATTGTAAACAAACTCCAAGACGATGATTCCATTTCTATCGTAACTTACGGCAGCACAGCACGTATAGATTTACCTTTACTTTCTGTAGCATCTTCTCGCTTACGCGCAGAAGAGATTCTCAATGACCTTTTGGCTGGCGGGGGATCCAATCTCTCACTTGGTCTGGAGTACGGGCAACAATCCCTACGTATGTTCTCCGCTCAGACTCATGAGCGTCACATCGTACTTATCACTGACGGACGAGCAAACCTGGGGCTCACTGAGCTCGGGCCGCTACAGCATCTGGTTCGATATGGACGTAAGCATTCGATAACATTGAGCACACTGGTAATTGGTGACGATGTAAACCACTCCCTAATGAGCGGACTTACCGCCGCCGGCGGCGGTAGCTACGGACAAGCTCTTTCCTTCCGGGACACAAACCGGTTACCATTCTTCACTCAACTCAAGACTGCCCCCGAAACGGCGCTTACTACCCCAGAGCGTATAGTGCGCTCGATGTGAAAGGAGTTGCTCATGCCTAAACCCCTCGTTCCGGTCCGCTCGAAAAGGGAGCTGGACCGTCGATCCGTTCCCACCGAAGGCCCTGACCACAAATCGCTCCACAGCACGGTCGTCCGGAGCGTGGTTGGTGCAGGCGTGGGTGCTTTCGTCGCAGATATTCTCTGTCGGCTTTTGGACACACCTACGGCGAGCTCCAAACTTTTTCTGGTCTTGGTCGCCGCGGGTGCGTTTTCCGGCATTGCTCTGCGAGGCCGTCGGTGGATGACCAGCGTGATTGGCGGTGGCTTGGGGTCTCTCGGTAGCTTTGCCTCTTCAATGGCAGCACAGTGGATACCATTCTCAGCCGGGCTGATCGGCATGGCGGCAACGCCAGTGCTTGGGGAACGGGAATCGCCTAAGCGAAAACTACTTACGGGTATCGTCGCCGGAATTCTGGGATACTCCGGACTCCACATAGCCCAGATTGTACTGCAAGCGGGGTGGTTGACTGCCCTGGTGCCCGATCCCCTGGCTGCTGCCGGCGCAGGTGCCATGGCTGGCTTATTCATCGGGCTCGCTACTGCCCCGCGTTACCTTCTGCCGGAGGCTAATGCTGTCGAGTCCGCGTTTGCGTTGGCTCTGCAGCGACGGGATGGGGAAATTCATAGTTTATTGGGCCGAGCGCTAGAAATTTATCGTTCAGTCCGCGCAGAAACTCACCCTCACCATCCCAATGCCTTCGAACAACAACTACATCAGCAGGTGTCGGACCATGTCATGCGCATTCTATATATTGCCGAGCACTGCCGACGTATTGAAGATGACTTGTCTCCGGATGCCATTGCGGAGCTGGAGGATAGGATGGCGGAGCTGGAGGTCCGTTCCCGACGGGTGACAGACGACTCGGCAAGGGGAACCTTCGGTCAAGCCCTAACTTCGTTGCGCGAGCAACAACAAGCTATGGACATGCTCAAAGATGGAAGAGAGCGAGTCATAGCGAGGTTGCACGTAAACGTGGCTCTGCTCGAAAAGCTTCGGCTGAGTTTTCTACAGTTGGGCACCGCTGACGTGGAGCGAGCTGGCGCAGAGACTTCGCCGGTTGTGGAGGCTCTCGATGAACTTGGGCGGGAACTAGACGCCACCGCGCACGCTATCTCTGAGGTCTTTGGAGCATCATCAACAATTATCGAGTTACCGCAGACCGTCACCGGGTCATCACCGTCGACGACTACCCCTCAATAAGTTCTCACTAAGCTGCTCTTTCAACGCTGAGTCATCAGCGGACGAGGCCGTCTGGCAGATCATTACCGGCTTGGAGGCCCGCATATAGTACTCGAGGAATCGGGTACATGCCTTACCGTCAACCTTTGCCAAAATTCGTACCCCAATGTGCGCCGCTAAGACACGGGCCCCAGATCGATCCCCAGAGCCCTCCCGTTCACATGCCGGACGAAAAGCACTCAACCATTGCCGCGCAGCAGCATCCAAGGCCTCCATATCCTGAGGTATCGAACCATCAGGGGCCGCTTTACGGTTTTGCGTCAGGTAACTTCGGACCGCCTTGCTCCATACCTGCTGACATTGCTCAATCGTTCGCGCTCCTGCCTCCCGGGGCTTAGATAGGCTGCACACCAGCACAAAACTGCAACATAGGTAATAAACGGGCAACAGGCGCCGAAACGGTGAACCCACAATATCACAACGCACTGCGCCACCCCCGAATCCGAGCCGGCAACATCGAAACCGGCATGGGCTCCCATTTAGGCGATTCCACCGATCGGATGGTCTGCACCAGGCTATACCGTGGTTTGAAACCTAACTTCGCCTCCGCTGTTGCCCCATCGACCACACAATTGTACTGCACGTGGCGAAGCTCAGGCGGAGGGAAATCGGTGGTATTAAGATGCCAAGCGCCTTTAAGCGCCGGCCATGCTACAAACGAAGGTATAGATCGGGGGCGTCTACCTAGAACCTTAAGCACACGTGACAGTGGCGCAACGCCGGGACCCACAAGATTAAAGACCCCTCGGTGTTCCGTTTTCAGCGCTAATCCCACCGCCGCGACCACATCCTCTTCGTGAATCAGCTGAACCAGAGGGTCAAAACCAGTAAGTACCCACGGCCTCTCCAACCGGAGATAATTAGCAGCAGCACTACGAACCCGCTGCCCAACAATATGTACTGGGCGGAAGATAATGGTCTGAGTTTTGGGAGTTTGATAACAAAATGACTGCAGGAGGTTATCAACCGCAACCAGATCGCGAATCTCAGGGTAGTGCTCGGCACCAAGCAAAGGTGCCTCCTCGGTGAGCAAGCATGAGTTTTCCGGATCCGGTCCATAGATATTGGCGCTCGAAAGAAAAACGACTCTCGAAACCCCATACTTCGCTGCCATCTCACGCAAGCGCTGAGCGCCAACAACATTGTATCTATAGCATCCTGAGTCATGCCTAGGGTTGTGCTTTAACCCTAAGTGGATAACTGCATGAGTGCTTCGTTTACGAAGGATTTCCTCAACCCCTCGCCAACGCGCATCCGCACGCACCGTCTCGACCCCTGGTGGAAATCCGTGGAGAGGTCGATGATCCACGGCTATGATTTTCCAGCATTTGTGGAAAGTCTCCACCACCAACCGTCCTAGGTTCCCAGCTGCTCCAGTTACAATGACTTCGTTCATCGGAATATACTCGTTCGCTCGGCCAGGCCCCGTGCCAATAGCTGTGCAATTGCTGAACGCACTGTCTCCACGTGGCCGCTAACCATGGCATCTTGTTCGTCACCCGTACCCTCAAACTGAAGAGGAGCCCCAAAATAGATACGGTACCTCGTGGGTAAGGGCAGCAGACCCAGTGGTCCTAGGGCTGGAAAAGTTGGGGTTATAGGAAATGCTGGCATCGATAGAATACGGGCCAACTGCTTCATATTGAACAAGGCTGGCGCTTGTTCTTCTGCTCCCACCACCGCCACCGGCACAATCGGCGTCTGGGTTTCCAGCGCCAATCGCATGAAGCCAGTACCAAACCGTTCCAGTTTATAGCGTTTATTAAATGTCTTAGAGATTCCCCGAATTCCCTCCGGAAACACCAAAATAGCCTCTTCACGCCCCAACAAGCGTCGGCAGTTATCAGGGGTTCCCACCACTTGCCCCGTACGGAGAAAAAACGTTGAAACCCACGGCAGTCGAGGGATCCATCGCTCAACCATCGAACGCACTAATCTGGGCGGATCTCTGTCCAAAACAAGCGCGGCACCGATCATTAGTCCGTCAAAAGGAAGCTGCCCGGCATGGTTGGACACGAGAAGAACCCGACCCTCCGCTGGCACGTAATCCACATCATAAGCTTGGACTCGAAAATATTTACGGTACATCCATGCTAACGGAGCTCCTACATACGGGACATAGCGAGGATCAAACCCAAACGGGTCAACTCCCAGCTCTCCCACCTCCGTCTGCGGCAAGCACGCGGACCGTTCCCACATCTCCTCTGACACGGCAAAGCGCCCGAGGCGCTTGAGCCAGCGTCTCGTCATGATTGATACAGGCTACGCAGCCCTCCCCAGTAAATCCACACGACTTCGGCACAACCCCCAAGCCATCTCACTCAAACGCGTGAAGCGCGCCATCACCCTCATGCCGAACCCTGAGCGCAAAAAAACCGCTTCATCACTATCTCCACCACTGGGTAAGCCCCGGCCGGATGTGATGCGCTCAACCACCAAAGACACCATCTTGGCTTTGAGCCATAGAGCACGAAAGGGTAAGAGTCCCCCGTGAGGGACGAGGCGCCGCCACCAAAGACGCAGTACGTGACCCGCGAAATCGTTCTCGACCACCCCCGATTGGTCGTGTTGAGCGGCGCACGAAAAGGGGAAGAACTCGAACTCCGCAATATTTTTCAAGGTGTGACTGTCGGCTCTTCGCCCGAGTGCGAACTCGTTTTCGAAGAGCTCCTACCCATTCATGCCAAACTCGATGTATTACCCAACGATGGAGGGCTACGCATCCGTGATCGCTCCAACGGTCAGACTGCCTTAAACGGATTTCCAGTCAAAGAGGCCGTCCTTGAGCCCGGGTGTACCTTCAAACTCGGCTCCTTAGAAATTGGTCTCGAGAACGCAGCTGACACCTTGCGGGTACTTCCGTCAGCATCCACCCACTTTGGAGATGCCAAAGGGGAGTCATTGGCCATGCGGGAAGTCTTTGGCGTACTGGAAGCGGTGGCCAGCACCGATGTGACCGTGCTCCTTCTTGGCGAAACAGGAACTGGAAAGGATGTGCTCGCCCACGCGGTTCACGCCGCTTCTTCCCGCCGTTCAGGGCCGCTCGTCACCATTGACTGTGGCGCAATAGCGCCCAGCCTCATTGAATCCGAGCTATTTGGCTACGAACGAGGCGCATTTACCGGGGCGGAAACCGAGCATGCTGGTGCGTTTGAGGCAGCTAGTGGTGGTACCTTGTTCTTGGACGAAGTGGGGGAACTCCCTTTAGACGTACAGCCCAAGCTGCTGAGATCCATCGACGAGAAGCAGGTTCAGCGCGTCGGCGGTAGCATACGCAAACCGGCCAATGTCCGCCTCATCGCTGCAACCAAACGTAACCTAGACGAGGAAGTTCACCGTGGTCGTTTTCGCCGCGACCTCTATTTTCGATTAGCGATCGTCCCGCTGACACTCCCGCCGCTACGAGAACGCCGAGAAGATATCCCCCTACTTGTAGACACCTTCTGCACTGCCTTCGCCAAACGAACATCCTTCGGCCCTCAGATCCAAGAGACGGAACTTCAGGCACTCTGCACGCACGATTGGCCGGGTAACGTCCGCGAGCTCAAAAATACGGTGGAGCGAGCACTGTGGTTAGCCCAGACCGGTGATGGTGATGTCCGGTTTATGCTCCCCACACCGGCCTCTCTGCGCGTGGAAGAAGCGCCCGACGGCGCGCCTCAATTCGACCCCGGCCTGAGCTTCTCTGAACATAAACAGCACTGGGAACATGACTTTGAGCGAGCGTTCCTCCCCTGGTTGCTCGAACAATCTCGCGGAAGTATTAGCGGCGCTGCTCGACTCGCACGAATGGACAGAAAACATCTTCGGGCCCTACTCAAAAAGCATGGTCTGGCTGGAGAAAACTAGGCTTAGCAAAACTTGGGCGTATCTTTAGTGTCAGCTATCCATGCCATATTCCATCTCACACCCCATTTCTGGAATCAGTGCTTTGGAATATTTTGTCCGCTGAATTTTCGATAAAGCCTGCGAAGTAGCTGCCATCTTTATCTCGGTACCTCCGCGCAAACTCGCAGAAACAACTTGGTATCTCATAGTCCCCATCAAGAAATGTCACTAACTGTCTATCAGCCATGAGCGAAGACTGCTCTAAAAGGACCCCCGGGGAGCCTTTGATAGCCCCTCCCAAAGTATTCAGTCGGTAGCCAGCAGCTACGAGCTTCTGATTCACTTCTTGCAGGGAGCTAATAGCTTGCAGGTGATTAACAGACACCGTAAAATGGTTGGCGCGAAAACCCCAGGCCGCTAACCATCCCGCATATTCGCTTTCTTTTAGTAGCTTTTGATAGTCGGCAAAACTGATATCCCATAACCGACCGGAGTAAAGCACCTTTGGATCATCCACCAGCAACGCATCCACTTGTTCTACCAAGCCACCGATGATCGCTTGTATAGGCGTTGAAAATTCGTCAACAATCAGCTCGGAGATAAAGATCTTGGGTCGTGTTGGATCCTGATGCTCATAGTGCTCAGCACGTACTTTTTTGGCGGAAAAAAAGTAGTCACCCCCTTTTTTATATCCGACTGAGACCAACACCTGAGCCAGCCTCTCAAGTTGAATGGGAGCAGCATTGAACGTCCTCAGCGCAACATGATCGTTGATTAGCACTTGCTGCGGACTGGCCCCGAGCAACTGATGGACCCCCAGCGCAGATGGTGTCACCGCAACATACTGCTGCCAAAGCTGGTGAAACAATGCGTCGATCCTGTCACTCATATGCGACTATTCTGTTACCTCATACGACGAGAAAGTTAAACGATACTGAACAGACCCAGCCTTAGTGATAGTTCTCTTGCAGTGTCGCTGAACTCGGTCAAGGTTTTCGCCATCTCCAGAAAAACCTGAATATCCGGCAACTTATTGTCGTTCCTTTTCTCCGTCAGCTCGCTACCCCAGCCATCTTCCGAGGCCGAATATTCAGGCATTCCAAGTCATCAATGATAGTTCCAGGCTGACACTGGGACATCCCTTAGCAGCCGGTTGATCTGGCCCAGCAAACACGCTTCGGACGGTATTTCGTGCGGCACTTCCGACCAGCATTGACTCTCGCCGGTTGCATACGGCCGATATGCGCTCTCTTCGGAGAAACGCTCCACTAAAATCCTACCTAGAACTATGTCTACTGAACCAAATCAACCGGCTGTTAGCTAAGGCGTGTCTTTCAACTCCGGCCCGCGTTCTGACTTGTTTCCAACATTTGTAAGGGGTCGGTGGTTTTGCCACCCTTGCGGGCCCCTCGGTCTGGTACATCCAGTACCCTCCTTCGAGGACGACCCCTCACGCACGCGGGATAAGGCGTCATCTCCACAGCCAGAGTGTAAAGACACGCCCTAACTAATACCCTATCTCTATTTATATTCGATGAGTTTGGACCTCTTGTTGGAGACACGATTTCGCCAATAACGCAGATGCCCAACCGCCTCAGGGACTTTTCCCAAGGTGCAGTTCACCGCCCATGCCCGCGCCTCCTGAGGCGTTCGCCCATCCCGGAGAGCAGCTCGTTCGGTTTTGAGGAACAATGCCCCCAGCCCTACCGTCGCTCCCACTGCGGAAAGCCCGAGTGTAGGTATCGCTAGCATGGCCCCTCCTGCAGGAACCGCTAGTCCCCAAAACAACGTAGAGCGCGCCCATCCTTTTCGATGAAACTGTGGTGAATCCCCGTGAAGATCCTCATTTTCCGCAGTCCCGTGCCCTCCACGGACCATTCGCTTCCACCACTGGTCGAAGCGAAGGATGGCGGCATCGTGAACGCTCATCGGCTGCTCAATCCGGAAAATGCGCCAACCCTGTTTACGCATCCGAATGGCTAGATCAGTGTCCTCTGCGGCGATGATCTCGTCATTGTACCCACCTACCTCTTGGAAGGCTCGTACTCTCATCATCACTTCACCACCAAATTCCATGGCTTCACCAATCGGCGTATCCCACTCAAGATCACACGCACAATTATAGAGGGAGTTCTCCGGAAAGCGCTCAGAGCGGCGTCCACATACGGCGGCCAAACTAGGATCGGCACCTAGGTGACGATTCGCGACCTCTAGCCACCCATCAACAATCTCGCAATCACCATCAACAAATTGAACATATTCAATCCCTGGATATCCCGCCACAAGGTGCTTAACGCCAGCGTTACGAGCTCTAGCCGCGGTAAACGGAACGGACATATCCAGATCAAGCACCTCAACTTTCAGGGACTCTGCAAATGCTTGGCTACCGTCGGTAGAGCCAGAGTCGACGTAGACGATAGGTACATGTGCCCCAATAAGAGACTGAAGGCAGAGCTTGAGTCGCTCCCCTTCGTTACGACCGATGACCACCACCCCAAATGCCGGAGCGTCCATCGGGCGGGCAGTTTCTGCTGTCATACTCCACTAACTTAGCGGGAATCAGGGTCAACGCGAAGCACAGAGAACGTTCAAGCCCCTCTTCCACCACCGCGCGCCAGTGGGTCTACCGACAGCTACCCATCTCGCTAACACCGTTAGTCCTGGGGTTTTCAGCTGGATTCCTCCATAGGATCTCTGAATATCCCAAAAAAAGCGATAACTTACCCACATATCCCCACAACACAGTAGAAACGTACGGTCGGTATTTCGGCTACCGTATCTTTGTTATTGCACACTACCGCACAGCGAGCATTTACGATAACTTCAGTCCCATAAGAGACGGATAGAACCTCGTTACAGTTTTTTAGGAATAAGCTGACGAAAACTTCAGTAAAAGTGCGACACTCTTGGTGATAATGCAGATGACATCGTGCGCGGAAGAATCGGTAACCCACAACGCGACAGACAGCCACCCTGCGGCACATATCGCCAGGTTGCGAAGAAGACCGCAGCTCGGCATCATCCATTCTCAAGGCACCCTAATAAGGGCTTCATCGAGGCATAAATCCTACCTGGGGATTGTGGTCAGTAACGGACAGGCGAACCGTGTTCCATCCTACGACGTTCGGTAAATATTTTCTCACCCGGCGAATTGCCGTCGGAGGGATGGCTGAAGTATTTGCAGCCAAATTATATGGCTCGGATGGGTTTGAGAAAGATCTGGTCATAAAGCAGATTCTTCCCCAATACGCGCGCGATCCCGAGTTCGTTCAGAGTTTCGTAGCAGAGGCCAAGATTGCGGTCAGTTTGACCCACGCGAACATCGTGTCCATCTACGAACTAGGACGTGTTGATGGCACGTACTTCATCGCAATGGAGTACATCGAAGGGGAGGATACCTTCGCCCTCCTCGACGCCGCGCGACGACAAAAAGATCACCTGGATCCCGGTCTTGCTCTTCTGATCGTCGAAGAGGTTTGCCGCGGACTGGACTACGCTCACCGAAAATCGGGACCAGACGGGCTTCCTCTAGGGCTTGTCCACCGTGACCTCAATCCTCGAAACGTGCTGATCGCTCGCGAAGGTGAGGTTAAAATCCTCGACTTTGGTATTGCAAAAACCGGCCACAAAAGCGCGGCCATGCCAAAAACCCGAGCGGGCGTTGTTAAGGGTACCACCGGCTATATGTCCCCCGAACAGGCCACGGGTCAGACGATCGATCATCGAACCGATATCTATCAAGCCGGACTGCTCCTGTTCGAATGCCTCACCGGGCAGGCCTTGTTTTGGCGTCCAGAAGATCAAGTAACCCGGGATCTTATGCGACGGCACCATGTGCCTGCGCCTTCCGAACTGGTGCCCGGACTGCCTAAGGACGTTGATCAGATCGTTCAGACCGCCTTACATATCCGACCAAGATCGAGATACGACACCGCTTCCGAGCTCGCCGCGGCTATTGGACGAATCAGAGCGATACACTACCCCTATACAAATGCGCGTATGCTCGGGGATTGGGTAGTCCGGCTACTTGAACGTAACCGTGCGGCCACACGGGTCCTTGAAGAGGAAATCCCGGAAACTGCTGATTTCTCAGAAGTTATCTCTCATGCGATCCAACAATCGATCGTCGGAAAAACCCCCTGCCTTCCAAAAAAACGTACGAACGAGGTACGCAGCCGGACGAGGCGTCCGCAGACCGGCTCACAACCACTAGATGGTCACGTTATGACCGGAGACGTACTCACGTCTGCAGGTCCGGTGGTTCGTCCGTTGTTGAATGCATCACCGCTGAATCATTCACCACCACGGAGTCGCTCACCATCGCTAAAGCGACCACTACATAGCAGCTCACCACGACTCAACCGCCGCTCATCAATCAACGGACCGTTGAGTACCTCCGGGTGTCCCTCGACGAACCATCTTTACCGATCGGGCCTCCAGTCTCCGGTGCCAACCTCGTTTAGCACCGTACCCACGGGAGCTAGCGACCATCCTCTCAGCGAAGATTTGGTGCCAACTTCAAACTATGAACGGACGCTTAATTACCTATTCATAGTGTTGTCCATGGTCACGGTGGTTATCCTCGTTGCCCTCCCTTGGTGGCTCGAAAGCCAACGCCTAGACCGGACCAGCAACAAGATCGCCGTTACATCACCGCCTAATTTATCAGCAAACACGAATCATACTCCCGTCGACCAGGCGAGCTACCCCCAGCTAAGCATGTCAAATGCCCGCATCACCACGGCCGATTTTGGCTCCTGGCCATGTCAAGGCCGGGTAAGCATCAACAATCGAACCCTTTCCCAGTTAACGCCCATCTATGCCTATCCATTAAAACCGGGCGACTACCAGATAACCATGACCAGTGAAAACTGCCCATCTTCCGATAGCCCAAGAACCGCTGACTCTGCCAAACGGCAACTCACCAAAAATTTCTCCGTTAGACTGGGGATGCGATTGAAGGTCGTCGCAGACTTCCGCGTCGGCAGAATTGTTATCACACACGGTTCTATCAACTAGCACCTGCCTCTCACCGCACATAGACCTCCTTGCGCGCTCACAATTGCATTTCACGCCAGCTTATTGCGCTCGGATGAATGGCTGAGTCCTGCTATTATTCAGCTGCATGGGATTATCGAGTCCTCCGATGGAGCCTGAGCACCTTCTGGAAACCGGGGACTATGCTTCCGCGATTGATGGATTCCGAAAGCAGTTGGCGGATTCTCCCCACGATCCTATGCTGCGCGGGAAGCTGGGAGAGGCCTACCGGATATCCGGAGACATGGAGCGGGCTTTTTACCATTTTGACCAGACGGCTAGGAGCCTCTTCAACCTCGGCCAGAGCGAATCCGCGGTTGATTTTCTTCGTAGAGCAGACTGTGTACTCCCTGACCAACCGGAGATCTTGTATCGGCTCGCTCAATGTTATGAGCGTCTTGAGCAAACGAGCGAGCTGTTAGAAAGCTGTGAACGCTTGGAGCACTGCGCTCAAGCTGATGGCGACCGACGAAGGTTATGGGCACTGGAACGATTGGTTGCTCACCAACCCGATGCCCCTGAACGAAGCATGGACCTGGCGAAACTTTATCTCCGATTCCGTCGGGTGGAAAAGGCTGCTCAGGTCATTCACCAAGCCATAACCGCCATCCACGCTGCGAATCGAAGTCTTGAGCCCATCACATCCCAACTGGAGACCATGGCTCCTACTTATCCAGCCCTTCAAGAGCCTCTCGCTTACATTGATCTGCACACCGTGGGACCGCAAGCGGCGCTCACTCGGCTCAGTAAGCTCCCCAATCCGATTCGCCAAACGATCGAGGCATTAGAACTGACCCTGCAGTGTTACGAGGCACTCGGACAAAACTCCGCAATTCGTACCACCCAGCTTCAACTCCTCTCTGCTTTGGTTGAACACGGACGAGCCCAAGAGGCAGTGCCCCTTGCGGATATTATCGTCCCAAAAACGGATCAACTGGACGCACTTGAACTGGCTGCCCGGGTGTACTCCGCTACCAACCATCACAGCAAAGCGGGTCCATTGTGGCGACAAGTGTTACTGGCCTATCATGAGCACAGAGACGTCCCAAATCGAGAGCGGGTACTGGTCGAGTGCCTCCGTTCAGCCCCTGATGCAGTAGAGAGCCTCCAAGCAGCCGTCTTCGTCCTCAAAAACAGTGGTCGAGCCCCCCAAGCCGCCACCCTTGAGCGCCGACTACAACGGCTCAGCCATGATGAAACTGCCCCTAAGAGGGTCACAGAAAGCTACGGACGTGGTCTCAGCTTCCACCAAGGACATGTATCCCAAGAATCGCAACCCTCTGAATCTCAGCCGATTGACGACGATCATCCCACTGAAGACACCCAAAACTACCATCCCTGACGACATCCAATGTCGCTGACGCTCTCATCGGCTGGTCTCACGTCGGGGAATCAATGCTGGTTCCCTTCCCTCCAAGTCTAACATCAATGGTTGCTGCCACCTCCAGTCCCTGGGAAAGATCCCACAACAACGACGAAGCCCGAGGATTTGCATCCCCGGCGTAAAAAACCCCCGGAACAGACGTTCCAAATCGTCTATCCGCAGCTACATTCCCATGCACATCGAGCTCAACCCCCAGTTGAGCCTCCACCAATCGATTATCCGGACCAAAATAACCGGGAGCGATCACCACTAGGTCCGCGGTCATCGAAAACGCACTGCCTGGACGAGGTACGACCATTGCGCTCCCGAAGGGATCCTGAGCAATATCAAGGAGAACACATCGAACCATCTCCAACCCAGACGAAGCTTTATCGATACCTACAAGACCTACCGGGTTGGGATGACCATCGGATCGGTGACAAAACAGGGGGCATCCCCCCTCTGCTTGATGGTCAAGTTGAGCTTGCAATGCACCTCCGATATGGGGCATCACCACCACTTCAAGCACCCCTTCTGACGCAAGATAGGCTTGGGCTCGCTCTACGCCCTCAGCGTCTCCTAAGATAAGCGCTTTTTTGCCCCGCAGCTCATTGGGTATCGAGCCGGAATGCAGTAGCTGCTCAAGGGTCATGACACTAGATCGATCGCAGCTAGGAACCATTATGGGCCGGGGGCGGCGATGCCCCACCGCTAGGAGCATCGAATCACTCACCGCTCGCAATTCATCAAAACGAATCACCTCCCCAACATGAGCACCGGTGACAAACTCCACACCCTCCGACTCCAGAATCTGGACCCGACGATCGATAACCCACTGTTCAATTCGTACTCGTCCTCGACCAACACACAGCAAGCCACCCAAATGCGGTGACGACTCGTACACCCGAACAAAGTGCCCAGCGGTATTAAGCGCTGTCGCTGCCGCCAGTCCCATCATGCCCCCACCGACGATCGCCACCGTCCGACCAGTCCGTACCGCCGGTGGCTTGGGCTGCACCCACCCCTCAGCAAACGCCCGCTCCATCACCGCACGGGTCTGCAGTGCCGAGTCACTCCACTCTGGAGAAACCATCCGCAACCGTGCTGTGAGTTCTGGAAAACATTCCTGTTCGCTCAGCGAGAGACTTGCCGCTTTCCAATCCTCTATTGTCCGAAGTTCGAGCATAGTACCTTTGCTATTGTTTTCCACCAGCCACCTTCGTCTCCTATGTTGGGATTCTCGACCCTCGTGAATATCTCAGGCATATCGTTTCTCTGACGACTCAGCGACATGAAGACAGCCACCTCATCCCCTCAGTACCTCAGCTCGCTAGGTATCAAGCCTGAGCAGCTAGAAGTTTTCAATCGGCTCGCGGATACTGATCTAGCCTTGTTCCGGGTTGCCCTCGAGGCGCAAGCACATATGGCCTTGCATTCACCGGATACGCGCGCGTGGGGGGAGCTGTCCGGTACCCTTCTCGCGGAGCAACGCCACAACCCATTAGCGCGGCCTACGGTTGGAGACTTCGTGGCCGCTCGTCCCACCGAAGAAGGTAGTCCATGGCGGATCGAACACGTGCTTCCTCGGCGTACCCAGTTCGTCCGGCAATCCACTCGCCGCAAGGCCTTCCCCCAACTCGTAGCCGCCAATGTGGATCTCGTATTTGTGGTCACCACTCCCAATAATGACTTTAGCGAACGTCGTTTGGAAAGATACATAACGTCCATCCATGCTTCGGGCGCCCAACCGGCAGTGGTCATCAACAAGATAAGCCTGGCCCAAGACCCGGAGTCTTGGAGAGCTCGAGCCCAAGAGGTGGCGCTTGATGCTCCGGTCATCCTCACGGAAGCCCTTGACCCCATAACCCTCAGTACAATGCGTGACTGGCTCGAACCAGGTCGCACCATCGCGCTGGTTGGCTCATCAGGCGTTGGTAAATCAACCCTAACCAACGCCCTTCTTGGACATGAGCGTCAACTCACCCAACCCATTCGCTCCTCAGATAGCAAAGGTCGACACACCACTACCCATCGTGAACTCTTCACCTTGCCCTCCCACCAAAACGGAACACCTCAGGGATTTCTGATGGACACTCCCGGCATGCGGGCACTAGCCCTCTACGTCGAACCAGGCTCCCTTCTAGAGGCCTTTGCAGAGATCAACAAACTGGCATTTTCGTGCCGCTTCAGAAATTGTCAGCACCAAGCTGAGCCCGGTTGCGAAGTCCGAACTGCCGTGTCCCAAGGCAGTCTGTCTCCCGGAAGATTGGCAAGCTTCATCCGATTACGCTCAGAGGCAGAAGAGAAGTCCGCATTAGTATCAACGAGGCCGTCGCGGTCCAGTCGGCGGCGACCTTCATACAGCAGAAATCCCTTGGGTTGAACCCAAGTTTCTGCTTGTACGCCAGGCTATGCCCCCTGCGCGACCTCTTGGTGATTCTTAGAATATCAATTCAAGGGGTCTTTGTTGTAACGTGGTTGTAAGATTACTTGCACTTTATCCGGCGGATGACCCCCACCCTATATCGAGGCATACAACGGAAATTCATTCAGTCGGATCGGTGGAACTACCGCTCCGCTTGCCCACCGCGAAGTCCCAATCTCAGAAACATGAGATAGAACATCAAGAAGAGACACATCAAAACGCATACCAACTAATGGCGTTGTGCGTTGACCTTCTTCTACGGCATACATACCATGTGCCGTGGTACCAACCACACGCAGGCGCTGCGGCTCTATAACCTCCAACCCATCAAAGGCACTTATCAAAACCCCTGCTCGGGTTTGAGACAAAAGGGTGTCCAGGCTAGCTTCACCCCCGCTCATCACCAGATGACTTGCAGCCTCCCCCGCTGACAATCCATCATCACTTCGTGCATGACCAGTAGCCGATCGATCCCAACGCTTAGCACTAGCCCATCCCACCACCGGACTATGACCAACCCCTTTATCAATGATCGTGACCGGCTGGCGTGTAACTCCCTCGCAGTCAAACGGGGCTCCGTTGTGACGGGGATGACTATGGTCATCAACAATAGATATCCGCTCGTCAACCAACTGTTGTCCTAGTCCCTTGGCCAAAAAGCTTCGTCCTTCCATCATCGCGGCCAAACCAGCCTGTTGTCCAATGATTTGAACCAGCGAAGACACCGCCTCTGCATCTAATACAGCTCCGTAAGTCCCTGGTGGCAATACACCCATGTGTGCGTGAAACAACACTTTGTTCAAGGTGCCCTCAATCAACTCCGGGAGACTAATATTATCCAACTTATACGAAGATACCCATCCTTGGCTCGTCCGACCATCAGACTCCATTTCTATCCGTGCACTGACTATTGTCGATGGATGATACGCCATCAGGCCTCTAGAGTTTGCGATCGCGTAGGTAAGTAGTTCTCCACGGGAACCCACACCTCCGCGTCCGACCAAGAACGAGCCTGAGGCATAAACGCCACCTCGGCTGCGGTATATATCAGGACCTATGCTTCCCTTTGATGCCCTTATAGCAGCAGACAAAACCCGTGCTGCGAGCGCCGTTCGCTCTATGGTAGGAAGATACGCAGTCTGTTCGTCATAAGCCATAATCGGGGAGTAAGACTGCGGGGGAGGCAGCCCTTTGGCCTCCGTTCCCGGCGTTAACCGGTCGATTTCCGCTCGCAATTGCTGAGCACATTCTCGTGCACCATCTACGGACACCTCCGTCGTGCCGCAGGCTATCGAGCGTCCGTGAGCCCAGAGTCGAACAACAAGCTGTTCTTGGTTAAGTTCTTTCGATGGATGAAGGTGATTTCTTGAAAACTGCGAGATCCCTATGCTTCCTCCACGAAGACTCACTTCAGCTTCATCGACACCGCTGGTAGCGATACTCAGGGCAGATTCGAGAATGCGGCAAGTTTCATCCCTAGAGCGCATATCTACGGTGTACCACAGCTTGGGCGCATATCTCAGGTCTCTTCCGATGATTCAACCGCTGATGAACCACCAGCGGCGCCCGACGAGCTACCATCGGATACCGTGGGCCGAATCGGCTCCCGATCGGCAATCTCCTGTGGTGACAGGAGCACAATTGGCAACCCCGTAGTCGTATTCATAGGCACCAACTCCGGCGGCGAAGCCCCCACTTCAAGCTCTGCGAATCGTGCGGGAGCAGCGCCTAGACCAACCGGTAGCCGCCCCACCGCATGAGGGTGATACGCTCCGGACATCGTCCATTCTGACGCCTGTGCTACCCCATCACATGATCGCCAAAACGGGACAGTAGCTCCCCGATAGCTGATATTTTTAACCAGCCCCACTTTTTTTCCATGCTTGATGCGCCACCCTTGCTCCACGGTGCCCGCAAAAGTATAGCCGGACTGATCAATACTCAGGCGTTGTGCGCCTTCTAGTAATATCCCATCTCGAGTGTCACCGATAAGAGCATCTATATCTCCCCCCTGCCCAGGCTCCATCAAAATATTTGCCGGGCGCGTAGCTGGAGGTTCGGACCAACTACCCGAACGCATCGCTCCTCGAGAACGCTCAAGACCAAGGGATGCGGCGGACTCTCGACCAGAAAGAAAGCCGCTCAAGCATCCTTGCGAAATGAGCTCCACACGCTCACTTTCGACCCCCTCGTCATCGTAGCCAAAACTACCTGGGCCACTCGGATGCCGGCCATCTGAGGATAGATTAACTAGGGGGCTCCCAAACGTGAAACTACCCAAGTTGTCCCCTCTGAGAAACGTGCGATGCCCCTCATGCACCCCAAGCCCCATCACCCGATCAAGCTCAAATAGTGGCGCAACCCCGTGTAACAAGTGCTGAGCAAGAACGTCCGGCATCAAAATCACCGTCGCTAAGCCAGCAGGACACGGCTCAGCCGATAAGAGGTCGCCGGCCTCAGCAGCAACGACCTCCGCTTTCTCATGAAGTCTAAGCGCCTCCAATACCTCCCAGCCTCCACCAAGTATCGTGCCGGAATCACATGGATAAGTACGCACCTGCATATGCTCCCCGTCCGACGCATAAGCACGCAATCGCACGCCAGAGCTAGTAAGATCTTGCTCAATATCCGCCCCCTCAGACGAAAGAAAAACTTTATGAACCCTATGCGCACAAAATCTCACACAAGCATTAATGATGTTATCCGGTCGCTGAAGATGTTCTAAAATACTTTCTAGATACTCGAGTTTATCCGCTAGCGTGACCCCCATGGGGTCACGACCAATCTTGGTGCGATAGATCCCTTTCATGGGTTCCGCTTTTGCCAAACGAATGGGATACTCCTGAGTAATTGAGGCGATTCTGGCAATAGTGACCGCCTGTCGGGCCACAACCTGCACGTCATGCCGCGTGGGTTCAGAAACCGCCGCAAATCCCCACGCACCCCCAACTAGAACCCGCACACTGAGTCCCCGCTCAACCAGGCTGTACGCCCTCTCCAGTCCTTTGCTGTAGAGACTTACTTCTTCAGACCAATGAGATTCACAGCGAACCTCCGCGTATGTAGCTTTCGATTTGGTGATCTCTTCTAAAGCTAGGTGGGCAAGCTCTTTCGCAAAGGTAGATTTGTACACAGGGCTCTCTCCAAAGGTCGGGTCTGACTGGTCCGTTCAGCTGCACTGACCAGTCGCCCGCTTGGGTCGTAGTACGTTGGGGAATTTAAGAGCAAGACTCGTGTTGGGGGATTCAACTGCTGATAGTGGCCTTGAATCTCTTGAACCAGGCAATGGCTTCATATACCTCCTCTTCGGAAAGAACCCGTCGAGCTCTCTTCGCTACCGCTAACAAGTGCTGACTGAGTTCGGGCTCAGCAGCTATGCCTCTCGTAGATAACCAATAGCGAACAGTAGCCATTCCGCTGAGTGGTCCCAGCTCAATCACCTGCTTTTTTCCAAACACTCCCGCCGGTATGCTTGAATAGACCCGGTCGGCAAGAGCCTGTTGTTCCCTCTGCATGGCTTTGATGATCGCGGCTGCATGCACCCCGGAAGCGGTACGAAAGGCGTCTTGACCAAGCAACGGATAGTTCACCGGAATACGCCAATTGATGCACTGCGCTAAAAATTCACACATTGGAACTAATTGCTCAAGCGCAGACTCTCGTCCCTGTTCGAGAGCGATGTTCAACACCAACTGATCACTGGGCACATGGCTCCCAGGAGGTCCAATGCCTAGCACAGTTCCGTGGACACGATCTATTTCCGCAGCAAGAGCTCCAAGGCTCACTGCTACGCCTAGACCGTAGCGGTTACTGCCTTTCCATTCAATGACTGGGTGCCGTTGTCGAGTGTTTGCAAGAAAGCTTATCAACCGTTCTGTGCGATACTCAGTCCAAGGAGGGACGCTACGACCCACATCCTCCAAGACGATCCAGTCCATTCCAACCGTACCTACCGCCAGGATGCAATGGTAAATGTAACTATCCTCAAGCGTAGACACCACCGGCAGCACAACCCCCCTGCGCATATCCAGATGATGAGTTTGACAAGCAATTGCATCAACGGCTGTGCACCATTGCTCCACCCGATCGGGGGTGACCGGCACTAATCCCTCTAAGTCCTTTGTCATTAAGCACGCCGACACCCGACGGCCCGCCAGAGAGGCAAATGTAAGTAGCCCGTGTAGAGCCGAAGCATGACTTCCCAAGCAAACACGAATATCGAGGTCGATCGGTGATTCTCCCAGCTTTTTTGCCAATTCAAGTTGTTGTTGGTATTCGTCACGCTCAGCGTCCACCCTACCCAGCTCCGCGCTGGAACAACCGATCATTGCCAAGCTTTCGAGAAAAGCTAGGCGCTCTGACGCAGATAGCGTAGACCAGTGTTGCGTCTCGTTAACGGCGCTCAGTGTGTAATCATGAAGGCCTGCTGCCGGAAAGCTCGTGTAATCCCGTTCCGGGGCAGCGTTCCATTCATAAATAAGGTTTTCCACCACATCAGAATCCGGCTCAGGTGCATCCATCACTTGGTACCGATTGACAGTATAACCAGTACAAAGTCGAAGAGATGACGCGACTTTTGGTCAGGTATCAGGTTTACTATGTTTCGCAACCCGGTGAATGACAACATCCGAAGACCGTACGTGATCACTGGGGAGAGCACGCGGTAAATGGTACCAATCAAAGAGCTATATTCCCCGATACAACAATCAACGCATTCCTTTCCGAAAATGGATGCGTTAACAACACAAACCAGAGAACAACGCCTGAGAAACACCACCTCAAAAGATGACAACCAGCGGGCCTTCCTGCTCTCTCTAACGAGCTACGCCCGCCCCCAATCAGTCATGAGTTTATCGTCCAACGCCTTATCTTCGGCTCGAACCTCTCTAACCAACCTATCCGGCACCCGCAGCGGCACGCCGCATCCAACTCACCCATGCGCGCACGACAGCTAAAACCTCTCTCCATCGGCGCTACCGGTCAGGATACCAACGGGCTCAAGTACCGATTGGTAGCACCGCTTGATCGCGGCGGCATGGGCGAGCTGTTCATTGCTGAGGTCGGTGGTTCCGGTGACGCCCCCAAGCATGCCGTCGTTAAACGATTACTTCTGGACCTGGTCGACGACGCAGATTACGTCGAAATGTTTCGCGACGAAGCGGAAATTATGGCCCGGCTAAATCATCCCAACATTGTACGAGTTTTGGGATTACCTGTGTTGGGAGGTAGTGACTGTCTCGCTCTGGAGTATATAGAGGGCCGCAGCGTCCAGCAATTGGTCAGCCGGGGAGGCCAACTTCACGTCAATGTGCCACCCGGTATTGCTGCTTATATCGCCTTGTGCATGGCAGAAGCGTTGGATCATGTTCACCACGCAAGAAGCACTGATGGCCGACCGCTGGAACTGGTGCACCGAGATGTGTCACCAGGCAATGTCCTTCTCGGGTTTAATGGCGATGTAAAACTTACCGACTTCGGTATCGCTAAAACGAGATTATCCAATGTTTCCACGACAGTAGGGATAGTCAAGGGCAAAGCTCGATATCTTGCTCCGGAGCAAATCTTAGGAAAAAACGCTACCGCAAAGTCTGACCTTTTTTCTGCCGCGGTGGTCTTTATTGAGATACTCACCAGCAAACCGCTTTTTGAAAGAGGGACAATCCCCAAAACACTCTATGCCATCGTGAATGGGGAACGCCCTGCCCTGCGTGAACTCCTCCCTCGACAGGCAAGCCCGCTGGCGCCGATCCTTGAAAAGGCGCTAGAAACTGATCCCAACAAGCGAATGCCTAGCGCTCAGGCTCTGGCGAACTACCTCAAAGAGGTGATTCCCAACCTCGGCCCCAGCATTAACAAGAATGAGCTAGGGCAACACCTGAGAGGGCTCTTTGAGGGCACCAAGGGCCCTCTTGCTCGAATTATCCCATCCCCCTCAGTGTCCCTGCCCACTCCCGGCTCAGCTCCTCTAAAACCGGAGAATTTTCCTCAACAGCCGCGGGCAGAAACCATTCCGTCTCCCATTGATCCATCCCCCGTAGACCTGATGGGCACGCCGGCAGGCCAATCAGATCTACGCGAACGATCCACCGTCAGTGAAGTTGACGATGCTCTCTCTGTCCTGGCTTGGCTTCAAAGTAGAGATTCGCCACCACCGTCCGCGCATCGGCCGGTCAGGCAACGAGTACGTCGCCGGTACCGACCACTGAAACGGTTCATGCTTCTGACCACTGGATGGCTCCTAGGGTTAACCATGTCCTTACTCGCAGTGGTGCTATTGGAAACCCGGCGAGGACCGCTGATTGAACTCCTGAAGCAAGTCGATGGACTGGAGAGGTACATGGCGAAACTTGCCCCTCCGAAGCCAACGTCGGAGACCAAACCACCAGCGGCAATCCCCACATCCAAACAAAGACTCACATCTACCCAGATCAGCTCCGGACTATCGTTTACGTTAAGACCTCAATCCCCAACCGAGTTTGTCGGGCCTCCGAAACCGCCACCACCGCCGGAACCAACGCCACCTGCACCGCCACCAGAACCAGCGCGCATGGAGATACTGGGCTCCCGTCGCACAAAAATTACGCTCAACGGTAAAAAGCTCGCTACGAGACCGATCACCAGGAAACTACGACTAGACCCGGGCGTACACCATATCAAGCTGCAGATTGGTCGAGTTACCCGAGATTACGACGTCCTAATTCGCCCAGGAGAAACCGTAAAGGTGGGTAAAGCCGGAATTCGACGGTTGGAGCTTTCTAAAGCGAAACCGAATGCTGGTCCCAGTAAGAAACCGAATGCTGGTCCCAGTAAGAAACCGAATGC
>JAHQVK010000248.1 GCA_019634385.1 Myxococcales bacterium | reverse complement strand
CGGCCGATAGATGTGTGCAGGGCTAGATCAACAGGCTGCTAGGTGCTTTGTAATAGTTCTACACTTACGCTAAGACATTATCGAGGAATCGGTAGGTTTGGCTTAGTGAGCGTGTCTTTAGCCTCCGGCTGTGGAGCTGACGCCGTATCCCGGGTTTGTGAGGGGTAGGCCTCGGAGGCAGGGTACTGGATCTGGATGTGCCGGGCCGTGGGGCCCGAAAGGGTGGCGAAGCCGCCGACCCTCACAAACGCAGGGAACAAGTCAGAACGCGGTTCGGAGGTAAAGACACGCCCTAGCCTCCATTTGGGTGGCGACAGTTGGTATGATGGTCACCAGGAATGTTTACTAGCTAGGGGAGTGTGCTTCAAGCTGCCGCGTGATCCTCCGCAGATGTTCGCTGAATACATATGCGGAAGAAGGGCGATTATGGGGTTTTTTTTCGAGAGCCCATGAGATGAGGTCTCCTAATCTTCCTAAATGCTGTAGATGAGGGACGGGATGTGTACTATGAGCAATCAGTACGTCTAGTGGTGTTTGACCGGCAAAGGGAGGATAGCCAGTGATCAACTCGAATAACATGATGCCCAATGAATAGATATCGGCTGCCGGACCCACGTCGGAGGCACTTTTGGCTTGCTCTGGGGCCATATAGAGTGGGGTACCTACAAATGACCCGCTTGCGGTAATCCTAGCATCAGTTTCCTCAAGCGCCATGCCTACCAACCCAAAATCAAGGATTTTTACGTGGAGTGGTTGCGATGAAATTTGTATGATATTCGCGGGTTTAATATCTCGATGTACAAAGCCCGCCGCATGGGAAGCGGTGAGTCCATCCGCAACCTGACTGGCTACCTGAGTAGCGCGTAGGGGTGACACCGGGCCATGGTAGTTCAGGTGGTGACGGAGACTCGCCCCCGGAACCAGCTCCATTACAAGGTACGATAGGCCGTTTCGGGTGGTTGCTTGCTCCATAACTCGCACGACATTTGGGTGGTTGATATGGCGAGAGGCTTCTACTAGCCGCTGGAGACGTCTTATTCTTTGATGATCTGAGCCCACATCCCCCCAGATAAGCTTGAGGGCTACCAATTCATCGAGGCTGCTGTGTAGCGCTCTATAGACGCGCCCAGTGCTGCCCATGCCGATGGCTGCCTCAACTCGATACCGGTCAATAGGACGCCCAATGAGTGGATCCTGGGTATGTACCGATACCAGCAAAGAGCCATCTATCGCACAAAATTCGACATCGCCTCGATACAAAGACGAACAGTGTGAGCAATACTTCAAGCAGTGACATGGTACCTTGGGCTGCTTGGTCTGTCCTCGGATAAGACCATAACCACGGCTCGGGCGTGTCCTCAGCATCGGAGTGAAACTATGGCGAAGGTCTGTAGTACTCTGACATCTGGTCCATTGCCCCAAAGTTGAGGGTTGACATATGTCTTCACTACAGTACCGAAACTGCGAGTGGGTCTTGTGGACTTTGATTTCGCGCTTCCAGACGAGCTGATCGCTCGCTACGCTCTTGAGCAACGCTCGGAGAGCCGGTTAATGAGGCTACACCCGAATGGCGCTCGTTCCCATCATCGGTTCGAAGACTTGAGTGAGCTCTTGTTGCCCAATGATCTCTTGGTGCTGAATGATACCTACGTATTTAAGGCTCGTATCTATGGGGAGAAATCAGACAGCGGTGGTAAGGTAGAGATGTTGCTGGTGGAACCGAATTTCGATGGTTCCTGGAAGGTTATGGTAAGAGCATCCAAGCGAATCCGCGTGGGGCAGTTGATACGAATTTCTCGAGGAGGTGGTGAGATTCGGGTGGTGGATGAGCTTGGGGAAGGATTCTTCTCGGTAAGGCTCCCCGAAGACGCCCACACATTGGCACGTCGGTACGGTGAGCTTCCTTTGCCTCCGTATTTGGGGCGCCCCGCGGAGGCGGCAGACGAGCAGCGTTACCAAACGGTCTACGCGGATGCTTCGAAAGCCTATTCGGTGGCTGCTCCCACTGCGGGGCTGCATTTCACCCCCAAAGTCTTTTCCGCGCTCGAAGCGCGAGGGGTTGAGCGGACCTATGTGACACTTCATGTTGGTCCAGGCACGTTTCTACCGGTTCGCGCGGATACCATAGAAGAACATCGGATGCACTACGAGCACTACCATGTGGGGCCTGAAGCAACAGCAGCGCTGGCACGCGCTGAGCGCGAGGGCCGGCGCGTTGTGGCGGTGGGAACGACCTCTGCACGAGTGCTGGAATCGTTTGCTGGTGAACCGGGAGCGTACCAGACAAACCTATTTATCCGTCCGGGCTACACTTTTCGACGGGTGGGTGCGCTTGTGACGAACTTTCATCTTCCCAAATCGACCCTTCTGATGCTTGTTGCTGCGCTTGCAGGACAACAACGCATTCTTGATGCATATAAGGCCGCTATTTCCGCTAAGTACCGGTTCTATAGCTACGGGGATGCCATGTTTATTGAAGCCCCGAGGAAAATTGACGCATGAGTTCTCGAACCGTTCGGTATGAACTTATCCACCAAGATCAACATTCGTCTGCCCGGCGTGGGCGGTTATATACCCCTCATGGGGTTGTGGAGTTGCCCACGTTCATGCCGGTGGGTACAAATGCCTCAGTGAAGGCAATGTTGCCGGATGAAGTATTGTCCACGGGCGCGGAAGTTATCCTTGGCAATACGTTTCATCTTATGACGCGGCCTGGTCATGAGCTTATTAATAACTTGGGAGGGCTTCATAGCTTTGTCGGATGGCATCGGACAATTCTGACCGACAGTGGCGGATTTCAGGTCTTGTCTCTCAAAGACCGGCTAACGATCAATGAGCAAGGGGTAAGAATCCAAAGCCCTTATGATGGGCAATACTACAATCTTAGCCCGGAGATATCTGTGCAGGTACAGGAGGCCTTAGGGGCAGATATTGCTATGGCCTTCGATGAATGTCCTCCTCACGATAGCACAAAAGCCTACGTGGAGGCTTCCATGGCCCGTACGACTCGATGGCTAGATCGATGTATTGCAGAGCGAAAGTATCCGGAACGTACGTCTTTGTTTGGCATTGTGCAGGGAGGTACATTTGAAGATCTTCGCGAAGAGCATGCACAGACTCTGATCTCTCGAAACTTGGACGGCTACGCGGTGGGAGGAGTGGCTATTGGTGAAAGTAAGCCGGATATGCTTCGGGTAGCTGAGTTCACAGCGAGGCAGTTGCCAACGGACAGGCCCCGCTATCTCATGGGGGTTGGACACCCAGAAGATCTTGTGATGGCGGTGGCTTCTGGGATAGATATGTTTGATTGTGTTGTTCCTACGCGAAATGCTCGAAACGGTCGTTTGTTTACCCGCCATGGGCACCTGGTGCTGAAAAATGCTTGTCACAAGATGGAGGCCGGACCAATAGATTCTGAATGTGGTTGTCCGACGTGTCAGAACTACTCTCTCGCCTACCTGCGACACTTGTGGGCTACCAATGAGATACTTGTTCATAGACTCACTACCATGCATAACTTATGGTTCTTTGGGAGCCTTATGCGCCGTATACGGAGTGCGATCGTTGAGGACAGAATGAACGAATTAGTTGAAGAGATTTGTGCGGTTTGGGGTAGTGGCTGAAAGTGGTCGAAGATTCTGCTCGGTGGTAGAGGGGTTCAGCCATAAGCGTAGGGCCTCTTGGTTGCTTTGTCTCCCTAGGAAGTTCTTTAGTATCCTAGATGCGGGTTGGGTACCACCCGGAGCAAGAATTTTGTCTCGGAATGCATTAATGACTTTGGCCTCAGGCAGGCGGTTAGCAGGAAATCTGGTAAGTATATCTTTTGCCCGAGCCAAAGACCACTGTTGGGTGTAAAGAAGAGTACTGTAGCTACCGAGTTGGTGGAAGTTAGCGTAGAGGTGAGTGCCTTTGAACTCAGCTACTGAGCTGTAGCGCTGGGCAATTTGTTCTGTAACGATATTCAGTTCTAGAGAGTTGGGGTCTGCGGTATGAAGTGCAAGACTTAACGCTTGGTAGAACGCCTGCTGCATCATTACTATACCTGTGCCTATATTATGCCCTTTGCGCAAGCGAGATACTAAGTTTCGAGGTATTATCTCACCTGACTTATGGTGTTTGGCGAAACGCTGAAGGACCTCTGGTGCCCAGGCCCACTCTTCAAAAACGAGTGCAGGGGTTAGAATGAAGTCCCATTCGACGTTTGCTCCAGTTAGGCTAATCCAACGAGAGCTCCGGGCGAATAGATGATGGAAAAGAAGCCCAAACTCGTGGAAAAGGGTGACCACTTCCTGGTGGCTCATCAGATCTTCTTTGCTGTTCTTATTTCCAATACTACTTACTAGACTAGCCTCTGGGAGCTGTCCCTCCGCGATACCTAGGCGCATCGGGAACATAGCAGTACCAGGATATTTATCTTTTCGGCGGTACATATCTATATAGAAGTAGCCAACGATAGAGCCACTTTGCTCAACCTGGTACCGTTGAACACTCTTGTGCCAAACCGGCGTACTAGGGGATGGGCTGATGGTGACCTGGAAAAGTTCAGCAAGTACAGAAATAATTCCCTTGATGACCTCTGGGGTTGAGAAGTATTGTCGGGCGCTAGCTAGATCCTCTCTGTACTGATGTTGGCTTCGTTGCTTCTCTAGATAGTATCTGAGATCCCAAGTATGTATCGTCTTTGCACTCGGATCATCTGCTTGCTTGATGGCCAGTAGTTCCGCCAAATCTTGACGTAGGCGAGGTTGCGTAAAACGAGTGACTTGTTCGGTAAAATGTAAAATGGCATCCCCAGACCGGACCATTTTATCTTGAGCTGTATAGTCTGCCCAGTTCGCAAATCCCAGTCGCTGGGCGTATCGGTACCGAAGCCGAAGTAACTCTTTAAGTACCTCGGTGTTTTTGGGGTAACCTCTCGAATAAAAGGCTTGAGCCAACGCACGACGGATCGATGCATCGTGGGCTAAAGTCTGCACCGGTATGTAATCTGCGTAAGTAGTTTCGAGACGGATAAGACCATCATCTTCTGGTTTGTGGTCCTGTATAAAGCTTTTGGGGAGTCCTCTTAGTTGCTCTGGCTGGACTTTGATATGGCGGATATCTTGTCGAATGTTGTCCAAAAAGGCCTGTCTTATCCGCTGAAGTTGATCGGCGATTGCTTGCATTTCTTTGCGAGCGTTGGAGGGGAGATCCAGGCCTTTGAGGCGAAAGCCTCTCAGCTCTTTTCGAAGAAACCGGCGGGCTTCAGGGGCAAGGGATCGGGTGTTGATGGTCCCTATGGCCTGGTATACCAATCCATCTAGGGCGATTCGGTCCGAGAATTCGCGAAGTTGGTCACTGCAGTCTGCTGCGGCCTCTCTAACTGAGTCCTCGGGGTGAACCCGGAGTAATAGATTCATCTGGCCAGATAAATTGCCTGTAATAACGAGCAGGTCGTTATATGCACTGAGGGCGCCTAAGGTACCGGAGGCGATGACAACCGAGTCTTCCAAACGCCGGCCTTCCTTGATGTCGGCCTCGCATCGATTGTGAATCCCATCAGCGGTTTGCCAAAAAGCAGTGTCCTTTAAAGGTTGCTGCAGGATAGCGGGAGTGAGTGGCTCTTTGCTGCGGTTGGGAGAAGAACTAGCGCAGCTTACTACCCAACCGAAGATGCTGACGGTGAGTGTTTGGGCGATAAACGCTTTTCTCAGGGTATACATTGGCGGAGTTTCGTTGGGTGTCTCTCACTAACTTGAGGTGAAATGCTTGTAACGCACTGACTGGTTAACAGAGGTCGCATCAGATCGCGATGGTGTCGCTCCCTCTAAACACACCCTCTACCGTGTAGCTGGTGCCGTCCAAACGAAGAAGGACAGCTTGCCCTGTTTGAAAGGCTGGGGATACTGAGTGCTTATGGGTAAGATGACTAGTGAATGTGCTTACTGTAGGCTCATGGCCTATTATCGCCGCGGTTCCGCTGGTTTCCACCAGTTTGCGTAAATCTACAGCGGTGGATGGTTGCAAAATCATAGGGTCAGCACTAACTGGCGTATGGATATCGAAAGCACTTTGAAGAATCTCAGCGGTTTGGACGGCTCGAACCAGTGGACTCGTCCAAATGTGGTCCAAAGTTGTGAGATGTTCCACCAGTGACCGGGCCAGTTTGTGCATTCGTTGTCTTCCGCGGGACGTTAACGTTCGAATGGCGTCATCTCCTGATCGGGCTGGGTGCGCTTCTTCATGGCGAACGACTAACAACCGTTGCATCAACCAACAGTAGCAAATGTCTATTGGTATTGCTGTTTGGACTGCTAGCTGTGATTGGGAATTGTGCCTGCTACCATCACTCTGCCGTCATGCATCCTCTGCGAGGAGACGGTGACCGAGTAAGCTCCGAGTCTTTGGAACGGCCGGCAGGCGCATCCGCCTTCGATTCGTCGTCTCGATGTTATAAACAGGCCTATTCACGATGGGTGGATGGTGAGTTTTTGGGATGCGCAGAGATTGTCTGTCGGCGGGAGATGTGGGGGGCAAAGCTCTGGACGGCCCATATCTGGTGGGGAGGGAAGTGGCACTCAGTCATTCGTCTTCGGCTGAATCGTGAAGAGCATCCGATCAGATATCAACACACGCTTCTTCGAGATGATCTCCAGCGAACTCTTCGCGGGAAGATGGATGGAGATCAGCTTAGCGTTGAAGATGCGGGCTTGGTGACGACACAAAAAAAGGAATACGCCGCGTGGGGCCCATCAAGTGGGTTGGATCCTGGTCACCCATTGTTATGGGGTTCTTGGCTGTCCGTCGAAACCCGTGCATCGGTGCGGGTAGTGCGCATTGATCCCTTCCAATTTCGCGGTTGGACGGTGGACCTATTTCACATAACGATGGCTGGACGAGACCACTTGGGGCGTCGGCTTCGAGTAGATACCGCTTGGGGCCGGGTGGCATTGTGGGTAGATGAAAAGGGTCGCTTGGTTCGACTCCGACGCCGCACCTCAGGACCAGGGTCGCCGGTTGAAGACTGGCGCCGAGCGGAAGGTTGTTTATTTGACGACGGCGACCCCCCCCTCGTTGACGACGGCGACCCCCCCCTCGTATCGGGACGTAAACCGGGTGCGAAAGAGTTTTAGGGTATCGAAGAGCTTTAGCTCCATTGCTTCGTCGATTTTGCCGCTGTTTCTGAGCTCCTCGAGGACTTGTGGAGAGTTCGTTTCTACGTAGCTCAATAGCTCCGCTTCGAAGATCTTCATTTCTTCAACGGGTACGTCCAGAATGAACATTCCCTCTGGATACTCTTTGGCGTTCTTGAACTTTTTGTTGACGGGCTTTGCAGGGAAAGTTGCGGCCCAAATACTAAGGACCTGCCGCTCTACGCGCAGTGGCTCATATTGATTTTGCTTTAGTAGCTCCATCAAGCGCTCACCAATGTTGAGCTCTCGCTTTGTAGCTGGATCGAGGTCTGATCCAAACTGGGCGAAGGCTGCCAACTCTCGGTAGGATGCGAGTTTGAGTCGAAGCTGACCGGCCACCGCTTTCATAGCCTTGATTTGAGCGGCGCCTCCTACACGTGACACCGAGATCCCGGCGTTGACCGCTGGTCGTTGTCCGGAAGTGAAAAGGTCGGTTTCTAGAAAAATTTGACCATCGGTAATAGAAATCACGTTGGTGGGGATGTAAGCGGACACATCACCAGCTTGAGTTTCGATGATAGGAAGGGCGGTGAGCGAGCCTCCACCCTCTGCATCCGACATTTTGGCTGCACGTTCGAGAAGACGGCTATGTACGTAGAATACGTCTCCTGGAAAGGCTTCTCGTCCTGGTGGCCGACGGAGCAACAATGCAAGCTGCCGGTATGCTACTGCTTGCTTTGATAGATCATCGTAGATGATCAGGGCGTGCTTACCATTGTCTCGGTAAAACTCCGCCATGGTGACCCCAGCATATGGAGCCAAATACTGAAGCGGCGCTGGATCGGATGCATTGGCGGCAATGATCGTGGTGTAAGCCATGGCGCCAGACCGATCAAGACGGTCATAAACCTGGGCAACGGTGCTCTGCTTCTGGCCGATAGCGACATAGAAGCAGTGCATATTATCGCCCTTTTGATTGATTATCGTGTCGAGTGCGATCGCCGTTTTACCCGTTTGGCGATCGCCGATAATCAGCTCTCGTTGACCACGACCGATGGGGATCATGGTGTCGATCGCCTTCAGCCCGGTTTGCATCGGTTCATGGACTGGCTTACGGGAGATGATACCGGGAGCCTTGATGTCAACTCGACGACGCTCGGTGGCATCGATGGGACCCTTACCATCCAGAGGTTTGCCAAGGACGTCGACAACCCGGCCCAATAGGGCGTCTCCCACTGGAACATCTGCGATACGATTGGTGCGACGAACCGTATCTCCCTCGCGAACATGGTCGGCACGGCCCATGATAGCGATACCTACGTTATTCTCCTCAAGGTTGAGAACCATGCCCAACACGCCGCCGGGAAACTCTACCAGTTCACCGGCTTGAGCGTTCTCCAACCCGTAAACTCGGGCGATACCGTCGCCTATATTCAGGACGGAGCCGGTCTCTGCGACTTCAACCTTCTTTTCGTAGTCGTCGATCTGTTGCCGGATGATTTGGGAGATTTCGTCGGCTCGAATCTGCATCTCAGGAGGCCGTTAACCTGCTCAAGGCGTGAGATCAACCCAAAGTGTCAAGTCATGATTGGTGGACGCACTATCGATCAGAGATCGGCGTTCTAACTACGGAAGTTGTCTAGCTGGTGGCCAACTAGTTGGCAGTGGCTAGTTTTTCGCGAAGACGCTCAAGTTCTGCCCGTAGAGAGCCGTCAAATACGAGGGAGCCTACTTGAGTTTTGATTCCACCGATGAGCGACGGATCGAGTTGCACGCTGAGTTCGAGCTTGCGACCTAGTTTCTGCTCTAGGGCCTCGCGGATCAGGTTAACGGTAGTATCTTCCAAGGCTTGTGCGGCGTACACAGTGCCCTGCTGTCGACCGGTTCGTTGATCGTACAGACGTTTAAAAGATTCGTTGATTTGCCGGAACTCTTGGGCTCGCCCTCGGTTGATAACGAGGTGGGCGAAGGTTTGAACCCGCCCAGACAGCTCCAACTTTTCCGCTACTGCGCTAAAGGTTTTCCGGCGTTCTTCTTTGCCATACGAGGGGTTTTCTAATGCATTTCGTAGCTCGGGGACATCATCAATACACTGAGCGAGCCTACCTAGTTCATCGAGGGTTGTTGCTTGCTGTGTTGCATCTTCCTGCCAAACCGCCTCCAGTAAAGCTTCTGCGTATCGTTGTGCAACGGTCGTCATGAAGATCTCCCAAGGCTCTCGATGTACTGCTGCGTGAGTCGCTCATGGTCAGTGGGTTTGATTTGCTGTTTCATCTTCTCCTCAACGAGACGAATGGTCGCTTCGATAGCTGCTGCTCGTATGGCGGCCTCTGCTTTGCGAGTTTCCTGAGCGATCGTGATTTCCGTTTCTCTTTCGATGCGGGCGATCGCTTTCTGCGTTTCTGATTCGAAACGCTCACAGTCGCGCCCTGCTTCAACCTCGTAGGAGGTAATCACCTGGTCGATTTCGCGTTGGAGATTGTCCAGTTTCTCTTGGTATTGGCCAAGGCGGGTCTCTGCTTCGGTCTGCTTGGCTTGAGCCTCTTCGAGGTCATGGGCCATTTGTACCCGCCTTTTTTTTAGGCTATCGGCGACTGCCGGAGCGCCTTTCCATATAAGAAAAGTGAACAGTAGGATGAAGTTGGTGAACAGCGAGCCCACCAACAGCCAGTCGATGGCGCTAGAGGCATGCTCTGCCCCCTCCCCCGTTGTTGGTGTGGCAAGAAAAAGATGATGTAGAGATACCGAAAGTTCTGCAAACTGGTTACTCATCAGGCGGCCCTCCCTAAGAGCTTAGAAGCGGCCTTATCCGCCATGTGATCCGCACTCGCGTTGAGTTCGTTAAGTCCGCGTTGCTGTTCATCAGCGATCGATTGCAGTGCGGCGTCTAGCTTGGTCTGGAGCCGGTGGCGAGCCTCGTCTAAACGTCCATTCATGGTGTTCATGGCTTCCGCACGGATGGATGAGCGTTTTTCCATACCCTGTTTCGCTGCACCTCGGATCCGCTCCTCAAAGACTCGGGCTCTACGCTCTGCGTCCTCGAGCATTTCCTCCGCTCGTTCCAGAGCACCTTCCAGCTTTTCATATCGAGCTTCAAAGAGAGCCATAAAGGGACGGAGTACGATCCCATTTACAATCAGTAGAGGCAGGAGAAAGAGTGCCAGAACAACGATATAGGTGATATCCAGATCGAGCGTCACCCCGGCGCGATACATACATCACTTCAGGGAGTCAAGACGTGCTAAGCTACGAGGTATGGCATCGCGATCAGGCCCCAAGGAGTTGACAGCCAGCGAGCCAGTTGTGCGCTCATTTCTTGCTGGTCGCTTGCGTGGATCTGAGCTTGAGGATGCCACCCAAACCGTTATGCAGAGAGCGCTCGAACGACGAGAGGCTTATGAGGCTGCAGACCGACCTCGTGCCTGGCTACTTGGTGTGGCGAGAAATGTTGCGTTTGAAGTGCTCCGAGCCCGAGCGCGGGCGCCGGTCCCAACGGAAGAAGTTGATTTGGCGGGTGATCCCTTGCGGGTGCCGTTTCCCACTGCTGAGGATCAGCTCAATGAGTTGGAGGAACACAACCAACTTTACCAGGCCCTAGACGGGCTACGTTTGGAAGACCAGTTAGCCCTCCTCATGACCTACGTGGATGGTCTGCCTGGCCCTCAAGCGGCGGAGATGTTGGGTGTCAGCTTCCCAGCGTTTCGTCAGAGATTATCACGAGCCCGTCGGCAAGCGGAACAGCGGATCCGTGAATTAGCAGAAACACCTATACGGGTGGACCCTTTGGCCATTCGTGCGTGGCAACGATTGCTCGAGCCAAGGTCTGCCGGAGAGCAGATGCTAGAGGCTAGCCGTCGATGGGGGCTCGACCGACTACGGGTAAGCTCCCGACCTTCCGAACAAGCAAACGCACATCAAGAGACGAAAAGTACTGGAAATATTCAGGATCCGGTCGAAGAATAACCGACTACCCGAAAAAAACTGCATTCACCTTGCGGTTTTTTGCTGCGTGAAATTCGCCTGTTCGCAGTGCGAGCGCGGGAAGGCTGCCGGACAGGGCATTCGTTGCGACGGACCTAACGGATATGGTGATGGAGGTGCTCCACATGCGAACTCTGGAAATAGAGGTGACGTCAAAAGCCCTAGCTGACAACCCCTTAGGTGATCCCCATCATCGGATATTGCACGCTTTG
>JAHQVK010000029.1 GCA_019634385.1 Myxococcales bacterium | reverse complement strand
CTTCTTCCTTGGACTTATTGGCATTGCTGGCCATTACATCAGCGTGATCTGACATGTAGTGCTTCTTCATCTGCCCGAACCATTCATCGAATGTATCGGCAGAAAATTTCTTGTCGCACATGTCGCACCCGAGAGGAAGGAAGAGCTGATCGTCGAGACCCTCAAAGAGGTTCGGCGGGGCCTGAAAGCTCGGTCAAAGTCGGCGGGCCCGGAGCTCAAGAAGCTCGAGGCCAAAGCCACCGAGCTCAAGAAGGAGATCGACAACCTGGTCTCCGCGTTGGCGCCGACGCCATCCAAGATCGAAACCGGGAGCTCAAACAGATCGAGGGTCGCATCGAGGCGGCAAGGGCCGCGCCGTCGGTGGTGGATCTCGAGACCCGACGCATGGAGCAGGAAGCCAGGAAGCGCCTGGAGGATCTGAGATCCCTTCTGAGGCGACGTCCCGAGGATGCTCGGGTCGCCATCGAAGCCCTGCTCGAAGAGCCTCTGACGTTCACTGCGGAGGGCGAGAAAGGTCAGGGGGAGGTACCACATTGAGGGCGATACCTCCGCTGGAGCTTTGTTCACTACAGAGTACGTCCCCAAGGGGATTTGAACCCCTGTTGCCGGCGTGAAAAGCCGGAGTCCTGGGCCTCTAGACGATGGGGACACCGCGACGGCGGAGCGTGTTTTGCGAGAGCCGCCCCTTGATGTCAAGTCCCTGTTTTCTCAAAATCGACACCGTTCTTTTAGAGGGAATGGTGGGAATCTAAGGGGGCTAGGGAAGTGAATTTTTCGCAATGGGGGTCCGTGACGCAATTTGTTTATTCTCGGTAGGGTTGCTGGTGGAGTTGTGACAATTGATCGGGCAGGAGCGCGGTAGAACGCGAATCTCCGGATATCAGTGGCCCTAGTCGTGACCAGAGAATCGACGGCCTAGGACCCATTGTGGATATTCAAATTGGTACCGTTGTCACATGAGTTCGCACGACCAGCGGCAGGGCTGGAACTACGGAGCCCCCTTTTATCTGATGCAGGGCATCGGGCTCGCGGGGTTGTTCGTATTCCCATTCGATGGAACGGCCGCATTGCTGGTGTTCCTGACCTATACGGTTCGAATGTTTGGTATTACCGCTGGATTTCACCGGTACTTCTCGCACCGGGGCTTTAAGACTGGCCGCATCTTCCAGTTTATACTGGCTTTCTTAGGGAGTGCTACCGCTCAACGAGGTGTGATTTGGTGGTCTGGGCATCACATGGATCATCATCGCCTTTCGGATACCGACAAAGATGTTCATAGCCCGAAAAAGGGTCTGATGTGGGCGCATATGCTTTGGATGTTGGCCCCGGAGAATCATGGTACAGAGGACAAGCGGATTCGTGCTTGGCGTCATTCACCAGAAATCATTTGGATTGATCGTAACTGGATAGTCGCGCCGGTAACGTTAGCGGTAGGGCTACTTTTGAGCGGAGGTCTGGCCTGGGTATACTGGGGATTCTTTTTCAGTACGTTACTTACCTGGCACGGGACGTTTTCCATTAATTCATTGGCCCATATCTGGGGACAACGCCGGTATAAGACCAAAGATACGTCGCGTAACAACTTCTGGTTGGCACTGATCACCTTGGGTGAAGGGTGGCACAACAATCACCACCACTACGCATCAACGGCCAACAACGGGTTTTTTTGGTGGGAAGTAGATATTAGCTACATGGTTCTTCGAGTCTTGGCCTTCTTCGGTGTGGTGTGGGACCTCCGAACTCCACCACGCTGGGTATTGGAAGGGAAACGACGAAGGAGCGATCGCACGCCAACGGCCTTGCTTAAACCACCAGTAGCAACGCCGGAGGGTCAATCATTGCCAGCTCATACCCCAGCCTCGGTGGTGGTGGAGAGCTGAGAACACCCGGGCGTGTCGGCTTTCTTTGCTAAAACCACCAGTGTCAACGCCCGAGGGTCAATCATTGCCAGCTCATGCTGTTTGCTAAAGCCTCAGCAAGAGAAGGCCCGAGGGTCAATCATTGCCAGCTCATACCCCAGCCTCGGTGGTGGCGGAGAGCTGAGAATACCCGGGCGTGTCGGCTTTGCTAAAACCATCAGCAAGAACCCTTGAAGACCAATCATTTCTACTCATGCACCAACCATTGGTGGTTGAGCAGAGCTGAGAAAACAAGGGTGTGTCTTTAGCGGTGGCTTCGGAGAGTAGCGTTAGCAACCGATTGAGGAGCTCGGTGTGATAACTGTGAGTTAATGGATATTCAGGCACTCAACAGCCGGTTGATCTAGCCTTGCACGCATCTATGGGCCGGTCTTTCCGTGGCTCGATAGCTACACACATGGCCAAATCAACCGGCTGCTAGTCTACTGCTGATGATGTGATTATTGTGTGGATGAAGCGGATCATTGTGCTCATGTATGAAATCGGAACGGTGGGGAACAAAGACCTGGCTGTTGATCTACCGTTTGAAGAAGCGTCGTAGAGTTGCACGGACATCGGTAGATGTGGTCTTCCGTATCCGGTCTTGAATTAGGCGGGTTTCACGCACTGCATCTCGATAGTTGGGATCAAGCTGAGCCGCGGATCTAAATCGAGCAAGCGCGAGATTTGTACGACCCAGAAGTTTATATATACGACCGAGATAGAAATGGATGTCCGCATCTCCTGGTTCGGCTTTCAGAGCCCCTTCAAGCAGCTGTAAACTCTCTTCCACTGCTTGTTCTCTATTGAGGGATGGGTCAGAAAAGATGGCCCATCCCAGGTCCGCTCGGTACCTCGGGACATTGGGGTTATTTTTGATCGCTACTTGAAGCAGGTCTCTGGCTTTAGAGTATTCGCGGGTTTTTATACATACCCGTGCCATTTTCACTTTTATCTCCGCGTCAAGCATTCGGTCTGGGTGGTGTCCGTTCCGCCCGATTTGGTTTTGTGCTAAGGCCTCTTCGTAGGCTTTTTTTGCCTTAGGTGAACTAAGTATTGTATATGCCTCGTTGATCCGAGCCGAAATATCTTTGATACACTTTGCTAGTTGAGGACGTTCAGCGATCAGTGGGGCTACCACATCTGGATGGTACTTCTTAGCTAGTTCGGTGAACCGTTTTCGGATGATCGTTGAGTCGTCGCTGAGCTCAACCCCCAGAATATCAAAGTGGGTTGCGTCTTTAAGCTTGGCGAAAAGCAGGTCAATATCTGCCTGTAGGGCTCGCCTCTGCGGTGAGATGGTTGACGCTCTGCGGGCAGGAGTGGGGGCGGAATTGTTGAGCTCCGGGTTAGGGATGTCGTCATGGGATGGTGACGCTGGAGTTTTGGCGGTTTGCTTTGAGATGGATGTTTTCTTTGCGGCTATCGGTCGAGTGGATAGGGTGGATCTAAGAGCTTGAGCGATAGGAACCGTTTTATTGAGCGGGTGTAGCTCGAGCAAGGCAAGTAATTCCAGCAATCGCATGATGGAGCGAGCGAGCCGGCGTCCGATGCTTCGTTCTAACTGATCTGGCCGCCGCGGTTTCTTGAGGAGTTTTATAGCCTGTTGGTCTTCTTCACTGAGGGAGATGAGGGCTTCGAGTTGGCGAACACTACCGCGGAGTTGAATAGAACGGCCAAGGGTTCGGTGTGCGGTTTCTTTAAGTTCGCGGTCCGAACAATGTTCTCTCAGACCGGCAAATAGCGTTGACCACCCCTCAGCCGCTACTGCGAGTGACTGGATACGTTCATTATTACCAGGAACTGCGTCAAAGCGCACATCTACCAGTCCGAAACAGGAGGCTACTCGGGTACTACATTGGGTGATGAGAGCAGCTTGCAAGTCTTCTTGGTCTAAGTTGAAGCGGCCAACCAATATGTTACCGAGTGGCGGTCGCGTTGCTTCATCTATACTTTGCTGCCACTTTAGTGCTTCACGTACGAGTTTCTCGCTGAGGAGATCTTTTTCAACACATATCTGTCCAAGGTAGTTATCGGAAAATCCTGAACCAGCCGCGTGAACCGGGTCACCGCGCTCAAAAAATAGTACTCGAACACCGTTGTGGGTAGTGAGCATGATGCCACCGGTAAACCGGTTTTCTAAGGCACTAATAAATAGGTCAGAGAACCAGCAGTCTATTCCTAAAGACCCGCTGATAGGGCTACTCAGATCTAGAGCGCGTTCCACGGCCAGCCTCTCTAGCACGATATCATACGAGCATGCATAAGTGCCAGACTTCTCACCACGGAGGTGTATGCAAATACCAAAACGAATCTATATCGTGGCGAAAGTTGATACAGTTGCTGGTGATCGGCTGAGGGCGTGTGGCAAAACTTGGCGAGAAACTATTGCAAAGGGCCCGAAGTGCATGAGTGTTGGGCTACGGAGGAGATTAGGGTGTGTCTTTACCCTCTGGCTGTGGAGATGGCGCCGTATCCCGCGTTTATGAGTGGTCGGCCCCGGAGGAAAGGTACTGGATGTACCACACCGAGGGTACCGAAAGGGTGGCGAAGCCACCGACTCCGCCCCGCTGCGCGACCTCTTGTTGATTCTAACAGAGTCAATTCAAGTGGTCTTTGCTGTATCAAAGGGCTCAAACTGATTGCTGCTGCGGAGTGCTGATCAAAAAAGCATTCATATCTTTCGCTAGCTCCTGTTTGTCCCGCTGGGAGCCATCTGAAGGACATCAACGGTGGGAGCTCGCTCGTCGAGCGACACAAACTCTTTTCTGGTTAGCGCTCCAGGTCATCTGGGACACAGTGTACGAGAGCGACGGTAATATTATCCGTGCCACCGTTATCGTTGGCGGCGCGGATGAGGTTCTCGCAGATTTGTTCTAAGTCGCCATTGCCAGCGAGCGTTATATCTCGAATGACATCATCGGTGATCATACCGGATAGGCCATCCGAACATAGCAGATAGTAGTCGTTGGGTTTGGGGTCTAGTCGATTTACATCAACTTGTACGGTGTCTTTCATGCCCAAGGCGCGAACGATCACATTCTTATGGGGAAAATTGTCTATTTCTTCCTGTGTCAGCTTGTTGGCTTTTATATAGTCGTTGAGCAAGGAGTGGTCATCGGTGATTTGCTCGATGAGGCCGTCTCTTAGACGATAGCCCCGAGAGTCACCCACGTGTCCGAGGTATGCTCCCCCGTCGGTGAAGAACGCGGTGACAATGGTTGTGCCCATGCCACCAAATCGTTTTTCTCGAGAAGCTGCCTCAAAAATTCGCTGATTCGAGAATTTTATGGCCGTCACCAGCCGGTTTTCGTCATAGCGAAGGTTTTTCTCTTCCTTGTAGGGCCACGTTGCGTCTTCATCGTGGGTGGTCATTCGGAAGAAATTAGTAATGGTTTCTACCGCCATTTGGCTGGCGACTTCTCCGTGCGTGTGCCCGCCCATGCCGTCCGCGACGATGTATAGGCTTTCCTCTGGAAGAGCGGCGAGATTATCCTCGTTGTGAGTTCGCTTCATCCCTACGTGGGTGCGTCCGGCGTATAGAAGTTTCATGAGGAAGTCTGCTCGTTGATAGCTTATGGTTCAGTTGGGAGGGCAGGGAGTCAAGATCCGTTCCCTTCGGCCTTCGGTGACTGTCTAAGAGTGACAATAGTCATATTGTTACGTTCGATGGTCTCTGAAGAAAGATTCTCCGGATAAGCGCCATAAAGAGATGGCACAGCTACTGCGTTCTTAATATCCATATCTTTGGGTACGTGTACGCCTTCTCCAAGAATGGCGTTCTCCACAGACGCTCCATCTTCGACCACGGCATTGTTGAGTATAATAGCGTTAGTGATGCATGATTTGCCAATTTTGACATTATCGCCAAGCACTGAGCATGCAATTTGTGCATTTTTGTTGATGATTGCGGTCTTTGGCTGATGTATCTGGTTACGCTTTAGTAAAGCTAATTGGAGATGTAGATACCGCTCCAGAGTGGAGGTTTCGAGCCAGTGACCGGTATCGTCAGTATAGGACCACACCCGACCTTTTTGTAATTCCGGAGGGTATAATTCCTGAATGGAGTCGGAAAATCGAAGCTCTGCCCGCTGAATGACCGATGGTTCGAGGAAGTGAATTCCGGTGAATAGCTTTGGATTTTCCCCTTCAGGCACCCTACTTGGCCCAAAACCAAGCACGCGACCGTCATGATTTTGTCGGATGGTGGTGAACGCTTCACGATGGTGGTTTGTTCGGAGCATCATCGTGATATTCGCTTGGCGAGCACGATGCGCTTTGAGGGCCTGCGAAAGGTCTAACGTGGTAAATAATTTGGCATTTACTACGAGGGTGGTCCGATCGGGGCGCAGAAAGCCGCGATGGAGGGCCTGTGCCAAACATCCGGCCGTCCCAAGGATAGTGGGTTCATGACTGAATACCACCCTTATTTGCTCTGGGACATCATGTAGCGCAGCCTGGATCGACTCCGGGCTATGGTGGGTGTTTACTACCAACTCTTGAACGCCATGGCTGACGAGCCAGTCCACCATCCCACGGATAAGAGGGCGTCCAAGAAAAGGGATCGCGGGTTTGGCCCGGCTGTGGGTCAGCGGCCAAAGCCGGGTGCCCAAGCCTGCCGCTAACATCATGACCTGAACATCGCACAGCATTGAGTCACGAGTACCTGGTGGAGCATCTTTCGTCGAGTTTCACCAATGCAGAAGCCTCGAATGTATTTGATGTATTCGCATACTGTAGGCAATGTACAAGGGCTCATTGGAGTGAGGGGTACCGATGAAGTGCTTGAGGGTGGTTACTAAAGACAAACGTCAGCGCGGTTGACCGCTGTCTCCGTCCCTTTGATTGTGCATCTGTGAACCACGAAGATGAAGAGGGTGCATCGTCGCAAAATCAGGAGCGTTCACGAGGGGGTGAGGCGGGCATTGCTTCGGGGCAAGAGCGCAGCCGGCCGGCTGAAGACTCGTTGAAGGCAGAGAGGAAAGATGCCGATCCTGATGTGGATGTTCACCCAGAGTCCGAGTCACGCATGCCGCAAGGGAAGTATTCGTCCGTAGATCCGCTAATAGGACAGGTTGTACTGGGTCGATATCTCATCAAGCGGCAAATTGGCGTGGGCGGAATGGGGGCCGTCTACCTTGCTGAGCAGATGGCTATCACCAGAGACGTTGCCCTGAAGGTGCTTCGGCCGGACCTGATGGCGCACGAATATGTTCGTCAGCGATTCCGCCGAGAAGCGGAAGTCATTGGTCGTCTCAATCATCCGAATATCGTTCAACTTTTGGACTATGGTGAGACGGATCAGGGGCTCGCGGTGATGGCTATGGAGCTTCTCCGAGGACAGCCGCTTAATGACCGGCTGACCGGCGAAGGACCGATGGAACTGGGAGATGCTCTTCGATTAGGCGAAGAGGTAGCTCAAGCGCTAGCTGCTGCCCACGAAGCGGGGCTGGTTCATCGAGATTTGAAGCCGGCGAATATCTTCTTGGTGGAGCATAGCGGAAGACGTTTTGCGAAAGTGCTGGACTTCGGGATTGCTCGATTTTTGGACGAAGAAGCGACCCGGCTCACGTCCACCGGCCAGATATTTGGAACGCCGCGGTACATGTCTCCAGAGCAGGCTATATCCACCGCGGATGTAGATCATCGAGCCGATATATATAGTTTAGGTCTCGTTCTGTATGAGGCTTTGGTGGGGCAGGCCCCGTTCGCGGCTACGACTAGTTTGCAGTACTTGTCCGCTCACGCGACAAAATCGCCGCCGAGGCTTAGGGAGAGCTACCCGGCTGCTCCACCGCCATTAGATGCTCTGATTGATGCCTGCCTACAAAAACAACCCGCAGATCGGCCAGAGGAAGCGGTCCAGGTAGCGAAGACCTTGAGTGAGATAAGGCAGTCAACCCATTCGTTGGATGATATTGATGCACCGACGTATATCCTTAGTTCCCTTGGGTCGACATCCCCTTCTTCCCGATGGAAAGACTCGCGAAAATGGTTACATCGAGGGCTGGTTGCCTTGGCCATTGGCGTCTTCACTGTTTTTAGTGGCGTATTGTATCAGCGATGGACGGCGGAACCGGAGGCAATTGTATCTCTCCCGGTGCCTACCAAGCCTAAAGAGCTATCGCAGCTAACCGGAGGCAACGGGAAGCCTCTCGACCCGGCAGATTTGAGGGCTCCGACGATGCTTGCCGAACCTCAGTTGGCCCCATCTTTGGAAGAGTCCCAAAGCGGCACGGTGGTTACACTGAAACCGGAGGTACCGGAACATAGCAAACCGGAGGTACCGGAACATAGCGAACGACCCGATCGGGGTTCTTCTGACAAGAATCGCGCACAAAATACTAAACCGCTGGTGGGACAGGGTGTCATCTCCGAGGGACGCGATTTTTTTGTGCCCGGCTTAGATGAGGGGGAGGCATTCAGTGCTGACGCCAACCTCATCAGAGTAGCAGGGGGATGTTTGACCTCTTACTGGCGAGGTTTATCAATGGTTAGCACTCGAGGGTGCCACGAGGAGTGTGTTCTCATTATTGATCAGCAGTGTGGTGGACGCCTACCCGCTCGGAATCGGGAGGTTCCTCCCGGCGTTCGCGAGCTGGCGGTGGTATGTGGGGAAAAAGTTGTTCTTAGGCAAAAAACTCGGTTTCGAGAGGGGCGAACGCGGACGATCACGTGTGAATAAACTACGGTCTCACTTCTAAGTGCGGTACCGTACCGGTATGGCGACCCGGATTGAGACCGACCATGCCCGGTTCAAGAACATCGTCCGCGGCAAGATCAAACAAAACCTTCGAAAATACATTCAGAAGGGTGAAATGATCGGAAAGCAGGGAAAAGAGCTCGTATCGATCCCCGTTCCGTCTATTGATCTTCCGCGCTTTCGCTTTGGTCATCGGGACACCGGTGGAGCGGGCCAAGGTGATGGGGAACCTGGAGATGTGTTGTCCCCCGGCTCCGTTGAAGGTCAATCGGGACAAGGTGAAGCCGGTGATTCACCTGGGGAGCATGTGCTCGAAGTGGATGTGACCATGGACGAGCTCGCGGATATGCTAGGCGAGGAGCTCCAGCTACCTAATATCGAACCTCGCGGGAGAGAACGCATCGAGCGGACAAAGCTTAGGTATACCGGCATCAACACGACGGGTCCGGAATCTCTCCGGCACTTTAAGCGCACGTACAAGCAGGCGCTGCGCCGCTCTATCATTTCTGGAGAGTATGACGGACAGAGTCCGCTTGTTGTTCCTACCCGGGCAGACCGTCGTTACCGTAGTTGGAAGGAGATTATTGAACCGCAAGCCAATGCCGTGATTATCTACATGATGGATGTATCTGGTTCGATGGGAGACGAACAAAAAGAGATCGTACGAATTGAGTCTTTTTGGTTAGATACATGGCTGAGGAGTCAGTATAAGGGTATCGACTCCCGCTATATTATCCATGATGCTATGGCGCGAGAGGTTGATCGAGAAACATTTTTCCATACCCGAGAGTCGGGCGGAACGATGATTTCATCCGCGTATAAGCTGGCTTGGAAAATAATCGAAGAAGACTATCCAGCTTCCGAGTGGAATATATATCCGTTTCATTTTTCTGATGGCGATAACTGGTCCGCGGATGATACAGGTCAATGTCTTACGATTATGAGGGATTATATTCTTGATGTAGTCAACATGTTTTGCTACGGACAGGTAGAGTCTCCTTATGGCTCTGGCCAATTCATTAAAGATCTACGGGAAGCATTCCCCGACCCCGCGGAGCACAAAGTTTTGACATCAGAAATTAAAGATAAGGAATCTATCTATCCCTCGATAAAAGACTTCCTTGGGCAGGGGTTTTAACGTACTAATTTCTCTACATGAAATCGAAACGAGCGCCGAGATGAGACGAGTCCTAGCCGTCATTATGGGGGGAGGGCGAGGCAAAAGACTGTATCCATTGACGAGCATGCGCTGTAAACCGGCGGTGCCATTAGGAGGAATGTACCGACTGGTTGACATTCCAATAAGCAATTGCCTCAATTCCAATTACAATCAAATTTATCTATTGACGCAATTTAATACCGCGTCACTTCATCGACACGTCCGAGAGTCTTATCGGTTTGATTGCTTTAGTAAGGGTTTTGTGGAGCTCCTAGCGGCAGAGCAAACGGAACAAGGCGACAATTGGTATCAGGGGACCGCTGATGCAGTACGCCAAAATCTAAAGCACATTGGACCCAGCGATGATGATCTGGTGTTGATCCTATCCGGAGACCAGCTCTACCAGATGGACTATCGAAACATTGTGAAGGCTCATTTGGAGACCGGGGCAGAGGTGACGGTAAGCAGCACCCCTGTAGTGCGGGAGCTGGCCCATGCCTTTGGTTTGATGAAGGTTGGAGAAGATCTTAGCATTCGAGAATTTGTTGAGAAACCCTCGGACGAAAAGGTTATTGATGACTTGATTTTGCCCCCTAGTCTGTCGAGTTCACAGGGTGATAAGCCATGCGTTTTGGCCTCAATGGGGATCTATGTGTTTAGTGGTCGTGTACTACGGGAAGCGCTGGATTCAAAGGACACCGATTTTGGGCGAGAAGTGATCCCTGGCTTACTCGGACAGGGCAAGCTCTTTGCTCATATATTTAATGGCTATTGGGAGGATATTGGGACCATACCTGCGTTCTTTGAGGCAAATCTTCGTCTGACGGACGAAGTGCCTCCCTTTAATTTTTTTGATCCTCGCTATCCCATTTATACCCGCACTCGTTTTCTGCCTGCTGCCAAAGTCAATCATTGTGATATACGACGGTCTATTGTTGCGGGAGGGACGATTCTCTCTGCGGCGACCCTGGAGCGCTGTGTTATTGGGATTCGGAATCACGTTCGCTCGGGAACTATCATGCGCAACACGATCATGATGGGAGCAGAGCGGATAGAAAGCGTTGAAGAGCGTGAACAGACCGCGGTCTATGGCCAACCTCCAATGGGCGTGGGGCATGATTGTGAGATAGAGAATACGATTCTTGATGCGAATGTCCGGGTTGGTAATCGGGTGAAATTGAGTCCAAAAGGTAAGCCAGACGGATTTATGCAAGGGGACGTGATGGTCAAAGATGGGGTACTTATTGTGATGAAGAATGGCGTACTGCCTGACGGCACGTCTCTTTGGCACGCTGATTGATATAGGGGGCCAACCACACCGAATCTCCGGAGGATAAGGATAGAATGGTCTGGGCTTCGCGAGTGAGAAAAACCTCTTCCCCCGTTGTTGATATCTGTGCCGGTCCGGTGACGGCTCGGAAATTGCTTGTGCGGTTGCTGGCAGTGGTTCCGATGATATAAGTATTAGATATTTCGATTTCATTGGTAGATAGCTCACCATCTCCCAGAACCAAGTTTTGTGCGGCCTTAATGGGGCTGATAGTATCGGTGGAGGCTATAAAGTGTGGTCCTCCGTCAAAAGGATCTATCTGTCCCGAGTAACGAAAACCTATCTTCTCTAAAATAGATTGGGCACTTCGACTATGCTCACCCACCTGTCCAATAAGTTCTGCGACTTCTGTGGGAAGCATGGACGCATACAGAGGTGTTTGCGGAAAAAGCGAATAGATAAACTCTTTGTTGGTATGTGACAGACGATCAGCTTCTTTGTAGGTCAGACCCGTGAACCTCTTACCAATATATTCCCAAAGCTTTGATTTACCATCGGTGGTGAGTGGTGGCATAAGCTCTGCGATAACATTGTCTTGAAATCGGTCCCGAAACGCGGCGATGAAGAGAAAACGACACAGAGAGAGCATCTGCCCAAGACCTTGAGCCCGGTAGTTTGGATCCAGAACCAGCGCCCCTATCTCTGTGGGGCCGCGGTAGCTAAATCCGAGACGCAAAGTCGTATGGGAAAACAGTCGATTGAGGGTTGATGAATATCTTTCATCAGGAACAACATCGAAGAAGACATGAGGCTCTTCCGGACGACCATGCTGGGCCACAATTCGGGACGTACCAACAACCTCCCCGGTAGTGGTGTTGGCAAGCACAAACATGTAGAGTCTCTCCGTAGGATCAAGCGTTTGACCGTCGAAGGACTGGTTTGATCTGGAGATGAGGGTCTCAAGAGTTGGTTGATGATGCGGGAAATTGACTGAGTCCAGATGAGAAGACAGCCTAATGATCGCGTCGATATCGCCTGGCTGTACATCACGAATCATGTACTGCTGCGGCTGAATTAACCTGGTGGTGGTCATGAACCTAGAGATCTAAACGACCGATAAAGATACTCGTCAACTCACTTTCGTAGACAATGGCGGCTAGCCCTGTCGTTTCGCCTCAGGTAGATAAAACCTATGAGCTCACCACTGGGTCCAAGGGTTGATCCGGGTGTTGTTGCCGCGCTACGAGCAAGTCTCGATCAGGGGCGGGCGGCACTTGAGGAGGATGATCAAAGTGATGAGTCGCCTGAGGCCTCTGGGTACGACGATGAGTCCCTGATAGAGCATAATGAGGTAGATCCCACATCGATGCCCACAATTTTGGGGGCTGCGAGCGCTCGACGAGGTGACCAGCGAATCTTACGCACTGCAGCAACCGGTCGACCGTACTCCGCGCCGGGTGGCGTGCCCAGGGTCGAACGAATGACCGCCTTGATGGACGATGTGCTGGGAAAGCTGGTTGAGGCGGCCCGAAAAGCTCTGAACGGTCAAGTTGGTGATGTTGCGTTGGTCGCGCTGGGTGGATACGGGCGGCACGAACTCGGTCTACGTTCTGATGTGGATCTTTTGTTCTTGGTATCAGGGCAGACACCTGAAGCTAGTGCCAAGTTCTCCGAAGTAGTGCTTTATGCTCTTTGGGATCTGGGCGTCGAAGTTGGGCATGCAGTCCGCACACCAGAGGCGACCCTGTCTTGGGCGGAGTCCGATCAATCCATACTGTCTTCGTTGCTTGATGCGCGTCTGATTTCTGCCGGTGTGGGGCCGAACGATTCTCATCAGTTGGCGTTTAATACTGTCGAACGAGGGATCAACGCGATGGTGGCCCGGCCGGATATCGGGCAAGCCCTGATACAAGCCAAGCTAGACGAGGCGCAGCGGCGGTATACACGTTACGGAGAGACCATCTACCTACTGGAGCCGAATGTTAAAGAGAGTGCAGGGGGGCTACGCGACCTGCATGCGGCGCAGTGGATCGCTCGGGTTAGGTACAAAACTCACGGGATTCACCAATTGCTCAAACTTGGTGTGTTGTCACCAGAAGAGCATCGAGCCTTGCTTCGGGCTTATGATTTTCTCTTGCGGGTACGGTTTGAGCTGCACCGCATTACGATGCGACGCCAAGACAATCTACGCTTTGAACAACAAGAAAAGATCGCTCGTATTCTAGGCTACCAGGATGTGGGTGCAACCGAGCTTGAGCGAAACAAGCTGGGGGTCGAGCGGTTTATGCGGGCGTACTATTTTCATGCCCGTCAACTAAGGGTCCACAGTGGAGCGATTGTAGATCGAGCGACCCATGTCCCCCCCAAGAAAGGTCACCGGCCGCGAGCTGCGCCCCGAGGCTTCAGGCTTTGGGGGGGTAAACTTACGGTGAGAAGTGCGGACCAATTTACGACTGACCCGTCAGCAATGGTTCGGATTTTTGATGTTGCCCAGGAAGAAGGGGTCGAAATCCATCCGTATGCAAAGCATTTGTTATTTGAAAATCGCATGCGACTAGATCGGGTGTGGCGCCGAGATCGAAGAATTGTCGACCCATTTTTGTCCGTGCTGGAGAATCCCCAGCATGATGCGACTTGGGTTGAGCAAATGCACGATGTTGGTTTGCTCAAGAGTATTATTCCCGAAATGGCCAGAGTTACCGGTCGGTGGCAACATTCTCTTTACCATGTCTATACGGTAGATATCCACAGCCTGAAGGTACTGGGATGGGCCAAGCGTTTACGTCGGGGTGATTACCGCGAAGAAATGCCGGCATTAACTCGGATGATCGAAGAGTTGGCTCGACCGTGTGTCTTGTATCTCGCTTGCTTGCTCCATGATATAGGTAAAGGATGGCGTCGGGAGGATCATTCTGTGCGAGGAGCAAAAGTGGCACGGATTGTTGGAGACCGATTAGGTGGGGCGGAATCTTCCGGTTGGACCGAAGAAGAAACTGTCGACTTGGTTTGGTTGGTCAAGGACCATCTGCTGATGTCTGACATTGCGCAGCGCAGGGATGTTTCAGACCCAAAACTAGTACAGCAGTTTGCCGAAACTGTAGGTTCAGAAGAGCGCTTGGAGATGTTATATCTATTGACCGTTGTAGATATGATGGGAACCTCTCCTCGGGTGTGGAATAGTTGGAAAGCATCTTTACTCCGAGAACTATATGTAAACTCACGGGCAGCCCTGCGCAGTCATGATGGTGAAGGCGCTCGTAGATATATTTCTGCTCGGCGGCGCCGGGCCCAGAAGGCATTGGTTGCTGAGTTTGGGGGAGGCAAGACTGCTGAAGAACAGGCTCATGCGTTTTTTTCAGTGGTTCCCGATCGCTACCTGTTGTCTGTCTCTCGCCACCGAATGGCCCGCCACGTGAGGATGTGGAGCGATGTGCGGCAACATGGGGGATTAGCAACTCACGTGAGTCATATACGGCGGGACGGTATAAGCACTTTCACGGTGGTATGCCGAGATCGACCAGGAATGTTGGCAGCAGTGGCTGGTGTGCTAGCTGCGAATGAACTCTCAATTCTCTCCGCCTCGGTGTTTTCGGTTCCAGATGGCTTGGACGTTCCCGAGGCAACGTTGCTGAGTAGCGGTAACGACGGAGATTTTGACCATGTGCGATCAGCAACGTCGGGTGGTAGTATCGCCTTAGATGTGATGCACGTAACCGACGTTCGCGGAGGCGTGTGTGATGACCGAGAGAGATGGGCTAGGGTCCGTTCTGAATTGGAGTCTGTACTTCTCAGTCGGGATGATAGCCATCAGCAAGTACTTCGTAGGGTGTGGAAGAGAAGGGGGATTAGTTATCACCGTCCTGCGGTAAAGACCGAGGTGAATGTGGTGGTGGATCAGGGAGAAGAAGTGGTCATTGACGTCTTTTGTGAGGATCACCTCGGCGTGTTGTGGTTGATTAGTGAGACTTTGGCGGAAGAGGGATTGGCGGTGACCCTCGCTCGGGTAAGTACCCAAGGGCACCGGGTTGCTGATGGGTTTTATATAAGAGATGCCCAGACGGGAGACAAAGTTACCGAAGAGCGGGTCCGTAGTGCAGCGTCCGCGCTTAGAGATGCCTTGCAGGAACTCCCAGACCCTGATTAGGGCGTGTCCTTTACCGCAAGGAGTACCACTTGTTGATTCTTAAAAAATCACCAAGTGGTCTTTGCTGCAGGTAAACTTGGAACTATTGCGAGGCACCAAGCCAGATCCTAAATATCTGCTGATGAACCGGAGTTTGGGTGAAAGTGGATATTGGATTCACGGCGCCTTTGAGCCTCAATTAAACGCATAGCTGGGCTGAGTGGTTTGCCGGCACTAGAAAGTTCAGCCCGAACCAAAGGGCGATAGTCAGAGCGTGCCCTAGCGAGTAGCATCAACTTGAGTTGTGCACGGTTGGCTGGTTCCCCCTCTTCTGGGGCTATTACCTGGTAAACACCGTCGGTGTTGAGCTCCCAAGAGTGGGTATTGTCCGCTAACTCAATAGGAAAAATCTCCTCAATGATCCGACTTTTCAAATCCGGATCTAAAACGGGGAAACAACACTCTATCCGGCGATTGAGATTGCGTGGCATCCAGTCCGCTGATGATAGATATAGTTGGTCGTCACCTCCGTTCTTCCACCAAAAGACTCGGGAGTGTTCAAGAAAGCGGTCCAAGATAGATCGTACCCGAATGTTCTCGCTGATACCTGGAATACCAGGGCGCAAGCAACATATGCCTCTAATGATGAGATCAATGGGGACGCCGGCTTGACTGGCGCGGTACAATGCTTCGATGATTTCCCCATCTACCAAGGAGTTCATTTTTGCTAGAATCCCAGATGTATTACCAGCTCTTGCATGCTCGATCTCGGTGTCGATGCGCTCCAGAATATGGTTTCGTAAATTAAAGGGAGCAACCACCAACTGATTCATCTGTGGCAACTCAGCATAACCAGTTAGTACGTTAAAGAGGAGCATGGCGTCATGGGTGATGTCTGGTCGGGCGGTAAAAAGACCAAGATCCGTATATAGACGGGCGGTGCTTGGGTGATAGTTACCTGTGCCAAGATGGAGGTAACGACGGAGCGTATCCCCCTCTCGTCGAGTAACTAGCAAAATTTTACTGTGGGTTTTTAGTCCCAAGAGCCCGTAGACTACATGAACGCCGCTCTCTTCTAAATGGCGAGCCCACGCGATATTGTTGGCTTCGTCGAAACGAGCTTTAAGTTCTACTAAGGCGGTGACGTCTTTGCCTCGCTCAGCGGCTTTGGCGAGGGCTCGAACAATGGGGGAGTTTCCACTGGTGCGGTAGAGCGTTTGTTTAATTGCGACTACGTTTTCATCATCGGCTGATTGTTGTATAAAATCAACGACATGACGGAAGGATTCGTAAGGGTGATGGAGCAAAAGGTCCTTCTCTGCAATCGCTCGAAAAACGCTTCTTGCATATCGTAGGCGAGGGGCTGGTGCGGGATTAAAGCTCGGGTCGCGCAGTTCTGGGGCTTGGACCTCCCCATATACTTTCATGAGTGATGCGTTAGCAATAAAACGGTTTTTTTCAAATATATGTCGTTCACTAAGATTAAGATTGTTGACCAACATATCTCTGAGAGCGGGAGATGTTTGTGGAGAGAGCTGTAGCCGGACGGGCTCACCTCGATCTCGTCGACGTAGTTCGTCTTCAATGGTTAATAGTAGGTCTTCCGCTTCATCCTCAACGATATCAAGATCACTAGCTCTAGTGATTCGAAAGGAGGTGGTTTCCAGGATTTGATACCCTGGGAAAAGTTGGGAGACATGGAGTTGGATAATATCCTCTAAAGCAACATATAAATGTGGTGTCTCCTCGGTGTGGAAAGCAACAAATCGGGGAAGAACAGAAGGGACTTGAACGAGGGCGGATAGTGGGCCGTCTCGTGACTCAGGTGCGCCGATTATTCGTCCGTTTGGGTTTGGGGCTATCCTCAAGGCAATATTTAGTGTCCCCGAGCGGAGCATAGGAAAAGGATGAGCTGAATCTATAGCGATAGGGGTGAGCGTAGGATGGACGTTCTTTTCGTAGTACTCACCGACGTTCTTTCGCAGCGATTCATCTATTTCCGTCAGAGAATGAAACACAATACCGTGCTGCGCGAGTTTTGGTAGAAGGTCAGCATTGAGAATTCTGCCCATTCTGGAGGCTAGTTCGTGAGCTTTTAGGTGGGCACGATCGAGGATATCCTTGAGAGCTAGGCCATCGGGTCCAGGCTCAAAAGAAATGGCTGCGCGCGCTTGTTGGCGCTCTAGGCTGCCAATTCGCACCATGTAAAATTCGTCCAAGTTCGAGGCAGCGATAGCAATGAACTTTAGGCGCTCTAGCAGTGGCACATCGGATCGCTCAGCCAAGCATAGAACGCGCTCATTAAAAGAAAGCCATGAGAGTTCCCGATTGATGTAGTTGCTAGGCTCGGTCAAGTCAGGGCTGTCCATTGAGGTTACACTCTACCTTGTTGTCCTTGGAACGTCACTGGGCAAAGGCGGGCAGTTCTTTGAAGATGTTGCCTGAAGTGTGTCCCTAACGTAAGGGTTGTGCGTGGCCAGCGGAATCAAAGCCTCTTTTATGCAAATATTGTGTGAGCGGAGAGTTGGAAACAATGAAGAGGATGCCGAGTGGTCGCGAAGCGAGCCATAGGCGGAAGTAAAGAGGGCTCGGATGCCCCGTTGGCTAGTTCTGCGGTGTCAAAGGTGTCTGAGTTACTCGGGACGCAGGGACCGTTCGCAACGGAGAGTCAAGATTGGGAGCCTCGAAAGAGCCAAATGGAGATGGCGGATGCGGTGGCTCATGCGCTGCATGCTTCCCAGCATTTAGTCGTAGAGGCACCTACTGGCGTGGGCAAGACCCTCGGCTACTTGTTGCCGGCGGTGCTACTTGGCGCCAGAGTGATTGTCAGTACCCACACAAAGAATCTTCAGGATCAGCTGATCGACAAAGATATTCCCCGATTGGCTGCGGCACTTAAGCATCTTGGTGTGGCGTTGGTCGAGACCGACCGCTCCGCCTCTCTCGTTCGAGAGCCTGCGGAGCTCGATCGCTGTGAGGTGCGTTACACAGTAATGAAAGGACGCAATAACTATCTTTGTTTAGATCGCATCGAGCGGCGAACGCGTCAGGGCCGTTTGGACTTTTCGGCAACTGAAACGGATATGATGAACTTGAATGAGGTTGCTGAGTGGGGTCGCACTTCTCGAAGAGGAGATCGGTCTGAACTTACATGGCTCAAGGAACGGTCTGAAATGTGGGATAATATAGATGCGCGTTCGGATATATGTAGTGGGTCTCGATGTTCAAAATATGCGGAGTGTTTTGTTACCCGAATGCGCGAAGAGGGGGAACGAGCTGATATCATTATTGTGAATCATCACCTGTTGTTTGCTGATTTGGCGCTTCGCGCCCGAGCTGATCTCACTAGTGAGGCTGGTCGTTTTGGGCAGGTCATTCCGAACGCGGACTATCTCGTGATAGATGAGGCTCATACGCTTGAGAGTATTGCTTCCGACCATTTTGGCGGGGTGGTTAGTTTTACAAAAATTGACCGCTTGTTCAACGACGTGGTGGCGATGTGTGGGGAGCGCCAGCTGGGTATGGATACGAGCACGTTGGTTCAAGCGGTCGCTCGAGCGGCTCTTGCATGCACGGCAGTTTTTGCTGAACTGCCGGAGCGTGAGGGGCGGTTGCCGCTCGACCAAGAACGCGCCTCAATGGCGGCACTTCGTGCTGCTGGTACCCGGGCGAGGGAAGCCCTGGCAGACCTCCGAAAGTTACTTGAAGACGCAGTACACTATGAGTCCTCAGCGGAAGCGATGCGTAGAAGGACCCAGGAAATAGAAGATGCTCTGATGTTTGTGCTGAAGTCCGATGATGCTGATTATGTGTACTGGGCTGATGGGACCGGTCCAGCTGGGAAGGTGGGTGCATCTCCCGTGAACGTTGGCCATCTTCTGGAAACCTTTTTGTTTAAGCGGTTTCGGTCGGTTGTACTTACGAGTGCAACTTTGTCTGCGGGGGAACAAGATTTTCGTTACTTTCGACGGGCTATTGGGGTGCCTGAGACCGCCGAAATCCTGACCTTGGAAACGGCGTTCAATTACGAAGTGCAAGCCGCGTTGGTACTACCCAAAGAGGCCACGGAGCCGGATGCGCCTAATGCAGAAGCCGTCCGGGTGGCTCTCGCCGAGCGAGCCATACGAGCCCTAGGGGGTGGTGCCCTCGTTTTGTGCACAAGCAATCGAGCTATGAAGGGGATGCATAAGGCACTTGCTCCGCGACTACCATATCCATGCCTACTGCAAGGAGAACAGCCCAAGCGCCAGTTGATAGCTGAGTTTCGAGCCCAAGCTCCCGCGGTGCTGTTTGCTACCCAATCGTTTTGGGAGGGAGTGGATATTCCAGGGGACGCTCTGCGACTCGTGCTCGTGGACCGACTCCCGTTTGACGTACCCTCGGACCCTATGGTCAAAGCTCGGGCCAAACGCTTAACAGCCGAAGGATGTAGCCCATTTACCTATGATCTTCTGCCTCGGGCGATATTGCGGCTCCAGCAGGGGTTTGGGCGTTTGATTCGTACGAGAGCTGATCGGGGAGCGGTTGTCATTTTGGATGCCCGGATGACCAGCCGTGCTTATGGCTCACAGTTTGTGCGGTCTCTGCCTGCAGCACGACAGTTGAACTCTATTGATGAATTGGCGCATTGGTGGAAGAGCGTGTCGTCCCAGCGGTGATAGGTCTTGCGTGGCCAGCCGATACGCTTCCCGGTGGTCGAGTCCGGTTCCATCACGTAGTAGCCAGGGCAATATGGACGTTACGTACGGTTGCCTGCGCCCCCTGCTTTTCCAATTTGATGCGGAACGGGCCCATCAGATGGTGCTTACCGGTGCTTCGATGGTGGGCCGGCAGCCGATGCTACGGGCGATGGCCCGGTCATTGTACGCACCCTCACCAGATCCAGCGCTTGAGATCGAGCTGTGGGGCTCGCGATTTTCACATCCATTCGGTGTGGCGGCGGGCCTCGACAAAGATGGTGTGGCCATCGATGCGTGGGCGGCACTGGGTTTTGGTTTTATGGAGCTGGGCACGGTCACCCCCGGTCAAGGCCAACCTGGCAACCCCCGCCCTCGTCTGGAACGGATGCCACACCACCGGGCGGTGGTGAACAAACTCGGGTTCCCAAACAAAGGGGCGGAGGCTTTAGCTAATCGAATAGCCTCTCGAATCAGCACCATTCCGATTGGTACCAACATCGGCAAAGCGAAATCTACGCCGATGGATCGTGCTGCTGATGACTACTGCTCGGTACTGGGCACGGTGTTCGATGTGTCAGATTACATTGTCGTGAATGTCTCGTCTCCGAATACCGCTGGACTGAGAGATTTACAGTCTATTCAGATGCTTAGGCCACTTCTCAGCCGCATTCAGCAAGAAAATAGTGCTCTTGCTGCCCAAAAAAACACCCGTCCTCGTCCGATCTTAGTCAAGATTGCCCCCGACTTGGCCGATGAGGACGTTGATGCGGTGGCGGATCTCGCAGTGGAGTTGGGTCTAGATGGTTTGGTTGCGACGAATACCACCATCCGCCTCGATTTGGTGGACCCTCTTCCTTCTGTGCAGGGGGGGCTTTCTGGCGCTCCTTTGGGACCACGATCGCTGGACCTCACTCGGAGGCTCTATCGGCGCTTGGGATCGAAGATCCCTATCATTGGCGTTGGGGGCATTATGAGCGCTGAAGATGCGTGGCAGCGTATTAGAGCGGGAGCAACGTTGCTTCAGTCCTACACAGGCCTCATTTACGAGGGACCGGGTCTGATTAGGTCGGTGGTTAACGGTCTCAGCCACCGGCTCAGAGTCGAAGGCTTCAGCTCCGTGCGTGAAGCTGTAGGCTCGGGCGTGGGAGACTAGAGGAGGCGGACGAGGCGTGCAGTTCAATACCCGAACTCGGGAAGTCACCCTCAAGGTGGTTTATTACGGTCCGGCGTTGTCTGGCAAGACCACCAATATTGAGGCGCTTCATGGACTTCTATCTCCTGACACCAGGGGGCGTTTGATGACTTTGGATACCCGAGGAGATCGCACGTTGTTCTTTGATCTATTACCGGTGCACTTCATAACTCGCACTGGGTATAAGATTAAGCTCAAACTGTTTACTGTGCCTGGTCAGGTTGTCCATGAGTCTACCCGGCGTATCGTTTTACAAAGTACTGACGCCGTGTGCTTTATCGCTGATGGTCAACGGAGTCAGCGTGCAGCAAATAATGAGGCTTTTTCAGGTCTTAGGAGGAATTTAGGTGTCAATAGTATCGACCCTGACACCGTCCCAACTGTCATTCAGTTCAACAAGCTTGATCTACCGGACGTATTGAGCCCCCAGGAGATCGAAGTATATGCAAATAGGGGAACGGAGCCTGTCTTCCGAGCGATAGCGCTTCGAGGGGAAGGTGTACTGGAAACTCTCCAAGGGTGTCTATCAGTCTTATGGCGGTCACTGGAACAACAGCATGGCTTCTCGAGAATGCTGGGCGTCAGCCGAGACGAGTTTCTGGGCAGAATTTTTCATCCCAAAGGGGGACGTCTGTGAACCGCAAACCTTCCCATCCAAGTGGCTCGCACCATCGGTTGCCTGTGTTGGGAGGCCAAAGTGATGACATTCATGGTGAGCTCAGTGGTGGCTTTGATCAAGGGTTCTCCCCGTCCACGCATGATCTCAAGCTGGATTCGGATATGCTGTTGGACGAGGAGACGGTTTATACCCGCCCCGCTTCCAGTTCGGTCCTCGATCGTAGGCCCTCATTGTCGGAACTTCTCGATGTGGATATGTTCCGAGATATATGCACAAGTTTTGTCGAGTTATACCAGGTAGGTATCAAAATCTTTGATGTGGATGGTACCAAGTTGGTGGATATTCGCACCGGAAATGGAGATTGGTGCGGCTATATATTTAATAACAGTACTGGTCGCACCAAGTGCACGGGGGTTGTGAGCCGCATTAAGCAGTTTCAATATCCCGAACTTGAAGAAGGTCTGTTGGTTGAGGAGTCGTGTTTCTCCGGTCTGCGCTATGTGATTATGCCCGTTACCTACTCCGGGGATGTCATCGGTCGGGTTGTATATGGTCCATTTCTGCCGGCTAGCGTTGAGCGACCCGGAGATGAGGTCTATGACTTCGGCGATGGTTTTGACCCCCATCGACTGTGGCGTTATGGGGACAAGATTCGTCGGGCTACCGATGAAATGAACATTAAGATTCTGAAGAATTTTAAAGGAGTCATCGATACCGTCACCTTCATTGCTATCAAAGATTTGATGGCTCGGCAGCTACACGAAGAATCTATCACCGCTTCCTATAAAGAGCTGTCCGATGCGAACCATAGGCTTCGATCCTCACTGGAAAAACTTCAACAAGTTGACCGTATGAAATCCAGTTTTTTGGCTATGGTGAGTCATGAACTCAAGACCCCGCTCACGAGTGTCATAGGCTATTCTGAGATGCTGATGGAAGGGGTGGCAGGAGATCTCAATTCGGATCAACTTCGCTACTTGGGGACCATCAAGGGCAAGGGAGAGACCTTGCTCGATCTCATTGGCTCCCTTTTAGATTTATCTCGGATGGAAGCTGGAGGGCTCGAGCTTGATATCACAACCGTAGATATTCCTCGTTTGGTGGAAGATGCGGTTAGTTCCGTTGTGCCTCAGGCTCAGAAAAAACGAATTCTTCTTCGCCGAGAGATTGTTGGCAACTTACCAACGCTGCGCGGTGATACGGATAAATTGGCTCAGGTACTTGTGAATCTCCTTGGTAATGCTGTGAAGTTTACCGCGGAGCGAGGTCGTGTGGAAGTACACGCTGATACGTGGCGAGGGCCGCGTCGCGGCGAGGTTGATCCAACTCAACGGTTTGGAGCCCCTGAGGAAGATTTCATCCGGATGCAGGTCATTGACGATGGCATTGGCATTCCCCCGGATCAGGTCAATCGTATTTTTGATAGCTTCTATCAGGTAGATAGCACGATCACACGAGAGTTCGGAGGGACAGGACTTGGGTTGGCGATCACCAAAAAACTGGTCGAGGCCCACCGAGGGGAGATAGGTGTTGAATCACAGCCGGGACAGGGGACACGATTTACCGTGTTGCTTCCATTGTAATGCACTGTCCCAAAGCGTGTTCCAGCTGCGACTAGGGCGTGTCTTCAACATCGGGTGCGGTCTCTAATGGCTCGGTCTATCTTCGTGCTCATAGCCACTTTGGTGCGGTCTACAGCAGAAAAACTTGGTTGAACCCAAGTTCCTGCTGCGCAGCGGGGTAATGCCCCGCTGCGCGGGCTCCTTGTTGATTCTTCCAGAATCAATTCAAGTGGTCTTTGCTGAATGGCCGGTCCTGTTTTCGTGCTCATGGTAATGTTGGGTGCGTTCTATGATTCGTCCTGTCACCTGTTCACCTCTTTGTGCGATGTGGACTGCGGCTATTCTTGCTATGTAGGGGAAATAGATTACCTGTAGCTTAGCCGGGAGAGATTCGTAGCCAATGCTGCTAGCCTTGCACGCATGAAGAACACCAAAATTCGAGGTGGTGTGATCGGCCTACTGGTTGGAGATGCGCTGGGGGTTCCGTATGCGTTCAGACAACCTTCGAAGATTCCTCCGATGTCTGAGATCGAATATCGCCCACCGCTCGGTGTTCACCCTGGATTTGATCAAGTGGAACCTGGCTCCTGGAGTGAAGGGGGCGCACACGCGCTGGCGTTGATGGCGTCGTTGGTGTGTCGCTCGGTGTTGGACCCTGATGATCTTCTGGAGCGGCTTCATGACTGGTACGCACGAGGAACTTATGCGGTCGATAGATGTGTCTTTGATGCGGAGGGACAGACTGTTGCCGCGTTGTCATCCTTTGCGCGCGGCACACCCTCAAATAAATGTGGGGCTGATGATCGTGGTTCTAATGGCTCGCTGGTGCGGATGGTACCGCTTGCTCTGTGGCATCGGGGGGATGATGCTGAATTGGTGTATGATGCAATGCTCCAATCCCGAGTGACTCACGCTCATACTCGGAGCCAGGTCTGTTGTGCTCTCTTGGGACTGTGGGTGCGGTATGTTTTTCAAGGGCAAGGGATACAAGATAGTTGGTTTGCCGCGGCGCGTACCTTTCGAGTTCTGTATGCAGATACAACGGAGGAGCGCCAAACTCTGGAGCACCGAGTTCGGCCAGAAGAGATGGTTGTCCCTCGGGGGAGTGGTTCAGTCATTGATAGCCTGCGGTCCGTCACTGTGGTTGCTGATGCTGGATCGTACGAAGATGTTGTGCGTCAGGCAGTGAGTTTAGGGGGAAATACTCATGCCAGTGCGGCGATGGCTGGTGCGATATCGGGGGCTTATAAGGGCGAAGAAGCCATTCCTCAACGCTGGCGAGACGACCTTCGTATGGCGCCGGAACACGCTCGCTTGGTAGATGAATTTGTGGCCGCTTGTCTTTCGTGAAACCATTTGTGTGTTATGGACTAACACTTGATATGGCGAATACGAGTGAGGTGATAATAGCACTGGGCTTTGCTAGAGCTATGGGGCTTCAGGTGGTTTTGGTTTGTAGTCTAGGACTTTTGTGGACCACTGCTTGCCGAGCCCCAGGTTCCACCGGGGTGCGAAGATCGCCATCTACGGAGCACGAGATGGCTCGAACTTCCAGCGTGTCCTCCGGAAGTTATCTGCGACCGGATAAAGCAGTACTAAAGCGGAAGTTATCCCATATTGAGTATTATGTCACTCAAGAGAACGGTACCGAGCCCCCTTATAGTCACACATATAATAAGTATAAGTCTGAAGGTATCTATGTAGATATTGTAAGCGGTGAACCACTCTTTTCGTCTAAGCATAAGTTTGATAGTGGTACAGGGTGGCCCAGCTTCACTCAACCATTGGTGAAAGAGCATGTGGTTGAACACAAAGATCACTCTTTCGGGATGGCGCGTACGGAAGTCAGATCTCGATATGGTGACAGCCATCTCGGACATGTTTTCCCAGATGGACCGCCTCCCACGGGTCTTCGGTACTGCATTAATGGTTCGGCCCTTAGGTTTGTCCCCGTGGATGAGCTGAATGAGCAAGGATATGCCGCCTACAAGGAGCTGTTCTTTGGGAGAGCGCGGGGCACCACAAAATAATGAGACTTCGTTTTGAACCGGGTTTGGACAAGCCTGATGGACGAGGGGGCATGGGCTCACGGAGGTTCGCACACGATGTCCGAATTATTGGGGCGTGACTTTTGGGCTCGGCTAGGGGCTAACGGTCGTTGGTGGGTACACGGGGGTTCGCAGACGATGTCCGAATTATTGGGGCGTGACTCTGCTCTCGGCTAGCAGCCGGTTGATTTGGCCATGTGTGTAGCTGTCGAGCCCGGCTTTTCGTGAAACGCTCTGACGACGAGGTGAGCGTACCTGGCGGTACGTGACCGAGGAGAGACTTTTCGTGGTCAGGGCGTTTCACGGAAAGACCGGCCGACAGATGCGTGCAGGGCTAGATCAACAGGCTGCTAGGGGTTACCAGTCGTTGGTGGGTACGCGGAGGTTCGCAGACGATGTCCAGGTTATCGGGCCGTGTACTGGTTTGGGTTTTTGATTGGGTGCGATTGATCTCGGCTAGGGGCTATCGGTCGTTGGTGGGGACATACCTACGGATTTGTTCACCGGTGTAACGTTGACGCGGACGAGCGATACGCTGGTTGGGTTCGCCGATCATCTCTTTCCATTGGCTGATCCAGCCAACGGTGCGTCCGAGAGCGAAAAGTGCGGGGAACATTGAGGTCGGAAAACCCATGGCGTGCAGCATGATGCCGGAGTAGAAGTCGACGTTGGGAAAGAGTTTGCGCTGTTGGAAGTAGTCGTCCTCGAGGGCAATGCGCTCAAGCTCAACGGCGAGGGCAAAGATCGGTTCGTTGTTTTTTCCGAGTTCTTCTAAAACCTCGTGGCAGGATTCTCTCAAAACTCGAGCCCGAGGGTCGTAGTTTTTGTAGACCCGGTGCCCGAATCCCATGAGTCTAAAGGGATCGTCCTTGTCTTTTGCTCGTTTCAGGTATTCAGGGATGCGGTCCTTTGTCCCTATTTCAAAGAGCATGCGAAGGGCGGCTTCGTTTGCTCCACCGTGGGCTGGGCCCCAAAGAGAAGCACAACCGGCGGCGATACAGGCGTATGGGTTGGCCTGGCTCGAACCAGAAATTCGAACGGTGGCCGCTGATGCATTCTGCTCGTGGTCTGCATGAAGAATTAGGAACCGATTCATGGCTTTCGCCAAAGTTGGGCTCACTTTGTACTCCTCTGCTGGCACGGAAAAGCACATGTGGAGAAAGTTTGATGCGTAGTCGAGGTCATTCCGAGGGTAAACGAATGGATGGCCGATGGAGTACTTATATGCCATGGCGCAAATGGTTGGCATCTTAGCCACGATTCGATGGGTTGCTATCTCTCTAGCGGCTGCATCGTTGATATCAAGGCTTTCGTGATAGAATGCGCTCAATGCTCCAACAGTACCAACCATGAGAGCCATAGGATGAGCATCGCGGCGATAACCTTGAAAAAATTGCTTAAACTGTTCGTGTACCATCGTATGGTACGTGACCTGGTTTCCGAACTCTACAAGCTCGGTCTGGTTCGGAAGTTTACCGTACAGAAGCAGGTAGGCCACCTCAACATAGGAAGCCTGGGCGGCCAGTTCTTCGATAGGGTAGCCGCGGTGTAACAATATGCCGCGTTCACCGTCGATAAACGTTATCTGCGAATCACAGCTTGCCGTGGACAAAAAGCCTGGGTCGTACGTGAAATAACCGGTTTGTTTATACAACGCAGATACGTTGAGAACTTTTGGCCCATGGGTTGGTGCTAGCACGGGCAGTTCGATGGTCTGACCGTTCGGCATGGTGAGGGTGGCCTTCTCATCGGGTGACGACGTGTGCACAGGGATGCTGGGTAATTCGTTCGACATAATGGACGGACATACCATTGCTTTGGCATTCGAGCACCTGCTCGCCGACAAAACTTATGAACATGGGTCGGGAAAGGTCATTGACGGACCGGGAGGACAAAATAAAGAAGGTGATGCCTGTTTAGTGCTAAAGTACATAATTACTGCGAATCGGTGGTGGAAGTGTCTGTCCTGTTCGTAGATGGTGCTTCCTTGTTGAAAGATGATGAAACGGAACGATTGATAAAAAATCTCAGTTGGTTTGCTGTCCACCCTTGAAGCTGAAGAGACCGCGCTACGGACTCGATACGCTGAGTATCAGCACGAGATTCGAGGAGTTTTGTCAGAAAACGTTTTAGCAGGGGCTCGGAAGTGGGGTCCAAGACAGCGGCTTGTTCGAGGAGGGTAGTAGCTTGTGGCGTTTGGTCAGCTGGAGAATGTTGACTGAGCCTAAGCAGTCTGCGAGCGCGTGCCTGGCGCTTGTGTACTAAGTTGGTGTTTAATACCCGCGCTTCTTGGGCCCATCGGTGTTGAAGGGCGACCGATCGGGCGAGTTCAATAAGCCCTAAGTGCTGAGTATTGCGAATCTCTGCTGCTGCGGCCAGGAAATCTTCACGATTGGGTGGGGTGACTGAAGCCGTTTTGGATAGTCCATGCCAGATCAACCACCCCCCTGGGTCCACTTGTGCTGTCGGTGGAGATAATGGGAGGTGCTCAGCTATATCCTCATGAGGGATAGTGTCTAGGAGTGCGGCCAGTGTGTGGCTGGCGAGTGTTTCGACTGCAGCTGGGGGGGCAGATTGTTGGGCTACAGCAAGGAACTGCTTAGCGCGCGTGCTTAGATGGCTGGTTAAGAAAGCGAAGTGGCTACGGGCCTGAGGAAGGTCTCCGCGATGCAGAGCTAAGCGTCCCTGAAAGTAGTGTTGCGCCTCGTCAGAAAGGAGCGCTTGCCATCCGCGGATGGTCCGGAGCGCGAGGTGCTGTCGTATCGGTTGATGTTCAATCGGTATAACCCCATAAGGTGTTCCCAGCAGGTGCTCAAGAATGTTGATGGCTAATGAAGATCGCTGGTCTTTTGGGATCAATAGGTCCGTTTGAAGATAGGGATAAGGCAGAAAGCGGCCAAGGGAACGAGCGACGGTAGTCATCCTCGGGGTGCGAACTTCCACGAGCGCGGAGTCGTCACTATTTACGGGTCCCGGTTCTGGCCGGGGATCACCTTGTTGACCACTGCCCACCACTTGGTGAGCTAGATGGAAATTAGAGCGGATGGCAGCTTGACCATGGATGGCCGGAGTTCGACGCAGTTGAGCAAAGCGCTCCACGTCAACTTTCACCGGGCCTTTGCTGCCTACTAGATACAGCGCGTCAGCCTCAGAGAGATGGTAGATGAGGTAGTTGTCAAAAACGCTGGTAAACGCTCGAACTAAACTGTCTAGGGATACTTGGTCGACTCGGCCGAGGCCAAACCAGGTACTAAATACGCCTTCCTTAGATAGGTTTTGCTTTGCGATAGCAAAAAATTCTCTTGTAAATATATTAGCAGCGATCCAGGGGTGTGCAGGCATAGAGGTGATGATATCGTACGGGCCGCGATGATGGTGTCTTGCGGTTTGTAGTATGAGTCGAGCATCACCGCGGTGAACTATTACCTTTGGGTTCGAGATTGGCGATGGGCTTCCGTGAAAAATCGCCTGCTGTGCTCTCATTACGGCCGGTTCAATTTCAGCGACTTCAATGGTTGCGGAATTGAGCTGAAGGAAGGCGTCGATAGTTACGCCAGCACCGAGTCCAACAACAAAGACCTTGGTGGGTTGTTGGATGTGAGCAAGTGGGACAAGAGCGACCATCAAAGACTCGTAGACGTGAAACGGGGGGCGACCGAGCCGGGCTCCCTGACCAAGTCCGTTAAGCCAAAGAGAGCGGGTACCAGATGGATCCTCCGAGACCACCACCGATGCGGAGATGCCTTCTTCGAACCACAAAACCGAACGAGCGTGGCGGTCTAAACCCCGTATGAACTCTGCATAGCTTTTCCCTTGAGTAGTCTTAGAACCCATCAATGAAAGCTGTAATGGGTCCATTTCCGGCCAGAAGTTCATCAGTAGCAGCGGAAGTACCATGTAGCTTAGCCGGTAGATTAAGTTCTCTTTAGTAAAAAAAAGTATACTGAGGCAGGAACATAGCGCGATGGAGATCATGCCAACATATAGGGTTGCGATGGTTCCTACTTGAGGGATTAAGATAAAACCGGCGAGGAGAGAGCCGGCTATGGAGCCGGTCGTATTCGACGCAAATAGGCTGCCTATAGCATTCCCGGCCTCTTTTACTTGATATTTGGCTATTGCTATAAGCAAGGGCATAGATGCGCCGGAAGCTATATTGAAGATAGATAATGTTAGCAAAACCACCAACAGCTGTAGGTGAACAGCCGTGAGTCCGTTCTGTGATTCAGGTATGCTTCTGAGCGTATAAGCGACCCATGGTAGGATCATACTGATGATGTAGAACATTATGAGCATGATGATCTGGAGGCGGTTGAACCACCGGTGTGGATACATGCTTGATCTGAGGGGCTGGGCGACCCAGAGACTACCTAGCCCTATACCTACGAGTACAGAAATTAGTACTGATCCTACACCGTATATAGTCCCATCTAAAAAAATAGAGAACAGTCTCACCCACACGACTTGAAGGCAGATAGCCGCAAATCCGCTGATGAAAGCAAGGGTGATGGCCACGTTTCGTTCCTTGTTCGATCGTGAAGGGGGCTGCGCTAAGATGGGAGCGGGGTTGGAACTTGTTTTTGGGGAGTGAGCGACCCAAGCAATCCCCCCGGCAATAAAGTTGAGGGTCGCGCTGCATAGTATGCAGATGAAGACTCCCAGATAAAATAATCCGTAATAAGTAATAAGATAGGCGCCTAAAAATGCGCCCAATGTATTGAGCCCATAGATTGTTGCCGCCCCGGTTCCGACCCTGTGCTCGGTTACTACTACCGCCCGGGTGACGAGGGGGAGTGTAGCACCCATAAGTATGGTGGGTCCTAAGAGCAACGGAGCAGAAATGAGAATACGAATCCCTGCGCCATTCCAACCGTGAGTGGGATCTAGTATAGTAAAGACTTTATCTATGTGATGCAGAATTGGATATAGTGCTAGGGATAGGCATCCGATGATAAACTCAATCTTTGCATAGATACGGCCAGGGTGAGGAGCTCCTGATGCCCAAGTACCACCGAGCCAAGAGCCTATCGCAAGGCCGCCAAAAAAGACCGCTAGTACTGTCGAAAAAGATAGTGTGGTGGAGCCAAAACCGAGGGTGAGAAGACGAACCCACAATAGTTCGTACGCAAGTCCGGTCATTCCCGACAGCACCAGACAGCCCAGAAGATGTGTATTCCGCATGGGTGAAAGCGGAACCCTACAGGATGAGGAGGTTGGGTTGAACCCAACCTCTGTCGACTACATACGGCTTTGCCGTGCCGCGCGAATATCGGAAGAGTTTGGTTGTTACCCGACCGGCTTGATTCAAGTGGTCTTTGCGATATTTGGCGACATCCAGCAAATTTTTCGGGAATGACCGGATGGTCATGGCGGAAGACGGTTATTTTAGAGCAAAGACCCCTTGGTGATTCAGTAAGAATCACCAAGGGGTCGCGCAGCTGGGCATAGCCCGGCGAAGCCGCAGGAACTTGGGTTCAACCCAAGTGATTTCTGCTGTAACAACTTGCTGTCGGTGGTTGGTAGGCTGTTTTACGCACCATCTGTGTGGCCTCGATGGACGAGAATTGGGCTTGGGAGGGGTTAGTAGCGGTGTAGATGCGGTGGTATTGGTGGTCGTCTGTGGCGGAATGAGCTACGTTCGATCTTTGTCCCTGACAGGCGACCGAGAGATGTCCAGCAAACAAGATGGTTGTCAAAGACGGGCAAGCTTTTCCTCGATCCGAATGGATGTGCCTATTTAGCCCACCAGGGACGAGAATTGGGCTTGGGAGGGGTTGTTGGTGGTGAAGATACGGTGATCGACACGGTGGAGTTGGTGGTCATCTCTGGTGGAATGAGCAACGTTCGATCTTTGTCCCAAACCGACGATCGGGAGATGCCTAGCCAGCGAAGATGTTTGTCAAAGACAGGCATGCCTTTCTTGAGTTGTAGATCCGAACGGATGTATCCTTCTGATTCGTTCAATGGATCCATATCCAGCAAGACCCCGGCGAGAACACCTGCGTTGGGTTCAGTATGAACCAAGGCAAAAATATCCATTCCCGATACCCGTTCGGTCTCAGGGCTGGGGCGGGCTGGTAGCAGACCTATGGTGGTCACTGATTTGTGGGTACGAATTTTTGCCCAGCGTTGGTTCAGATTGTACTGGGTGAGCTCGGCTGTGATTCGGCCGGTCGGACCTTTGACTTGAATGTCAATGGCACCGTGTACGAGCAATGCCTGACAAGATAGTTCAGCTTGGCCACTCACTACACACCAGCCGCTGGAGATCGCATTGGATAATGGTTGGCCCTCGGGAGGGGGGTGTGTGACGTCGATATCTGCGACGTATGGTCGCAGATATCGGCCAGCTCGGACCAAATCCGTGACCTGCATGGACGAGATCGGTTGGTCTGGCGCTGCACTGAGCGTGGCCACGTGGCCGATAAGTGCAGTGATAGAGAAGAGAAATGTTGTTCGCCAGAGCGCAGTTTCGGCTCTGGCCTGGATGGTCCTGCACCGTCGTGTGAACATACCCACGTTGTACACTTCGCTCTGTCCGCTGGGGAGCGTCTGGTTCATGCTACGGGCGATGAAGGCCTGGTCGTGGATAATGTGGTTTGTTCCACTCTTTTGTGTTTCTTGTGTTTTTGGGGTTTCTACTAATGCGTGGGCACAACGGAAGCCGGTCTCTGTGGCTCTCGGTGAAGTTAAGGGCCCATCTTTCACCCGAGTGAGGGCGGCGGTGTCGATTGCTATCAATCGGCAATCAGCGGTTCAGATGGTCACCAAGAACGCGGATGCAACTATTGTGGGGTCGGTACGGAAGCTCAGCCGTGGACGATTGGAAGCGACCCTAGAGGTGGTGGATCGGTCGCGAGCGGTTCGTGCGGTCACCCAGATGACAGGCAGTGACGACCGGGAGCTAGCAACCCAGATCAAAAGGCGTCTTTGGGAGGACCTAGGGAAGGCCATTTTGGCGGCTAAGAAGCGACGCACGCCACCACGCCGCGTTTCTGCGCGAACCGGCCGGGCTTTCCGTCAGAGATCGCGTCCACCCGGGAAGTCCATCGAGACCTCGCCGCCGCGATCAACACGACCGTTGGCGGTCGCAAACGCTAGGAGCAAAAGGTCTAGCGGCTTATCGAGTCAGAGCGAGGTTGTGGGGCCTTTGGCCCAGGATATTTTTCGATTTGGGATTGGATTTGGTCTCTATGCTCGAGATTGGTCGTGGAACGATGAGCCTCGTCAAGAGTTGGCGGGGTACAGCCTCGGTTCTGCGCCTGCCTTCCGGGGGCACGTATTGTGGTTTCCAGGTGGCCATATCAGCGAAGGACCGATCAGCTGGTTGGGATTAGATCTGGAAGCAGAACTTCCTTTTGCGGTGAGTAGCGAGAGGGAGGGCGTAGAGTTTCCGACCGCCGCTAGCTCCTGGCGCGTGGGACTACTGGCTCGTCTACCGGTGGACAAGATCGAAGCGCAGTTGGGCGTGGGTTTCGCCGAGCGTCGCTTTGCCCTTGAGGCCTCTGATGAGGGTGAAGAGGTTCCAGATTTGCCAGGCGTTCGCTATCAAGTGTTGACTACCCGCCTGGCGGTGTTGGCTCGGGTCGTCGAAAGGGTTGATCTTCGGGCCGTTTTTGGGTGGGGGTTTATGTTGGACTCCGGACCGGTTGGGCGGGCGCCCTGGTTTCCTAATGGTAGCAGCTATACGGTGGGAGTTGGGGGCGCGGTCACGGTGTACCTTGCTGGTGGTTTAGGGATCTTCGGCCAGTTTGATTGGCAAGGCGCGTTCTTTGATTTCGATTCATCACCTGATGATCAGCGGATTGCTGGTGGTGCTTCGGACAACTACTACTTGGGCTCTTTGGGAGTCAGCTTTGCTGCTGGTCGGTAGCAGCCTGTTGATTTAGCCCAGTGTGTAGCTATCGAGCCAGGCTTTTCGTGAAACGTTCTGACGACGAGGCGAGCGTACCTGGCGGTACGCGACCGAGGAGAGACTTCGTGTGGTCAGGATGTTTCACGGAAAGACCGGCCGATAGATGCCTGCAGGGCTAGATCAACAGGCTGGTAGGGGTGAAGGTTGGTTTTGACTATACGAGAGCTATTGCCCGGGCTGGGGTTGGTGAGCGTGAGGCATCTTTTT
>JAHQVK010000247.1 GCA_019634385.1 Myxococcales bacterium | reverse complement strand
CTTAGGCTAAACACCAATGACACCGATAGACATCGTTATTTTCCGGTGCTAAAGATGTTCGACTTTCACGTTGGCGAACATATCAATCGAAGATGTGAAACACCCATTTTTAGGGTATTACATATGAATTTAAATTTCAATCGGCTGACTAGGTCGCATACAACTTCTTTGGCTCTCGCTGCTATCTATATCTCGTGCCATGCCTCCATGAGTTATGCTCAAAGTGGTTCACCCATTGGCTATGCCTCTCGGAATGGAGGCACTACCGGTGGTCGGGGAGGGAGTCGAATTCGAGCAACCACCGGCACCGCAATCCATCAGGCCTTATGCGGAAGGTCTTCCACCAGTTCCCCAATAATCATTGAAGTTTCCGGTACCATCACTCCCGGTAACACCGACAAAGTCAGCGGCGACAGCTGTGATACAAAAGCCGGCGTTATTGAACTTAAACGAGTGAGCAATGTCTCCATCGTCGGTGTTGGCGGCGGGGCGGTGTTTGACGAAGTAGGCCTCCATATTCGAGAGTCCTCGAATATTATTATCCAGAACATCCATATCCGAGACGTGAAAAAGTCCAACGGTACCACCTCCAATGGTGGTGACGCTATCGGTATGGAGAAAGATGTATCCAATGTTTGGGTTGACCACTGTACCTTGGAAGCCTTCGGTGGAGAGGACGAGGGCTACGATGGTCTCTTCGACATGAAGAACAACACCCAATACGTCACCCTATCATATACTCGACTGCGTAACTCCGGTAGGGGTGGTCTTGTTGGCTCAAGTGAGAGTGACCAGAACAACTTTGTGACCTATCATCACAACTGGTTCGAAAATATCAACTCTCGAACCCCGCTTCTCCGTCACGCCGAAGCACATATTTTCAACAACTACTACAACGGTATCATTAGCACCGGCATCAACGTCCGAGCGGACGCTAGGGCGCTCGTAGAGAACAATTATTTCCAAAACGCAAAGAACCCGCTAGGCACATTCTATACGAATACCAATGGTTCGTGGGAAGCAAGCGGCAACATCTTCGTCAATGTTACTTGGCAGGAAGCGAGCCGAGAAAGGCCCGCTGGCCCCAATCTACGTTCCACCACCTCACTGAACGCGCCATACAGTTATAGACTGGATGGTGGCAGTTGCGTGCCTGACTTAGTGCAGTCCCTCGCTGGTGCTCATCGCGGCGTACGTTTCTCGAACGGACAGTGTCGCGGAACAGAGCCACAACCGGAACCAGAGCCACAACCGGAACCAGAGCCACAACCGGAACCAGAGCCACAACCGGAACCCACCCCCGGCAACCTCGGCGAAAATATCGCTGACGGAGCCGGAGCTGATGGAAGCAGCAAAGCTAGTGGTTCGAGCTACGGCCGAGTCGTGGATGGCCGTGACAACACCTACTGGCAGCCTAAATCCAGCAGTGGAGAACGCATCTCGGTCAAAAAACTTTCGGGCAGCTATAACACGGTAGTCATTCGAGAACTCAACGGTGCCACCACCAGCTGGCGGCTGATGAACCACGATACAGGGGCCCTTCTGGCATCAGGGAACAGGCTCGGCTCAGAGGCAGTTATTAGCGTTGGCTCCGTCAGCGCGAAAAAGTTAAGCCTATATATCGACGGAGCTAGTAACGCTCCCCAGATCGCTGAGTTTGAAGTATATAACCGCTAAGATCGTCATTACTGATTACGTCTCCCCTCCCGATATACAGCAGAAATCACTTGGGTTGAACCCAAATTCCTACTGCTACGCTGGGCCATGCACCGCTGCGAGACCCCTTGTTGATTCTTACTGAATCCATTCAAGGGGGCTTTGCTCTAACCTCGGACGTGGCCTACCAACAATAAAAGACAACGCCCAGCCAGGCCCTCCCTCGGGTTAAACCTTCATTGGTTTACTATTCGCAGTCATTTGAACTATTTTCTCCTGTACACTATCGTCACAGCGAGGACCTCTTGTTCCATGATACCTATCAATCGAAGAAACCTGCTGCTTAGTTCCGGGAGCCTCAGTCTCACTGCGTGTGCGAGAACAGTGCCGAAATCTCAATCAACCTCAACTTCTACCTCACTGCTAGTGGACCTCGATCGAGAGCCAGACGAGACCATAGCCATCTGGCCAAACCAGCCTCCCGGGCTTCCATCGACCGCTCTAAGCGAGAAAGTCGTTGAGCGGACCAACCCGTGGGGCTTGAGGGACCGTGCTGCTCTCGAAGTCGCTACGCCGACCCTATCACTCTTCCGATCACCCAAACCCGACGGCTCAGCCATGATAATTATGCCGGGGGGAGGTTACCGGTTGGTGGTCATCGATAAAGAGGGGTTTGAAGGTGCTCGACTTTTCAGTCGTCATCACACCACTGTCTATGTCCTTCGTTACCGGCTCCCTCACCAAGGCTGGTCAGCTGGACCAGATACACCGCTTCAGGATGCACAGCGAGCTATTCGCGTCATTCGGGCCCGCAGCGCAACGGACGGTATCGACCCCGAGCGGATAATGGTTATGGGATTCTCGGCCGGTGGTCACCTGGTAGGATCACTGTGTCAGCGTTATGATGACTTGGTCTACCGACCCACGGATAAGATCGACCACCAGTCTGCCCGTCCAAACCTTGGTGCCATGATATATCCGGTCACCCTCATGGAGGGTCCCCATATACATACCGGCTCTCGAAATCACTTGCTCGGCGAGGAGCCCCAACCCCATCTTATTGAAAAATATGATATCACTCGACATCCAAATCCTGCAGGTCCACCCATATTTATCCTTCATAGCCTGGATGACGAATCAGTCCCCCTGGAGAATGCCCTAACGTTTGCACTCAAAGCACGCGAGGCCAGCGTACCCACATCTATGCATATTTTTGCCGCAGGCGGTCACGGTTTTGGTCTTCGCGGCATAAACGACCTGCCGGTAGGCGTATGGCCCAAGCTTATCCGAGACTGGGCAAAAGCCCACCACTTTTATCGTGGCTGACGGCACTGGCCGCCGGGCAGTTAATGGATTTGGTCGATCAACCGATCAGACGGTCTTTCCATGATGCTTTTCGATTAGATCCGCCGCTCATACCGCAGCAATCACTTGGGTTGAACCCAAGTTCCTGCTTCTACGCCGGGCTGTGCCCGCTGCGCGACCACTTGTTGATTCTAACCGGATCAATTCAAGGGGTCTTTGCTGCAACACGCCTAAAAAACACCTCACGGTGAATCTTTTCCCTAAAACCCGGCTCTAACGGTTAGAAGTCTTGGGAAGCCCAGAAGTATTGTCATGCGAAAGATCATACTCATCTTAGTCGCCCTCGGAATTCTGGCAACGGTCAGTGCCGGTATTCTACGCAAGGATAGTCCATCTTCGAGCGAGCTTATATTGCAAAAGCTGCAAGATCAGTCTGCGCAGGAGGAGGTTCCTTCGGTCAACCACTCCCTATTGTCACCGCTGCAGACTGAGTTCTCATCCCCGCAACAAGTCACTGCCGCTTGCTTGTCGTGCCATACAGAGCGAGGAAAAGAAGTGATGGCCTCCTCGCATTGGAGCTGGGAGAGGATGGAGTACGTTCCCGGACGAGGCATTCGATCCCTCGGTAAGAAGAACCTCCTCAACAATTTTTGTATCGGCGTCTCAGAAAACCTCGAGGGATGCGACAAATGCCATGCTGGCTACAACTATACCAACCACCAATTTAACTTTAGCAATCCCGCTAACATCGACTGTTTGATTTGTCACGACACAACACAGACATACGCCAAATCAGGCCTCGGTCTACCTCAGCCATCAGTGAACCTAACTAAAGTCGCCCAAAGCGTAGGTACACCCAAGCGAGCTAACTGCGGCACCTGCCACTTTTTTGGCGGTGGTGGGAACAACGTAAAACATGGCGACCTCGAGGAGGCCTTATTTGCCCCCGATCGCCAAATAGACGTCCACATGGCCACCAATGGGGTAGATCTCGAATGCGTAGCCTGCCATACCGCCCAAAATCACCGGATGAAGGGCAAATTGTACTCTGTCTCTTCCATGAACCGAGATCGGTCCAGCTGCGAGCAGTGCCATACCCAGCTCCCTCATAAAAAGACCATCATCAACGAGCACACCCTTAAGGTGGCCTGCCAAACGTGCCACATTCCCACTTACGCCAAGGCGGCAGCCACTAAAATGACGTGGGACTGGTCCACTGCCGGTCAACTCAAAGACGGCCAACCGTATACCGACAAAGACGAACAAGGTAACGTGATCTATACGTCGGCCAAAGGTTCTTTCGGCTGGGGGCAGAAACTCAAGCCGGACTATATTTTCTTTAACGGCACCGCCACTCATTATCTTTTGGGTGACGAAGTCATTCCGGATGCCCCCATTCCCATCAACCAACTGCTGGGCAACTATGACGATCCTCAGGCGAAGATCATACCGGTGAAAATTCACCGCGCTAAACAGATATACGACCCAAACACAAAGCTGCTTGTTCAACCTAAACTGGTGGCCAAGATGCCCGGACAAGGGGGATTTTGGAAAGACTTTGACTGGCATGAATCAGCCAAAGCGGGCATGGCCTCGGTAGATCTCCCCTACAGCGGCGAATATACCTTTGTGGACACGGAGATGACTTGGCCGATCAATCATATGGTTGCGCCCAAAGAGGACTCGGTGCAGTGCATTGAGTGCCACACAAGAAATGGATCAAGATTGGCGGCTCTGAAGGGCTTCTATATGCCCGGCCGTGACGCTAATCCGGTGGTCGAATGGCTTGGCCATGGCTTGATCATACTCGTCATTGTTGGCGTACTGGTCCATGCAACCGCTCGAATGATCGTGCACAAGCGCTACAAGAAGGAGACTCAATGAAACCGGTTAAGGTGTATGTATACCCAGCTTTTGAGCGATTCTGGCACTGGACTCAAGCGGTTCTCACCCTATTTTTAATGTTGAGTGGCTTTGAAATTCATGGCTCTTTTACATTCTTTGGTTACGAACAGGCGGTTCGCTACCACAACAACGCGGCAGTGGCCTTGCTGATTCTTATTGCCTTTGCCATTTTTTGGCATCTCACCACCGGAGAATGGAAACAATATATTCCCACCAGGACGCTTGTGATGGCCCAGGTTCACTACTATATCGTAGGAATTTTCCGCAATGCTCCCCACCCCACCAAAAAAACGGCGCTGAGCAAGCTCAATCCGTTACAAAAGATCGTATATCTCGGCCTTAAAGTATTGTTGATCCCAATTACGGTGCTCTCGGGACTCTTATATATGTTTTATCGCTACCCCCAACAACACCAAATGGCAGCCCTCAACGTCGACGGCTTAGAGTTGATCGCCCTCACCCACACTCTGGGAGCGTTCTTACTCGTTGCTTTTCTACTCATCCATATCTACCTGGTGACCACCGGTCACACTCCAACCTCTAACCTCAAAGCGATGATCACCGGATATGAAGAACTTGAAGTATCAGAGCCCAATACCCGAGCATCTTCCGACACCCCCGAACCGGGTATAGTTGAAAACCCAAGCCAAACCTAGGAGTACCTGATGGAAACGAAGTACATGAATCCATATCTCGCCGGCTTTTTCCTCGGTTTGGTGCTGCTCACCACCGTATTTATCACCGGCCGCGGACTGGGGGCCAGCGGTGCGGTCAAGAGTGCGGTTGTGGCCACCATGACCGCAGTGGCTCCCGAACATGCCAGCAATAGCCTATTTTATCAGCGAGCTACCGCTCGCAAAAACGCACCGCTAAAAACGTGGTTGGTCTTCGAAATGCTTGGTGTTTTGCTCGGTGCATTCCTGTCCGGGGTCATATCCGACCGGCTAACCTTTGAGACTGAGCACCCTCCTCAGGTGCGCACAAGAACTCGGCTCATCGCCGCCTTCTCTGGTGGTCTGCTGTTTGGTCTAGGCTCAATGATCGCCAGGGGATGCACCAGTGGGGCCGCCTTGAGTGGGATGGCGGTCTTCTCTGCTGGTGGTTTTTTAACCATGCTTGCGATCTTTGGCTCCGCTTACGCTGTGGCCTTCTTCTTTCGAAAACTTTGGGTCTAACTACGTTGAGGAGACTATAAGATGGGACCTCTTGTACCAGATACTATTTCCAGCGAACTCAGTTTGGTTTTTGGCTTTTTCATTGGAATTGCCTTTGGATTTATTCTCGAACAAGCTGGATTTTCTTCTTCAAGGAAACTCACTGGATTGTTCTATGGCACCGACTTTACCGTCCTCAGGGTATTTTTCACCGCGGGCGTGACCGCAATGAGCGGCATTTTGCTCCTGAGTCAATTTGGCTGGTTAGATATGGAGATCATCTTTGTAAACCCAACCTATCTCTATCCAGGCCTTTTGGGTGGAGGCATCATGGGTGTTGGTTTTGTTGTGGGCGGCTACTGCCCCGGCACCAGTTTTTGTGGGGCTGCGATCGGCAAAATCGATGGCATGGTCTTTATTTTGGGTGCGACCGTGGGCATAGCTATTTTTGCTGAGCTATTTCCCTGGCTGGTAAGCTTCTATCTCTCTGGATCTTATGGGGATCTCACTGTTGAAACCATCTTTGGGATAACCAAAGGCCAATTCGCACTGTTTCTGATTGTGACCGCCATTGTCGCGTTTGTGATCACCACCCTGATTGAGCAATGGATCAATCCCAAAGCCCCCAGTCGAAGCTTTCCCAAGATTCCCCTGGCAATAGCAGCAATAGCGACCGTGGGTCTCGGCGTCTTTCTCACTCGCCTCCCCGACTACAAAACAAGCATGCTGGCCAAAGCCACCACCCCTCAGGTCCAAAAGGCCCAAGATATTTATCTCATGTCGCCAGATGAACTTGCTTTTCGTATCCTTGACGGGGACCCAAACCTACAGACTATCGACGTACGCTCCAGTCGAGCCTTCGCCAAAAGAAGTCTACCCAAAGCGATCAACATGCCGCCGGGGGACATCTTCGGCAAAACCGGGGTAGCCGTACTCTCTCCGTCCCGGAAACAGAAAGTCTTTTTCGCCCAGCAAGAGTCAGAAGCACGCCGCGCAGCGACCCTAGCCGCTTTACTCGGGTATGAAAATCTCGCGATTCTTCAAGGCGGTTTAGACCAATTATATGCAGAGGTTTTGAGCGCGCAGATACCAACAAATTTATATGGACGCCATCAACAAGACACCTACACCTTTCGACTTTGGGCTGGTGCTAAACTCCTTGGACTAATAAAAGCACGGAACGCGCCCAAAGAATCTCTCAGAAAAGTCAAGAAAATCCAGGGAGGGTGCGGAATCTAGGTCTTTCGACTGTTGCAGCCGGTTAATTTTGCCCAGCAAGCATCCTTGGGGTGGTCTTTCCATCGAACATTTCAACCAGCTTCGCCTCTCATTGGCTGTATAGCAAAGACCACTTGAATTGATTCTGTAAGAATCAACTAGCAGGCCATCGGAAAAGTGAGTTAGGCGCTTCGCGGGTCCTTTTTCCGTGGAATGTCCGGACCGGGGGGCCCGAAAGGGGGGCTAAGCCACTGACCACCCACAAATAGCGGAAACAAGTCAGAACGCAGTCGGGAGGTTAACGACAGGCCCTAGCTCAAACTTATGCTTACTGGGCCAGTTAACCGGCGGCTAGTCATCGGTTTGTTACTGACAACCAACAACACCTTGGCAAGGATCCGTATGGCCTTCCACCAACCAGATATTATCTATATATATGGTACTATTACTATTTCCCACATTCATAACCACGCGCGCATCTGTCAGTGAAACGGAAGGACTGAAGGTGTAGGAAAAGCGCTGCATCCGAGTCGTAAGGCTTTGACCGCTGCCGGTTTGAGAAAAGTCCTCGTAAGGAGAAACGGAGCGTTCCACCTTTATTTCTGTGTTCCGATAGTTCGTGGATCGAGCATCGAAAGCAAAAGTATAGGTTTTGCCTCTCGTGAGCGAAAGGCCCTCCTGCCGAGGTTGGATGTGCCAATACTCAGTACCTCCGTTTCGAATACTCACCACATATTCACCGTTCACCACGGAACAGCTGCCAGACCCGGAAAATACGGCACAATCCCAGTCCGAGCTGCCACTAGAGAAATCTCCATTGCGGATGTAGTTCATGGCGCTGACCTGAGACTCAGTTGTCGCACTGATGGTGATAACTTCAGAAACCCCTGCAGCATTGAAGGCTTCTACCCAAAAGTAGTATTTCGTATCTGGCTGTAGTCTATCTATAGACCATGAAGTCATGTTGGCCCCCAGCGTGGCCACCGGAGCATCAGGCTTTATGTTACGGTTTGCTTGATACAACCTAAAGCCTTGCTCCGCATCTTCATCACTCCCTGAGTTGTCAGTCCACCGCAGATCAAGACTGTGGGTTCCTCTAGATGTGATCACTATATTGCTGGGTGCTGCGGGGACACGGCCCGAACTATCAGCAAAGCCGAGAGGGTCCCGCGCCAATATCGCAGGAGCAATTTCGGTCGTGAAGTAAGCCACCGGGACCAAAGAAGCGTTGGCATCAATAGATATTTCGCGAGAGGCCCAGCCGGTTCCGGTCACCGCAAACATCTTTAAGCCCGGCTGGGAATTAAAGGCTGGCATATCCGGATCGTCTGCATTGGTCCAGTTATTGGGCCCAAGAACCATCTTGCCCGGCCATTGATCACTATTGTCAGCAAAGTCATGGGTTCTCTGTACGGCATGCTCAAACTCTGGATAACCGGTGGCGGTGTACATCGCCAGATTCATGGCATTCAAACCGGAAATATGGTCCAGCACCTGAATCGCGCTCCGTGCATAAGCAGCCGCAGAGGAATACTGAGCGTTTTTTGATTGAATGTTGGCCGCCGCCATCAATACCCGCGCATCATTGAGGGCCATACGGTGAGAGCCCCAGCGAACATTGTTATCCGCGTCATCCTGGTCGCCGTTGTTCCACTGATCAGAATACGGGTCCCAGGTGACACCCGGGTATCCGCGGGCCTGGTTGAATTGGATTTCCGCTGCTTTCGCAAGAACATTGGACTTCAGACCAACAATATTAAGATCATGTAATGACTCGTTACTCAGTAAAGATAGGCTGCCTTCGGCGGCCACAGCTCCCCACCAAAACGAGGAAACTTCGGCGAAGCGTGCGTGCCTAAGCACCTGTGACCTCAAGGCCCTCGCGTCTGAACCAAAACCCAACTTCAGCGCAGCCAAATAGTTTTCGACAAGGGCAGCGTATTCGTCATCCTCCGTGTTGTTACGATCAGCTACGCAGTTGTCACGGTTGAATTTGGGGTCGCGCCACAGGCCGTAGACGTCGTTATCCGGATACATCCCGCCTTCTCCGCCGAACGAATCAGCCTGATTACAGACCAACGGCTCTTGAAGAGCGTTATTCAGGGCCGTTTTTGCTCGCTGGTAAGCCGCATTGGCCTGCACCCCTGAGCCATAGTTCGCATGCAAACGGGCCATAGCCGCCAGCGTACGCGCGGCAGCAAATGTTGTTTTGGTTTCCGGCTCAGAAATGCACGTACCGCTGGTATGTGGCGCACAAGAGGCCCAAGACCCGTTCACGTTGGTATGAAACTTAGGAATGGCCAAGGGTCCCCCATGAGCAAATACATGATCAAATTGCTCGGTCAATACAAGCAGCTGCTCATAGACCGAGCGTGCCCCACTTTTTCTTGAGCTATAATATGTATTGATGGCGGGATAGGTTTCAAGGAGATTGATCAATGACCAAGCCGCTTCCGCAGTGTTGGTCGGGTAAACACCATTATCACCGGCGTCGCGTACGTAGCTGAAGCTCACAGACATACCAGTTTTCCAGTTGTTTTTAGCATTCCTAAAGGTCGCAGAGGTCTCGTGATCTTTAAAGTAATCAAAAAATTCGTATTTCATCATCCCATATGGATCAGTAGAAATATCAAAGGGCACTGAGCGGTCGGACCCCACAATCAGGCGAAGGTTTGAGCCCTCCTCCACGCACTCGGAGAAATCTATCCGATAAAAACTATCTCCCGAACTCTTGTCGACACCCAGGTAAGTATCTTCAGTTCCTGAGCAAGATGTACCGGAAATAGACCAAGAAATGGGTCCCTTGTTCCTACTTATATATAGAGCTAGCTTACTTGCCTGAGGTAGATAACCAGCATAATTAATACGAAATTTTTCCTCTAGCTGACTGCCGTTGTCCGCAGCAAATGCGAACCCCGGCAAGGATACACTCAAAATGGCGGTCAAAATACACGAATAAAGATGAAACACATTGGTCTCCTAATAGAGAATAATAGAGCCTTATGCAGCACAGTGAATGATCCCACTGCTCCGCGGATGACAGGTACGCTCGACCTCTTCCAAGCTGCACAACCATTGAGCATTCCGTCAGAGGCTTTCGGTTGGATACCTCATAATTTACCCTGTAACTACGGTTAGTTGGCTGCATATCTAAAGTTGACTAGCTAGTACAAAAGATAAAACTCAAATTGGTACGAGCCTATTCGGGTGACGTTATCAAAAAAAAAGGGTCGATGAAAGCATAGGCTTGAGCAGTATCTTAGGGCAGCTTTCTTACAGCAAATGCTGTATTCACACCGCTCGGCTCGTCGACCAGCAACCAGTTCATCGGGCTCAACGACCATAGTTTATAGGAGGATCGCTGGAAACTTTTCGAAAAGAGACACTTGGGAGACGTCTGCCACCGACACCTTTGCCCTCGATGAGAGGCCCACTTATGCCTTCCCCATTTCGAAAAGGAAAACGTCTGCCACCGACACTTTGCCTTCGATGAGAGGCGGCACCGTCACTCCACACGCTCCCCGGAACATGTGCCCAAAACGGATGATGCTTGGTCCGATCAACACTCCATTAGGGAAACACGGGCGGAGTCACTCAACACCGGACCGGAACATGCACCCAAGCGATGATGTACGGTTCGAGCAACACTTCCTAGGGAAACACGGGCGGAGTCACTCAACACCGGACCGGAACATGCACCCAAGCGATGATGTACGGTTTGATCAAGCCCCATTAAGGAAACACGGGGGGAGTCTCCGCATAATAGGTCTGGACGTGTTGAACGGAGACCTCCTTGGTTGTTTGAAAGAGGATCGTGCCCCAGTTGCCATCCGCCGGTGAAGAATCATTTCCATCTCCGT
>JAHQVK010000246.1 GCA_019634385.1 Myxococcales bacterium | reverse complement strand
CAACATCCGGCTCGGTCTCGCCAACTTGATTGTTCAACAGAACAACTTTTGCCGCAGATCGGCTATCTCTATTGTTGAATAGGAAATTGTCGGTCCAGCTGTACTCCACGTTGGCCGTGTGAATCTCAAATGATAAACCTGAGCTTTGAAGAGCACGGGTAAAGATCTCCGAGTTGGTGAGCTGAGAGATAAAGTCTTCGCGGCGATCATCTCCATCACCTGGGCTGACCTTGAGTTGCTCTACGGGTGATCGTCGAAAGAAGCGGGTCTGAATATCTGCATTGCTTGGAATACCATCCCCTCGTGCCATCTGCCAAGCGGAGTAACGCGCTGCTATTTGTACGGATAGTCTAAAAGAAAAACCTTCACCGAAGTATATGATTCCTGCGAGTACCAACACGAAGGAGGGCAGCATAATGGCAGCTTCGGTCATAGCTGCGCCTCTACGTTGGCGCTTGGACTTTTTTCGAAGGATTTTCAATTTGGCGGCTTCCATTAGAATGCTCAGTGGTGAAAGAGATTTCTTATTTCCGGAAATCTTTCGAGTGACTGGACCCGATCGAGCAATCCCGCATTGGGTGTAGGTACAGTGGACTCAGAAAAATCCTGATTGCGAATATCGTTTTGAGTTTGGAGTATTTCATCAAGCGTGACCCGAATCAAGCGGGCTTTCCAGTCCATGGACCAGAGATCTCCAGACCCCGTACTGTAGAATTCAGCTTTTGCTACGGCCAAATAGTTTGTGTTGCCTTCTTCACCCATAATACGTGGCATGAAGCGCTGAGCATCGGAGACTCGATGGAAAGCGAGCCCAAAGATGTTGAACCGACCCTCCTCTCGAAGTTCGCTATAGCTTTCTCCGCATTCGGAGTTGATGAGCAACCGTGGGCTGGGTAGGTCGCTGTTACGTTGATCGGTGTTGTTTTCGCTGGAGAAGTCGACTTCGCTATCTAGCTCAAAAATACATTTAAAAAAGTCGAGACGCTCGGGTGATGTTCGGACAGTACTGATACGAACATTATCTACAACTCGATTTCTGGGTCGGCTGGTGTGAGACGAAATGAATGGTGTACATTGTAGCTTTCTTTGGGCCTCGGACCCAAGGAAAGAACGGGTCCGTTCTCCCTGTACTACGATGCCGAGTTCCTCGGGTGTACGATTAGGGTCGAGAAAACGCCGGGTGGATGTGGTGCCATTGGCGAAGACGCGAGTCTCATCCACGGTTACCGAACTATTAGTGGGTTGAGTGCGGAAGATGGCTTGAGTGAGTTTGTCACCTTTGGCAATGCACTCTTGGCAGTCTGTAGAGCCACCTTCGAAATTCGCATTACCAACGGTGTTTTCAAATATCTCACCAAAATCAATTTTTCCACTCTGATTGTTGCATATCACCTCTGCTGAGCTTGAAGCAGCTGATGCTACAATTTTTGCAAAAAAACCCAACCTTGATAGTTCATTTCGAATGGTCTCATCAATTCGATTGCCAAAGTGCTCACACAGACAGCGTTTAGGTTTAGGTTCGGTCGGCAGTGCATCAAGGACTGGAAAGGTTATCACCGTGGGTGCGGGACTTGGGAGCCCTTGGCGACCGACAAATATTCCTAAGCCGGTTGCGACAGGGTTGGCTATCCTATTTATAACGCTTGCGATATTTTGCACTACGTTCATAACGCTTTTCACCGCTCTCTCCACCCCGTCTCTGACTCGGTCAAAACTGCGGCGAAAAGATTCGAGAGAAGCGACTGCTGGACAGCAGAAGGCGGAACTAACGATCGCCGCGCAGCAAGCACTAAAGCCCAAGATAGCGATACCCAAAACGATAGAAATGAGGGCGAAAACAACGAGAATGGCCTGAAGGATTTCCAAAATAATATTTGTAAGCGCGATGGCATTCATTCCTTTGGCCATGGTTGCTGCACTTGAATAAGTTCCGGCATCTACTGAGGTTTGAATCAATTGGCGTTCGTTGATATGTTGTCCGGTGTTAATAACTGCTGCAGCAAAAACTACGCAGATAAACAGTGAGACGATCATGAGGGGTAGAATTTGGCCTTCCTGGTCGTGGTGTAACCGTTGGAAGTGTCGTGACATTAACCGGAACATCTATTATTCTCCCTCATTCGGTAGGGTGGCTTGGCCGCGAATCATAGTATATCGACCTAAAGATTCTAAGATGGATTCGACTTGAGCAAAAATGGGCTCTATGCTGGGTTGTATGATCGGTGCAATCTCAATACTAATATCAGACCCAAAGCTGAAATCAATGCTTTCGAGGAATTGACGGCCCTGGGGTAGTAAAATGGTATCAACGGTACTCCCAATGATCCTTGCAATAATCGGCATCTGTAGAAAGTATAGGTAGGAAACAACTACTGATACATCCTCTGATGGGCCATAGGTATGACACGTCTCACTTCGGATTTCGCCAGTAGTAGGGTCAGCGAGAGCAACATTAGTGGCAAGCAGAGCATAAGGTAGTTTAGTGGCACCTCTCACTAAAATTCTATCGAGAGTCATGTCTAGATTGTCCGGGTCAGCGTTGACTTCAAAGCCACCTAAGGTTCGACGTACACTTCTTCGACGAGTAGCGAAAAGGTCTTGTACTGCGGGACTGATTCCAATCAACGGAATGACCGCAGCTACTTTGATCTCTCTAATCTTGGAGCGAGAGCTTATGTTGCAAATCTGACCAACGGGTTCATCATCCATCTCCTCTGGGATGGTAATGACTGCGTCGCGAACCGCAGTCCAAGCGGCGTAGTTGACGGTCATCTTGGCTATGTAGAGTTGCGCCATCTGCATGACGCCCAAGATAAGGAGCAAAACGACGGGGAAGATGATAATAAACTCTGTTGCGCTTGCGCCTCGAATGTTGCGATGAAACCGCATCGGTTCGCCGGTGGCGCTCCCCACCAAAGAGCCGCGGTACCATTGAGCTACGACAAAACACAGGCTCACTACGCAGAGTGTCACTAGAGATGATGTAACAAGTGGTTGGATCAATGGACTCCCTGAGCTTAAAACCCCAATGATCGATGATAGTACTATCACGAGTGAGAAATCGCGTCCGAGGATCAACCACCTCGTTGTATGCACACCATTTCTTCTCATAACATACCTTCACTCGCCTGGTAGAGGAGATGCCCAAAGACGCCAACCGCAAGCATAGCTCCCAAGGGAAACTGGTCCTCAGAAACGGGCGGTTCGTGAGGACCAATCTTGTGGCCGGGATGTACAAAACGAATAATGCTGGCTGATAAATGGCGGAGCAGGATCAAAAATTCTCCATTGGTTAGACGGGTCACCACGACGCCTACCAAGCCAATGCTGAGTCCCCAGCAACTAATGATAAGCAATGACTCGGGACCGTTTAGCGCGCCGAAGGCAGCTATGAGTTTTACATCACCCCCACCCATTACACCGGCGTGAAAGAAGGGGTAGGTAGCTAAAAAGCCAGCAAGAGAACCCAGACCTCTTTGAGAGAGTTCTGGAGTTCCTCCCTCGGCAAGACCTAGCACTAGGCCGAGCAGTAGACCCCCATATGTACACGAATTTGGAATAATATTCCATCGAAGGTCGGATACGAAAGCCACCGCAGCGATAATGAGTAGTATAGATGCCGATGGAGATACGCTCATAGTCTGGGATCCTTGATGATGGTTAGATTAATAGGGTCTACTGCGGCGTGGTCTGGACACCATCCAATGATGTGGTCACCTCTGTGAACATGTCGATAAGCTGGTCGCCAAAGGCGGTTGTGACCGTAATAACCGCGATCGCTATCAGAGCGACAATGATGATGTACTCAGAGGTAGTGGCACCTGCTTGGGACTTGTGGAATTTGGCAATTGTGTTGATGGCTGCAATGTAAAGTGTAAACATTTTGCTTTCCTTAGAGTATCAGTAGCTTATGCAATAGATGCATACAGTAGAAATGGAAGTTCCGAGTGTTCAAGGAAAAGGGAGCTTTATGAGTCCTACCAAAAATTGATGCTGTTGGACCACGAATAGCGAGAAAGGGGCAATGGTCAGTGTTGCTCCAATAATGATCAGGGTCAAGACCAAAATGTACTCAGTGAATACGGCTCCCTCCCTTTGGATATATATGCTGGGCCTAGGCTGACGTCCACGCACTGTAGGTAATATTACGGTCATTGCATGGTTCTGTCAACGCATCTAGGGCGTGCCTTTCAACTCCGGACCGCGTTCTGACTTGTATCCAGCTTTTGTGAGGGGTCGGTGGCTTTGCCACCGTTGCGGTTCCCTCGGCCCGGTGCATCCTGTACCCTCTCGGCGGCTGACCCCTCACACATACGAGATACCAGTCAGCTGCACGGCCGGAGGGTAAAGACACGCCCTAGTCTAGTGCCTTATACAATGGGTGAACAAAGCGCCAGTTGTCTTCTGAACTCGCAATTTTTGGCTGCAGCAAAGACCCCTTGAATGAATTCTGTAAGAATCACCAGGTGGTCGCTCATGAGGCATAGCGCTACGGAGAAGCAGGAACTGGGGTTCAACCCAAGTGATTTCTGCTGTAAACGGCAACATTTCCCGAGGTTCTCTGACACAGTACGGTCACCCTGCCCCATCAAACGTTTGTTAGGGCGCGTCTTTAACGGTGCCGGTGGTCCTGTGGTTTGTCCTTGATTGGGCAGAAGGGGCGACGTCGCCGTTTGTTTGACGTATGCGGAGGCATAGTCTGGGGTAGGTTATCTTGTAAAAGATGGAGCAAAGAAGGCGTATACTGGTCGTATGCGCTGGATGAGAAGCAAAGCCGGCCGGAGTGTTGGAAGACAAAGACTGCTCCGAAGCATGCTTGCAGGGACGTAAACGGTCGACTGGAGTTGCTTTTATCGTGGTTTTTCTTTTACCGTGGTTTTTCAGTCCGCGCGCTTTCACCAGGGTCGTACTTGCAGTCAAAAGGATGTACCTCATAGTAGTTTGGCGCCGAAGAAAGAGGCAAGGACCCCAATAGTATTGGGCAGCTGGCCTGAGCGAGCCTAGCATGGTAATTGTGATACCGAGTATAGGATTTACT
>JAHQVK010000245.1 GCA_019634385.1 Myxococcales bacterium | reverse complement strand
GGCATGTCTTGAAACTCGGGACCGCGTTCTGACTTGTCTGCCATAAGCATGAAAGGTCGGTGGCTTCGCCACCTTTCGGGCCTCTCAGCCCAGTACCCTCCCTCCAGGGCCGACCATTCATAAACATGGGATACCGCGTCATCTCCGCCGCCAGAGCTTGAAGACAGGCCCTAGCAGGCCATCGGAACAGTGAGTTAGGCGCTTCGCGGGTCCTTTTTCCGTGGAAGGTCTGGACCGGCTTAGCCTTTCATCGGTTGCATACGCCCGGTATGCGCCCTCTTCATCCGGAGCGTTCCGCGGAAAAGATACTTCGCGGATCACCCATCCCACTTTTCCCATGGCCTGCTAGTGCAGCGGATGGCGGGGGGGATGTGTTGTGAAACGCTGGGGGGTACTACTGCAGAAATCACTTGGGTTGAACCCAAGCTGCTGCTTCTACGAGGGGCAATGGCCCGCTGCGCGACCCCTTGGGGATTCTTACAGGATCAATTCAAGGGGTCTTTGCTGTAGCAACAACCGCAGCCGTTTGGAGAGATACTTGGGTAAAAGAGGGATATTTTTGTAGCACCCGAAGTTCCTGTCGAGTTGCTTGGTGATACGTCGATGGATGAGGTGAAATAGAATATATACACGTCGGCCTTTGAATTGTAGACAGATGTCTGGAACAATTCACCGGGTGAGTACGCGCTTTTATCCGATTGGTAATCCGGGTCAACCTTGGAGCTTGAATGAGAGGGCGGAGTGGCTAGGGCAGCAAAGGGTGATGCGAAGTTACGAAGAAGAAGTCCTTAGGAGGCTTGAGGGACTGGATGAGCGCCTTATTGTTGAACAGTATGGCGCCCTTAGTTATGATCCAGAGCGATACCCACTCTTGTCTGTGCAGTCCGTCGATCCGGTTGCCGGTGCTCCGTGGGCACTGGTAACCGGTGGTGTGCATGGCTATGAAACGAGCGGAGTGCAAGGAGCCTTAGCGTTTGTTCATGATGTAGCCCTCGACTACATTGAGCGACTGAATCTTTTGGTTCTTCCATGCGTTAGTCCTTGGGCTTATGAAGTAATCAATCGTTGGAATCCAGCGGCGGTAGATCCTAACCGTTCATTCAGACTGCAGAGTCCAGCGGAAGAGTCAGCGGCGGTGATACAACGGATTGCTCCCCTAAAAGGGAGCCTGTTGGTTCACGTGGATCTCCATGAAACCACTGATACTGACGAAAGTGAGTTTTTACCCGCGCTGGCCGCTCGTGATGGAACAGTATTTAGGCCGCATAGTATCCCAGATGGTTTCTATGTTGTGGGTGACTCGAATAATCCCCAAATTGATTTTCAGAAGGCTATCATTGAGCGGGTCTCGAACATAACCCATATCGCACCATCAGATGACAATGGCCAAATAATTGGCTCAGATGTTGTGGCTCAAGGTGTGATCTTATATTCCGCAGGGGAACTTGGGCTTTGTGCGAGCGTGAGCGGTGCCCGGTTTACGACCACAACTGAGGTATATCCAGATAGCAGTAAAGCGACGCCAAACATCTGTAATAGGGCTCAGGTTGAGGCGATTCGAAGTGCCCTTGATTATGCGCTCAGTTACAGCAAACACCAGTTGAATTGATTCTATAAGAATCAACAAGTGGTCGCTCAGCGGGGCATAGCCCAGCGTAGAGGCAGGAACTTGGGTTCTACCCAAGTTCTTGCTGCTGTATGTTCTATGTTGTCACTTTTGCGTGTATGCTCGGGGGGCTAGAAAAGGCCCATTGGGTTTGGGTCGTAGCTAACGAGGATATTCTTGGTCTGCTGGTAGTGAGAGAGGGCAATTTTGTGAGTTTCACGGCCGATGCCCGACTTTTTATAGCCTCCAAAAGCGGCGTGGGCAGGATAAGCGTGGTAGCAGTTAGTCCATACTCGCCCGGCTTTGATACTTCGAGCGACGCGATAGGCACGATTCATGTCGCGGGTCCATAAGCCGGATCCCAACCCGTATTCGGTGTCGTTGGCAATGGCTATGGCCTCGTCTTCAGTCTCAAAAGTTGTAATTCCAACAACTGGACCAAAAATTTCATCCTGAAACACACGCATATCGTTTTGTCCCAAGAGCAAGGTGGGTTGGATATAAAATCCATCTCTGAGGCTACCACCGAGCTTTTCTTCGTTACCGCCGAGTAAGACTTTAGCTCCTTCATTTTTGCCGACATCAATATAATTCAAAATTTTATCGAATTGCTCGCGAGAGACCTGAGCGCCTATTTGAGTGTCGGTATCTAATGGATGGCCCCGGACAATTCTTTGGGTTCGCTCTATGACTTTCTCAATAAATATATTATATATGCTTTTTTGAATAAGTGCTCTCGACGGGCAGGTGCAGACTTCTCCTTGATTAAAGAAGCCCAGAACTAAACCTTCAATACATTTATTTAAGAATTCTTCACCATGAGATATAACATCTTCAAAATAGAGATTAGGGGACTTTCCTCCTAGCTCCACTGTGCTAGGAATGAGCGTTTCTGCAGCACACCGAAGAATATGGTGTCCAATGGGGGTTGAGCCGGTAAACGCGAGTTTTGCCAGTCGGGAGCTTGTCGCGAGAGCATTACCCGCTTCATTTCCAATCCCGTTAACAATGTTGATAACTCCTGGGGGAAATAGGTCCCCAATCAGTTCCATTAATAAAAGAATGGAGGTTGGGGTTTGCTCGGCTGGTTTGAGTACCACACAGTTACCGCCGGCGAGAGCGGGAGCTAGTTTCCATGCCGCCATGAGCAGGGGGAAATTCCAGGGTATGATCTGGCCAACGACTCCTAGCGGCTCGTGTAGGTGATACGATACCGTATTCGCGTCCAGCTCGGCCATGCTTCCTTCTTGGGCACGAAGACAACCAGCAAAATATCTGAAATGATCAACACACAACGGAATATCGGCACCTAGAGTCTCCCGAACGGCTTTGCCATTCTCCCAGGTTTCGGCAACCGCAAGCATTTGCAGATTGTCTTCAATACGATTGGCCACTTGAAGCAAAATGTTTGATCTCTCCGCTACTGAGGTTGCGCCCCAAGAATCTGCTGCAGCATGGGCAGCGTCTAAAGCGAGATCAATGTCCTTCGCACCGGATCGAGCCACTCGACAGTATACTTCGCCGGTGACCGGGGTAATATTGTCCATATACTGCCCATCCCGAGGGGCTACCCATTCTCCGCGGATGTAGTTTTCATACTGAACCTTGAATTTAACGAGGGCTTTTTCGGAGCCAGGATTAGCGAATTGCATGATTCCAACTGTTAGCAGGCCCACCTTAGGTCCGACTTGTATCTGCGTTCACAAGGATGTCATGAGCGTTCATTTTTGGCGGATCATGGGGCTGAACTCTGTGCAAGGACCTTCGTTGCTGGGCAAAAACCCTGGGAGTAACCCCGTAGTGGTTGGTGAAGCGTCGACAAAAATGACTAGGGCTGGAGAAGCCCACAGAGTAGCAGGCCTGGGTACTCGAATATCCTTGAACTAACAGCTGGCTTGCATGTCGAACCCTCTCCCGCTGAACGTATTCCATGGGAGAGCAGTCAGCAAAAGCTCGAAATTGTTGATAGAGTTTGGTCCGACTCATACAAGCAACCTTACATAGATCATCAATAGATATATTCGAAGCCAAACGGGTCTCAATTAGGTGAAGCACTGCGCTAAGCGCGGTGCGCGTAGGATCTTTCTTCGCTGCTTTCTTGAGAAAATCTGTTCCACAGCGCCGGGTCATACGCAAAAGAAGTTCTGTCACCCCAAGATTGAGCACTAAGTCTCGATCATGGTCCTTGCCGAGAAAACTACTTACAATACGTATGAGTAAATTCTGGGTAGCGACCGAGTGAGGGGTTAGTAGCCATCGGGGTGAAACTACCTGCCAATCCTCGATATCCTGCGGAATTGCAGCAGATTGGTTGAGATGATAACAAGTTCTTATCAACTGATCTCGGGTAATTCCGATAGCAATACATGTTGTTGGGCGTTCCATACTCGCATCAGGAAAGTCTATATAGACCGTCTCGTTTGGGGCGAGAATGAACGATTCATGAGGTAAAAATGGTGCTCGGAATCCCTCCGCATTGTGTAGGTGTTTGGTTCCGGCAATCATTCCACAATACAAAAGCTGTTCGGAATCAAGGCCCACATTGTTGACCGATTCGTATGTGTCGTAGATGGACAGTTCTGCGTTGTGTGCCTCAAAAACCGTGCGGTTTTCTACAAGGGTTCTCACAGGGCGCTGGACTTTCATACAAGATTCGACTCGCGATAAGAGTCCGCGAGAATACCGAAGTAAGTCAGTGAGATCAAGACGACCACCACTTGCTTGTCAGGGCGTGTATCTGCAGCAAAGATCCCATGGTGATTCTATAATAATCAACAAGTGGTCGCGCAGGGGGGATAGCCGGGCGTAGAAGCAGGAACTTGGGTTCAACCCAAGTGATTTCTGCTGTACGGCGTCGAACTATCGTGAAGCATCTGGTTGATCTGAATGTTCGGACTCAGATAGAGGCGAATCATAGCTAGGGCGTGCCTTTATACTCCGCTGGGGAGCTGACGCCGTAATCCCGAGTGTGTGAGGGTTCTCGGCCCCGGAGGGAGGTATTGGATGTACCGAGCCGAGGGGGCCGAAAGGGTGGCGGAGCCACCGACCCCTCAAACGCAGGCAACACGCCGGAATGCGGTCCGGAGGGTAAAGAAACGCCCTAGAGACCAAGAGGTCCCGGAGAAGATGAGTGAGCATAGCTCATCGGACATTCGATGAATGACCAACGCACCTTTGAGCACTTTTGCTTCCTGCTGTCATCGACCGTTCTTCGGCAGAGAGCTGATCGAATCCACGCAAGATGGTGGTGAAGCTCGCCCTTGCAGTGAACTATAGGCGGACCAGGCTTCGGTCTCAGCGGAGGAGTTGGCGGCGGTCCGCCGCGGCGTTGTTGGTTTGCAGTGTTCCGAGTTGGGCGGTGATGTAGACCGAGGCTAAAGGCCCCCTAAACGGGGGTACATCAGCCTCGGTTCTGGGTTGACCAGTTGTACTGACGCCTATTCATAGCCAGTGGAAGGAATGTGATCTTCTTAGGAGCGGCAAGCCTTAGTCATTAGGCTTTTAGCTTGTCCAAGTCACCAGCTCTATCCCCCAGCAAGCCATTTGAACCGACACCGTACGTACGCAACATGGTATTATAGACCATCGTTGCATGGTCATTGACGTCAATAAATCCGCCATTGCCTACCCGTAGTCGGCCACCTGCACTGCTTATGGCGTGAAATACACCCTCCAACTCGAATGCTGCTGATCGATGGCGCCCATCGCCAGACTCCGTAGATATAGTGATCATCGCGTTATCTAGGATCGATCCCCCATTCTCGTCTATGATCGCATCTAGGAGTCCTAAAAAGTATCCGATTTCTCTAAACATCAAATGAAGGTGTGCTCTGACTTGTCTGTTCTCCTGCCCATCACTATAAGCATGCCAGAACTCATGGCTACAGCCTCTAGAGCCACCGGAACCCCGTATTCTACGATCATCAAACTGATGACTAAAATTATTATATCGGTAGTCACCTTTCAGCCGAATACGCTCCCCCGCAGATTGGAAAACTAGGCTACCAAATCGCGTGCTATCACAGGCATAAGCTAGGGCATAAAGCTCTGCTATCAAGCGATACTCACCCACGAGTTCATCCACGGTAATATCTATACCATCACCATCACCGCTAAGTCTGGTACCATCTCCGTCGATCGGGTCCCCATGCGGAAGTCTCGAGTTCTCTGGTTCCTCAGAGAACTCACAACGTTTGGCGCTCACTCCTGGTGTACTTGCCGCGACCTTCGCTTCCAACGCGCGGATGTGATCCAGATGGTCTGCGAGCTTTGCTCTCGACTTGCGCCCTAAGCCACCGGCGTCGCTTTGATAGAATCGATATTGATCAACCAATGAGTCGAGCACGCTCGTTCTGAGCGCGTGTTCACGTGATGGTTCGGGGTCATTGCTAATCGGCAGCTGAGCACCGAAGATTTTATTGAATAGGCTTTTAGGCGTTTCGAAAGGCCGATTCATGATGGAACCATCAGGCTTGCGACTATGAATATATCTTGTTGTAGAGTCTGATCTCCTCCACCATGTCCCAGCCGATAACGACTGAAACATGCCATTCGGCATACCATTTGGGTACGCAAAACGTCGAAGAGCTTCATCCACAGAAGCACCACCCGTGGTGCTTTTGTTCTTCATTTTTGTGCCGGTAAATGCCCCTGAAGACCCATCATAGTGAGCGTTGCCATTGCCGTCGGCCCGGATTTGATTGACGCCTCGCAAAAACGCTAATTTCTTTTCAAAAGGCATTAGTGGCTCCAGCGGGTTAGCCCAGCCGGCCGGAGGGGTGTATCCATATTTTTGGATGTCACGTTGCATACCTAGCCCAAAAAAGATGTTGATGGCGCGCTCTGGTGGGGGTGCAGCTTGAGCATAAACACTTTTAATACGCATCTCATCGAGAAAGGGAAATCCGACGGCTGCCCCTCCAACCCCGTGCAAAAAAGTACGACGATTGAGTATGTTTTTGTATTTCATAGTAAGCTCAGTTCCTCTCCGTCTTGATGTGACTGAATTTTGTAGTGCTAACCAAAGCCTTGATAATATCTCTGTACGTGCCCCCATTGTTTGCTACCGTATCTCGGGCAGATTGTAGCATGCACGCATCGGAGGTAGTTGGCGCTCTGGCCATTATGAACTCGAAAGACTTTAGTATTGCACAGTCTCGGGTACGTTGGCTCTGCGCCAAAATATCAGATAGTTCACCGATTGTACTATAGTCTCTACGACCTTCACCTCCAGGAAGGACTACAAAGCCGTCTTGGGGTAGCGGGTTACTATGCTCGTCTTGCAAGTTAAAGTTCCCAACTACATCAAATGGAACCAATCCCCAAACCAGGGGCTCAAACTGTGAATGACAACCTCCACAGGCACTGCTGTCTACTCGCTCCGCAGAGATATCGCGTATAGATTTGCCCGGCTCATTATCTGGTGGTGTTGTGTCTACATCGTCAGGAGGAGGCGCCATTTTACTACATAGCACCTGATTAAGCATGAAGAGGCCACGACGCACGGTTGAAGACTCATTACCACCAACATTATGCATGGCGCCTTGGGTAAGTAGACCGCCGCGTTCCTCTATGGACGAAAGATCATACCGCGTAACGCCACTTTGGGGTGAATCAAACCCATAATGCCTAGCTAAAGCCTCACTTACCCGAGTTTCTTGAATATTGTAGATACTGGTTATAGGCAAGTCGTTACGTAGAATATGACGAAATGTTGTTTGCGTCTCTTCTGTCATATCCGCCAAGAGATCTTCATCAAAATTTGCGAAACTCTCTTGTGATAAGGCAGCTTCGAATACAGCACCTTCAGCTCTAAAAGAATCAATTTTCGCACCAGCTTCGCGTCTCTGGATTTTCAGCATGTATTGTTGGCCAACAACGAGGTTGGTCCAGTTTGCGACTTGTATTTCCTCAAATCCAACAGTTCTTACATTGTTTTGAGCGGTCCAATCGTTATCATTACCCTCCAGCTTGTAATAGAAGCTATCTTCAGTTGCACTTGGTAGATCAACCGTCGCGAAGAGACTAACACTTGTCTCCCGCGCCACCATAGGGTAGTATAATTGGCCTTCAGCTGAGTCCGATGCCTCTAAGGCACCGCCTCCACCGTCCTGCCAAACCACGACAGTTCGATCACCTTCTGTACGGGTCTCAAATGGTGAGGCGGGAGATTCGGAATCAAATAATTCAGCTTGAATGGAAAACTCCGAATCAAGGCTATCACCAGCAACATTGACATTTGTCATACGATGCAAATCAAACCAGTCGGATAAAAACTCAACGGCGTATTCTGCTGCACGTTCATCATCGAGTAGTCGATCTATCTGAGAAACGACTTGATCCTGTCCTTGTGCTGCTGCATCCAAAAGCTGCTTATCTGGTGCTGATCCCCAAATGGAATAGCTTAGCCGGCTGGCTAGTTCATACGACTGTAACGGCTGGACCTCACCATCACCGATCTCCTGCTCAATACGATAGAGAAAGCGTGGAGCCTGTAGCATGGATTGGAGTACAAAACTGGCGGTCTCTGAGAAATCAAAGCCCTCCGCCCGCCCGGTATCAAAAATGTTCCGCAAAGCCGCAGATTCACTTTCATGGATGGGACCACGATATAGCTCTAAAGCAAGAGATGAGATAACCTGAGTTTCGCAAGCCTCTCCATACTCGTCACAAGCCAATTGATCTCTTAGCCAAGGCTCCAGCTGTGGTGACATCTGTTCTGTAATGTCCGAGAAAACATTAATGTGGTCCCGTGAGGAAGAAATTTCAACCGCGTTGTTGTTAAAGCTGCGTACAACCGGCGGTGCATCCGGTATCTGGTTTGCCAAAGCGGTTACGTCAACACCGGTGATATCACGGATGGTTCGGATATAGTCTTGTTTTGTCAGTCGTCTAATAACGTTGTTACTCAGATCATCAACGATTTTGGTGTTGCAACTAAACTCTGCCCCGGGGACCGGCTCGGAAGAATCTATCTGTAAGTTGTCGTATCCAGAAAAATCACTCAAAATATAGTTGGCTAGTTCGATGGCGCATGTATCGGTACATGCACTAGTATTGCCTAGGGGCATGGCACCACTTATATAGGTTGCTAGGTCTGCGACGGAAGTGCATCGTGAACACTCAGTTGAGGTCAATGCACCACCAATAAGTGAACTACTAGCACCCTCACTCGCTCCTACGGTATTTCCATGACAGCTCATGCATTGACGCTGGTATAGCTCTTCTGTACTTGCACTTACCGCTGCAAGTAGGGTGATCGAATGGCTAGATGTTTGCTGTGGTTTTGGGCTCGGGTATGCTGCTTGAGAAGCAACATCAGAAGACAGGTCACGCCATATAGTATAAGGCATGAAAACATCACCCAAGGAAGCAGTTGGGCCTCGACTAATAATTGGCGATTTTGTATCTTCGACCACCTCCATGGATAATCGAACATGAGTCCTGGTTTGGTTCGGTGAGGTCTGTAGCCCTTGAGCACTAAGTGTCTGTAGCCCCTGAGCTCCAAATAGTCTTGGTGTATTCAAGGGTACTAGAAGTACTGTTAGTCCAACGGATAATAATATTCTGTTCAGATAGTTCACTCTGACTCCCAAGCACGTCTTATGACGCGTAGATAACAACTCGTGCGTATACTCCTTTGAAAGCAGGAAGCTTACTGCCGTCTTGCCGCACGTTAAAGATGCTAAATCATTTACTTTTCACCTAATAGAGCTTCGG
>JAHQVK010000028.1 GCA_019634385.1 Myxococcales bacterium | reverse complement strand
TTCACCCTCAGGGCTCCAAGCTGGTGAAAATTCGTTAAACTGCCCGCCGGTGACTCGGTAGACTTTTTCATTCCTAACGCCATAGATGTAGATCGAGCGAAAGTTATTGACATCACTTTGGGTAAAAGCCAAAAAACCACCGCGGGGAGACCATACCCAGTCCCGGAGAGGAAACCCCGGCTCATCCACAACCAACTGAGGTTCGCCGCCATCTACACTTATAACATATATGCATCCTTCTTTGTCTCCGTAGGCAATATATTGTCCATCGGGTGACCATCGAGGATGGTATAGTCGTGCCTGATGCCCGGTAGTCAGTTGCTTAGCTTTTCCCGTCTCTAACTCCAGTAACCATACCGCTTCTTCACCGCCAGCGTCTGATATATATGATACCGACTTACCATCGGGTGACCACTGAGCTTCGCGATCATGTGCGTTGGATGAGCGGGTCAGGTTGCGCATCACACCTTTTTTTATTGGTAAACTAAAGACATCACCGCGAGCAACAAATAGAGCTCGCTTAGCTTTGGGGCTCAGAGCAAAAGATTCAATGTATTTCTCGACGTTCACAAGCCGAGGCCGGGCACTTATGCTTTCAGAGGGCACACGAATCTGGAGTGCTTGAACCTCACCTTTTTCAAGGTCATATACATGAAGTTGGCCTTCAAGTTCGTAAACAATTTTCCCCTTGCCATCCGTTGATGGCCAACGAACATCTACCTTCTCGTAGTGGGTGAGCTGGACGGTCTTTTTTGTCGCTAAATCATAGGAATACAGATTTAAGCGACCGTCGCGGTCCGATGCAAACGCTACCCTATCTTTGATCCACATGGGATCACGGTCGGTCCGCTTGTGAGAAGTGATTTGCTCAACTGTCTTTGCCTTAAGGTCATAGATATAGAGATCTTGGGCCCATCCACCTTCATACCTCTTCCATGTCCGAAAATCTCGAGACAGCGGTGCATAAAATAAGCGGTGCCCGTCTGGGGAGAAATCACCCGAACCTGCGAGCGGCGGCTCAAGGCTTTGGGGTAGACCACCATCGATCGGCACAGTAAACAGACGACTGCCTTTCCAGCTATCACGAGAACTCTTAAACAGCACCTCCTTGCCCGTAGGAGCCCAGCCAAACACCTGATGTTCCCACCCCCCCCTCGTGGGTCTTGGTCGTCCCGCGGGATAATACGTGAGGCGCTTGGGTTCACCACCTTCAGACGGTACTACGTATACTTGTTCATCCCCATCATACTGCGCTGTGAAGGCAACCCATTTTCCGTCCGGAGAAAATTTGGCGAAAAGCTCTAACCCAGGGTGGGTAGTCAACCGACGAGCCGGCGCAACTTCACCCACTGAGGCTATCCACAAATCACCACCTTGAGTAAACACCACCTGGTCCTCATGAATGTCCGGATACCGAAGAAGTTTAGAAGCGTAAGCCGTATTTGCGGCGAAAGTGGTACAACAAACAGCAATAGCAATTGAACGCATTAGTCTTAGATGCATTGTTTCCTCTTTTACCTATATCGCACGTCACCCCAAAAGGCATCCAAAGATGCGACAAGCCCCCTTGTCTTGCTGTTCATCACTGAACTTTTGGGGATCACTCAACAACCATAGGCCGTGCCACAGAAGCTGACTTCATTTTATCCGCCGCACGATGCTAAATCGTCACATGAACAACAGACTGATTAGGGTGTGTCTTCAGACTCCGGTGGCGGAGATGACGTCGGAGCCGGCGTTCGTGAGCGGTCAGCCCCGGAGGGAGGGTACTGGATGTACCGGACCGAGGGGCCCAAAAGGGGGTCGAAGCCACCGGCCCCACACAAACGCAAGATACAAGTAAGAACGTGGTCCGGAGAGTAAAGACACGCCCTAGCTTTTTACGCTGACCTTAAAGGCACGCCCTAGCAGGCCATCGGAAAAGTGAGTTAGGCGCTTCGCGGGTCCTTTTTCCGGGGAACGTCTGGACCGGCTTCGCCTTTCATCGGTTGCATGCGCCCGGTATGCGCCCTCTTCATCCGGAGCGTTCCACGGAAAAGATACTTCGCGGATCACCCATCCCACTTCTCCGATGGCCTGCTAGAGCAGAAATCACTTGGGTTGAACCCAAGTTCCTGCTGCTACGCCGGGCTATGACCAGCTGCGCGACCACTTGCTGATTCTTACTGAATCAATCAAGTGGTCTTTGCTGTAACTAGAGCTCATCAACGATGTCTACCCAGACCTCCGCCTCTACTGAGGCGAGCTCTAGTATGGACAATTTTCGGGCTTCATCGTACAGATTAAGTGATCGGAGTAGCTTCGGCGGAAAGGCTCGAAAGTTCAAGCTACCTTGCACATATAGAGGCCCCGTCATGCCTAATGGCAGGGGAACCAACCACTGAACCTTCCGCGTTTCTTCAGGCGCTAAGGTTGTATCTATGGATTCAGAAATAGCTCGCCATGGACGAAAGGTGCGCTCCCCCTCACTATCAACCAACTGCGTGCCAAAGATAACCAACCCGTTGTCATCCGTACGAAGATCTCCCTCCTCAGTCTGATCTCCGGTGGTAAAAAGTACATTGCCAAGCACGTCACGCACTTCTAATGACAACCAGAGTTGCCTAAAAAAGGTGGATCCCGTCGGCAGTCGGTGGCCCGAAATCAAGTTAGTCACCTCAACCTCCACCGGTAGCTCATCGGTGCCCGAAGCCACGACGGCGGGTACTATCAGGGTGAGCCGAGCGGAGCTTCGCAAGAATGCCTCAGTCTCATCCCTTGTCTTTGGCGCTGGATCATGATCAAGAACATCAATGCCCACAAAGCGATGGGAGTGTAAGTCTTTCCTGGTAGTGAGATTAGGATACGGGGCGATCCGTCCCTCATAGAGAGGCATATGACAGTCTTGACAGGTTTGGGATCTAGCTGCGGAAGGAGAGTCCAACCACTCCTCATATGGGCTCTCTAACTTCAGCCCACTCTGTCCACGCACATCGTGACATCCAGCACAGAATACTGCTTGGCGAAATTCATCAACACCCTGAATAGGATGGACTATCCCCTCAAAATCTCTCGGCCCCCTAACGTCACCGGTCACATCCAGTAGATGTCCAGAGTTAAACGGGCGCTCCACCCCAACCACACGATGACACCCTTCGCAGGTTGCCCCCTCCAGTGTATAGCTACTCAGCTCTTCAAAGCTAAAGCCGGGGACAATATCCCGGCTACGAGTGCCGATCGCTGAATGACATTGGGTGCAAAATCTATCCTTTGCACCGTTGTGCTCCGCTTGCATCTCCTCAACGAATGCTCGAAACACCACGTCTTTCATAGCGTGACTATGTCTGGATTGCTTCCAGTCTTTATAGTGCTGGAGGTGACACTCCCCGCAATAGGCCGCCCCACGAACATACGATAGGTCTACGGTTGGGTCCAGGGGCATGGAAAGAGCATCAACAGTATCTTCCTGCTCAAGAGATTGCCCCTTATCCTCTTGACTAAGAAAATTCCCAAACGGTCCCGCGGCGCATCCAGAAAACAGAATCCCACCCGCAATAACCAAGACCATCCGGATCCGGGGCCTCCTGGTATCTCGCGCCTCAACCAAATGAGCGAACGCTTGTACACCACTGACGGTACAATTTGATGTTTTCGTTCTATACTGTCTCATGAAACGATATAAGTGACAATCTCCATATCTAAGTACCCCCATCACCTCATCTACATACCATCGGCATCGATGAATGATAGCAAATACTTGTTCGAATAAATATCTAAATATATGTATTCACAAGACACATATACACACTAATCCACTATCAAGCGAATGCCCCCTACTCCGTTTCCACTCTAGTACTGGGTGAGTTCCCACCGCCAGTAACCCACAAGCATCCAGGAGGGTTTGGTCGATTGTAATCACAACGCGTTCATCCTGTCACCCTACCGCTAAGTATAGTCCGGCCACGGTGCGTGTACGCGAGCTGCTTGGGTCTTTTTTACATGAAAAGGGCGTTGGTCTGCACACTCAATCTTGGACAGCAAGACGATCAACTATCTCATCAATTTCGCCCGGTCACTTTTGAGATCAGTACAGAGATACAGCAAAGACCCTTTGCAGCCGGTTGATCTAGCCCTGCACGCATCTGTCGCCCGGTCTTTCCGTGAAACGTCCTGACCACGAAAAGTCTCTCCTCGGTCACGTACCGCCGGGTACGCTCGCCTCGTCGTCTGAGCGTTTCACGAAAAGACGGGCTCGACAGCTACACACATGGCCAAATCAACCGGCTGCTTGGTGATTCTGGAAGAATCAATTCGGGGTCGCGCAACTGGGCATTGTCCCGTTGAGAAGCAGGAACTTGGGTTCTACCCAAGGGATTTCTGCTGTATCTACTTTTCTTTTGGCCCAGATGGATACAGTCTTTTAGGCGCTTGACCGGGATCGTATATTACTTTTCGAAAAGTCACATTTATTCTCTCATTCTCCACTTTGAGTTGTTTGGGAACCGCGTGTCGCCATCCGTGTTGAATCCGCCCCCCCATGACCATTAAACTGCCCGGCTCCAAAGACATAACCACCTTACGGTGACGCAACTTCTTAGGTTTGGGCTCTAGCACAAACTTACGACTAGCTCCCAAACTTAGGGCAGCGATCTGCGGGGAAGGACCAAGCTCCGGTTCATCATCCGCATGAGGCCCCATATGATCGCTGCCGTTGCGGTACCGATTGAGGAGGACATGGTTAAACTCAAGACCAGTGACCGCTTGGATGTCTCGAAGCAGAGCGTGTAGCACTGGACCATAAGGCTTTGGCGCTAAGGTCTGATTGGAGTATCGGTAGGGGCATAGCCCTGCCCAACCGATCAAACGGGGCTGAAGCACCTCTTTGCCAAACACAGTGATCGGACGCTGTGACCACGCCACCTCCTCAACCAATGCCCGGTGCAGCCGCTTCATATGCTCGTAGGAGAGCCAGGAACCATCATAATCAACCCAAGCATTGCCACCCAAAGTGAGGCGCTCGAAAGGCATAGCTTTTCATAGCGAAAGTGCGGCCTAAACTCATCTCATGTCGAAGGATAAAGCCCCCCCTAACTGGCGATCCCGACTCCAAGAGTGGGCCCAAAAAGCGGAAAATACCCTGCAAGACTTTCGTCATTCAGAGGCCGTAGAGCGGGTATCCAGCGCAGGGCGACTCGCCTCCCGTCAGGTCACCGAAATGTGGAAAGAGACCTCTAAAGTGGCGGAACAGGTGCGAGCATCTGATGCGTGGCAAGCTATTGAAATTCGAGCAGAAAAAGTGCGAAGTAATACCCAGGCCATGGCCCGGGAGACCGGCCAACGTTTTGAGAAAGCTCAAAAAGATATCGAAAAGTTGCTAGCCACCTTGGACGAAGCGGGCCGCTATCCTGACGAACGGGCCCGAGTCATCCACCTCGCAACCCAAGCCTTTGAGCTGGCCGGACCGTATCTCGACTTGCTGGCTGACGCAGTCGCCGTGGGCTCCGTCCAAGAGGCTGGTGTGGGCTTAGCCTCTCTACAAGGGACCGAATTGTACTTCGTCCCCCCCGACGGGCCGGTCCGAGCCCAACTGCGCGTACACCGAATGGTGGGGCAAACCGCCCGCCTCGCAGTGGGCGGACAAGTGGGCACCTACGTCGCCGCTCTCTATGGCTCGAGGGATCTCCTCGTCCGTAATATGCATCGGCGCGGCGCAGACCTCGGACTCATTGCCCTCTCCCTAGGGTTCTTCCGGGCTACCGCCATGGAATCAACCCTTCATCACGCTGGAGGATGGCTGGTCGAGTTGGCTGCGGGTTTGTCCTTTGGCATTCCAATATTGTCTGATATGTCAACATTTGAGCTTGAAGAGATTTCATTATCGATCTATAGTCTTGAAAATGAGGAATCTGCGGCCATCGAAGAAGCTATTGCCCAAGCCCCGGATCGGTCGATGCGACGGGCAGTCGCTCGACGGCTGGCAGGTGACCCGGACGGTAAAGCAAGCTAGCGATGGCGGGCTATGTCCGAGGTCCGCTACGAGCGGGTGGCCATTGAGTCCATCGCACACGTCCTCCCTGAGGAGGTAATTTCAACGTCGGCCCTAGAGGCCCGACTTGAAGCACTTTATCGAAGTATTGGTCTCAAGCCTGGTCTCCTAGAAGCCCTCACGGGGGTAGCCGCACGAAGACTTTGGCCGAGAGACATGGGGCCCGCTGATGCTGCCACACTCGCGGCAAAGAACGCGCTCCAGCTAAGCTCCATCTCTAAGCGAAGTATTGGAGCCGTGGTATTCACCGGAGTTTCCAAAGACATGCTTGAGCCATCCATGGCCAGCAAGGTCCATAGAGCCCTCCGGCTATCATCCAACTGCATCAACTTTGATGTAGGTAACGCCTGTCTGGGCTTTCTTACTGGTTTATCAACCGTCGCTTCGATGATCGAGCTCGGCCAAATCGAAGCCGGTATGGTGGTTGCCGGAGAATCCAGTCGTTCGGTCACTGAAGCAACTGTCGAGCGATTATCTGCCCCTGGAGCCGGCTTCAGTGACCTTAGAGACGAAATGGCTAGCCTCACCCTCGGTTCTGGCGCCGCCGCTATGATCCTCACCCGAGACCATTTGGCAACGCTACCGTCCCGGCGACTGACAGGGGGCGCTGCCACCGCCGCCACCGAGCATGCGGATCTGTGCCAAGGTACGATGACCCGCATGCGCACCGATGCCACAAAACTTCTCTCAGAGGGGGTAAAGGTCGCCACCACCACCTGGAAAAGTACCCAGGCCCGCTTTGCGGTCGTCGCATCAGAGGTGGCCGCTTTCTGCCTCCATCAAGTAGGCAAAGCTAACCATGATGCGATCATCAAAGCCCTTGGGATCCCCCCGGAGCGTTCGCCGCGAATCTACCCAGAACTCGGAAATATTGGCGCGGCTTCGGTTCCGATCGGTCTATCGCTCGCCACTCAGTCCGGGCTGCTTAAATCGGGGGGACAAAGTGTGCTCATGGGCATCGGTAGCGGTCTCAATAGTTGGATGATGGTGGTGGAATGGTAACTCCAACCCAGTCCCCCGCTATGCCCAGTGATCTACGGGAGGCTTATCCATTTACCTCACACTACTTACCGTCACAAGGAGGACAGCTTCATTACATAGATGAGGGCCCCCGAGACCAACCAGTGGTTGTATGCGTCCATGGAAATCCAACCTGGTCGTTCTATTGGCGCCACCTTATTCTTCAACTACGCCAACACTTCCGGGTAGTCGCTCCCGATCACATTGGTTGCGGACTTTCCGATAAGCCTCAGCAGTTTAGTTACCGCCTCAAAGACCATGTGGCCAATTTAGAACACCTGCTAGATCATCTTGGTATCACCCGTAGCTCGCTCGTGGTGCACGACTGGGGTGGTGCCATAGGCATCGGATGGGCTATACAACATCCGGAGCGGGTCCAATCATTGGTGGTGACCAACACCGCCGCTTTTCGGTCCCCTTATATGCCTCTTTCTATCCGACTCACGCGCGCACCAGGATTAGGGCCTTTACTCGTTCGAGGATGCAATGCATTCGCGCGTGCTGCCATCTATCGAGCCACCGCTCGCGGCCTACCCCGGCTGGCGAGCAAAGGACTACTCTTTCCCTACAACTCGTGGGCGAACCGAATCGGTACCCTTCGTTTTGTTCAAGATATCCCCATGAACGAACAACATCCCAGTTGGTCAACGCTAAAGTCTATCGAAGAGGGATTGGTTCAGCTTGGTTCCCGTCCGATGTTAGTATTGTGGGGTGAGGCTGACTGGTGCTTTACACCCTGGTTTAGAGACCAGTGGAAGCAGCGATTTCCGCGAGCTGAAGTACACTCATGGGCCAAAGTAGGACATTACCTCATGGAGGACGCTCCCGACCAAGCAGCAGACACGATACACGCGTTTTTAGCTAAGAACGATTCGCCCCCCCACGCCTAGAACACCAAAACGACCATCATTATTACTCAACACTAGCAGGCCATGTGTGTGACTATCGAGCCAGGCTTTTCGTGATACGCTCTGACGACGAGGCGAGCGTACCTGGCGGTACGTGACCGAGGAGAGACTTTTCGTGGTCAGGACCTTTCACGGAAAGCCCCAGACTGCATACTGAATGCGTAGCAACAGCAAAGACCACTTGAATTGATTCTGTAAGAATCAACAAGGGGCCTCTCAGCGGGGCATAGCCGGCTAGCAACAGGAACACTTGGGTTCAACCCAAGTGATTTCTGCTCTATTCACCCCCAGTCAATGCCCTTCCGTAGTTCTCGAGTGGATGTCCGAAATGGGCAGACAACCTCGCTCTGCCATTGCCCTCCCTCCGAGTTTCGGGTTTGGAGAGAGAGTGTCTTCAGAGCCCGACATCCATCGATTTTCATCGCCTAACGAAGGGACCTCTGACCTGAGTCGAAGCTTTAACATTGCATCTTACCTGGATATGCAGGCCAAAATCCGTCCCCACCAGCGAGCGGTCATATTTCCACAGGATCACGACGCTCAAGGGCGAACCGCCTGGACCCAACTCACCTTCGTTCAGTTGTTCAGATTGACCAACGATTATGCCCGCGGCCTGCGAAAGCGAGGGGTTCAGCCCGGTGACCGGGTCAGTCTATTAGTCAAACCATCCCTCGATTTTATACCCTTGGTTTTCGCCCTTTTCAAGATAGGTGCCATTCCCGTGCTTATTGATCCCGGAATGGGCCGGACTCAATTCGCGGATTGTATCGCTCGAATGGCCCCTAGGGTCTTGATCGCCGCACCAATTGTGCGGTGGTTGCGCCCTTTTTTCCGCCAGGCATTCACCAGCGTCAAAGTCGCCATCTACACCCATCCTCGTTCATTGGTCCAGCTGCAGGCCCCAGCAACCACCCCCGAAGATGAATTGGTGCACCCAGCGTCAACAAAGAAACATGACGTAGCTGCCATCTTATTTACCTCGGGCAGCACCGGCCCGGCTAAAGGGGTCGTCTATACTCATGGGATATTTGACGCTCAGATTCGCTTTATCCGGGATATGTACGATATTCGACCCGGAGAAATTGATTTGGCCTGTTTTCCCCTTTTTGGTTTGTTTTCCATCGCTCTCGGGATGACGGTTGTTATTCCCGAAATGGAGCCAACCCGCCCCGCTCAGGCTGACCCCGCTAGACTTATTCAAGCGATTAATGACAACGGTTGTACATCCTCCTTCGGGAGCCCCGCCATATGGAAAAGGGTGGCCTACTACGCTCTTAACCATAAGCTCAAACTACCCAGTCTTCGCCGTATCCTCATGGCTGGGGCCCCAGTACCCATTGAGCTCCATGAAGACTTTACAAAAATCTTAACAAAAGGGGCAGAAGTCCACACCCCATTTGGTGCGACTGAGTCGCTGCCCGTAGCCAGCATCGCGTCCCAAGAAGTCCTTTCGGTTACTGCCCAAGCCACCCGCAACGGCGCGGGCACTTGCGTTGGGCACCCGGCCCCAGACATGGTGATTCGAATCATTCGGATCGTTGATGCCCCCATTGAGCGGTGGGAAGATGTACAGGTCTTAGGCCCCACTAAGATCGGCGAGATCTGTGTACGGGGGCCGGTTGTAACCCACCGCTACGAGGACCATGAGTTAGCTACTCGGGAGAGCAAGATCAGAGAAACCGACGCTAACGGTGAGACCCACATCGTTCATCGTATGGGAGACGTAGGCTACCTGGACGATCAGGGTCGACTCTGGTTCTGCGGCAGAAAGAAACATCGGGTGGAGACGGACAACGGTCCGATGTTCACGGTCCCCTGTGAGACGATCTTTAATCTGCACCCCAGCGTAGCCCGATCAGCCTTGGTTGGGGTCAATCATCTACCGGTACTGGTTGTCCAACTCGAAGCCAACCATGAGCCATCGGATCGCCTCACATTGGAGCTTCTTGCCATGGGGGCAAAGTGGCCTCACACCCGGGTAATCAAAACTATACTGTATCATCACAACTTCCCGGTAGATGTGAGGCACAACGCCAAGATTCGTCGCGAAAGCCTTCAGACCTGGGCCAAAACTCAGTTGAGGTCTACCACCGCAGGAATTGTTTCCCCATGAAAGCGATCGTTACTGGGGGCGGCGGCTTCATTGGTCAGGCCATCGTTCGTCAACTTCTGGCCCAAAGCCACGACGTGGTCATTCTCGCCAGGAATCGATACCCCAGCCTAGAACAGGACGGTGCCACCAGCATTGTTTGGGATCTAAGCCAACCGGACCTCGCATCACTCACCGATATCTTAGCAGGGGCAGACACGGTATTTCATGTCGCCGCCCTTGCCGGTTTTTGGGGGACCCGAGATGCTTTTATTACCGGTAATGTCACCGCCACCCAACACCTACTCAACGCGGCCCAAGCAGCGGCTGTGCCTCAGATGGTCTTCACCTCATCCCCTTCGGTTGTCTTCGATGGGCAACATGCTGGGGGGATGACCGAAGACCAAGTAAGCTATCCGAGCGTCTATTACGCACACTACCCAGAAACCAAAGCCATTGCCGAGCGAATGGTCCTCAACGCCAACCGGGTTGGCTTTGTCACCTGCGCCCTCCGTCCCCACCTCGTATGGGGACCAGGTGATCCTCATTTGTTCCCGCGAATCATTCAGCGGGCCCAGCGAAGGCGTCTCATACGGGTGGGTTCCGGCACCAATTTGGTATCACTCACTCATATTGACCACGCTGCTGATGCCCATATACGGGCGGCAGAGGCTCTCCGCACACCAAGTCCAGCTCCGGCCGGTAAAGCGTACTTCATTACCGACGGTGAGCCGGTCGCTTTGTGGCCATTTATCGATCGGCTGTTAGCGGCTCTTGCCCTTCCTCCCATCCAGCGTGAAGTATCACCGGTCACCGCCTACCGGGTGGGCGCTCTTTGCGAAACTCTCTGGAAATGGTTGCCACTTTCGGGGGAGCCCCCCATGACCCGGTTTGTAGCCAAGGAGCTGGCCTCTTCCCACTGGTACAACATCAACGCGGCCAAGAAAGATTTTGGTTACCAGCCATTCCGTAACCAAGATGAAGCGTTTGAAGAGGTCGTGAGCCACTTCCGCAATCAACTAGCCACAGAGCGCACCCAACGTTGAAGACAAAGCCTTAGCATTACCGGATCGGTGTTACAGCAGAAATCACTTGGGTTGAACCCAAGTTCCTGCTTCTACGCCGGGCTATGCCCCGCTGCGCGACCCCTTGTTGAGGTGTCTGGGTATCCATTGTTGGCAACCGGGGTACCGAGCCATTTTCCGTAAGAGTCCCATTGCAAGGCCCTATAATTTGTGAGGGGTCGGTGGCTTCGCCTCCCATAAGGAAGCCTACACCCACTACGCACCTTCTTCGCCAAAGCCTTTCGCAAAATCTACCCGAACTATGCCTACTGGGCCAAGTCAACCGGCAGCGGCGTGAGTCCGGAAACTTTGCCGTTCGGTGCCGCTTTGAGCTAGTTTCAGGAAAACCGAGCATCCGGGCCGACGGTGGCCTCTGCCCTTCGCTCGAATCCTTGACCCATAGATGCAAAGCTTTCCAGAATATCCCATGAATACGGGAACGCTGGTCATCTCCTTGGACTTTGAGCTCCACTGGGGCGTTCGTGACAAGCGCTCGGTAGCTAATTACCGGCAGCATCTCCTCGGCGTGCGGGAGGCAATTCCTCAAATCCTCAAATTATTTAGGCAACATGAAATTCGCGCCACCTGGGCAACGGTGGGTTTTCTATTCTGCGAATCCAAAAGCGAACTCTTGGCTCACCTCCCGAGTCGACAACCACAATACACAAACCACCATCTATCGCCGTACTCTGATATTCCGCAGCTGGGTGAAGATGAACAACACGACCCTTATCACTTTGCCCCCAGTCTGCTTGAACAAATCGCCAAAGTACCCGGACAAGAAATTGCATCCCACACCCTCTCTCACTACTATTGCCTAGAGGAGGGTCAACATCCGGAAGATTTTGCCGAGGATCTAGAGATAGCCCAAACACTCGCCCAAAAAAAATTAGGCTATAGGCTAAAGAGCCTCGTATTTCCGCGAAATCAATACTCACCGCCTCACCTTCAAGTTGCTTATGCTCATGGTTTTTGTGTATTCAGAGGCAACCCTAGTAGCTGGATGTATCACACTCGTGCCAACGCCGACGATAGCCGTTTTCGACGCGCGTTTCGCCTCATAGATAGTTACCTACCAGTGCACCAACCCTCGCTGATGGACACCTCCCGCTCGGTATGGCTGCCTAAGGTCAATGGTTCTATCTACAATGTACCCGCCTCTACATTTCTACGACCATATAGTCGAAGACTACGCCGACTGGAGGATTATCGATATCAACGCCTTGATACCGCCATGCAAACGGCGGCATCAAGCCAGCAAATTTTCCATTTATGGTGGCATCCCCACAATTTTGGCATCAACCTCCAAAAAAACCTACGAGCGCTCGAGCATATACTCACGACCTTTGATGCCATGCGAACACAATATGGAATGAAGAGTCTGAGGATGGACGAGATAGCCGCCCTGACTTCGAGTAGCCAAAGGAACACTCTCAACCCTCTGCCAGTGACGACACTCAAAAGTGAGACAACCACCCAGCGGGGCATAACCATCCTGCCTGCCGGTGGCCAAACGGACACTCTTAACCCTCCGCGAGTGACAACGGCCTAAGTTTGGGGAGAACATTCGATGAATAGCACTCGCGGCGTGGTTATCGCCGGCCAACCAGGCATCAGTACCAACATTCTCTTCAACGCACTCGATAAGCAAGTGGGGGTAGAATCCATCATTATCGAGAAACCACCAGCATCGTGGCAGATCCTCCGTCGAAGATCCAAAAGACTCGGTTTCTTCCGGACCGCCAGCCAAGCCTTGTTCCGGGGAGGTATTGTTCCCATACTTACCCGTCAAGCGACCCGCCGACGGCAGGATCTTCTGACCGCCTACCAGTTAGATGATCACCCAATTCCCGATACGCGTACGATGTATGTTGACTCCGTCAACCATCAGCAGACCCGCGATCATCTCGAGGAACTCAACCCCAACATTGTTGTTCTGAGCGGCACCCGAATTGTAGCTCCACCCACGCTAGCATGCATTCCAGCTCACTTTATTAACATGCACGCTGGCCTCACCCCTTCGTACCGAGGTGTTCACGGGGGGTACTGGGCTCTTGCTTGTGGGGAACCGGAAGCGTGTGGCGTAACTATCCACCTCGTAGACCGCGGCATCGATACCGGCAACATCCTCGAGCAAGCGATCATCACCCCAACCCCAGAGGACAACTTCGCAACCTACCCCCTCTTGCAACTCGCTGAGGGCCTGCCTCTCCTCGTCCGCACGGTTCAGGCTATACTGAACGAGGAAACCCTCCAACCGCTGAGAACTTCGCGCCCTTCAGCCCTCTGGCACCACCCCACGGTTGGGGAGTATCTGCACAATCGAATCCTTAAGAACGTACCATAGCAGAGCAGCTAAGCGGAGTCCTCAACCGGTGTGTTCAACAAACAAAAGCACTCAGCCGCCCCATAATCATGCGATTAGGCTGCTTTGTGACTTCGCCTACTCGAAGAAACTAAACATCAAACCACCTCACTCTTCAGTTGTCGTACCGCGGCCGGATGGTCACCGATCGTCGTTCGTTCTCTGGCGTACGCAGTGGTACTCTTGCCATGCACCTCGTAGCCGGTGCCTCGAGACACCAACCATCCGGCAGCGGACCTTTGGGCCATCCTATTGCGAAATATTTGATTTAACTAAATTTGGGGGCTCGTGGAAGCCAGCCATAACCAGCTGACGGAGAGGCCTCCCATGCGAGGAGCCCCCATAAGTCTCCAGACAATCAAACACATCACCGACGAGTCATAGAACAAGTCCGACGGTACATACTGCAGAAATCACTTGGGTTGAACCCAAGTTCCTGCTTCTACGCCGGGCTATGCCCCGCTGCGCGACCACTTGTT
>JAHQVK010000244.1 GCA_019634385.1 Myxococcales bacterium | reverse complement strand
TGATCCCACCGGACTCAACACCAACGAATATGATGGATACTTTGTCATCGAGAGCAGCACAGAAACGCTGAGTGTCCCGTGGTATATGTTACCCCGAAAGTCCTCTAACCTCACACGTTCACGAGCATTGCGGTTTTCTGCTGATGGGACGGCCCGAACCAAGATCGTGAATAAAGGGATGGGTATAGCCACCAACGAGGCATTCACTCTGCTTGCGCTGAGTGAGCGGCTCCCCCCACCATCAGGCCCTGAAGATCCGACGATTGATCTCAAAGCGGTAGGGGTCCGAACCAGCCCGGTACCAGCAGCCGTGTGTGGTCCCACCAATTCCTTCGTTATCGAAGTGGCCTTCCATTTGTGGGAGACCAGTGCCCTCCCTATCCCCCTCATCCAGCAGGTCAATATAGATCTAACCGGGGATGGTGTAACGGACTACCGACTCTTCAATGGCGATTTTCTCCTATTGGATCCACTAACTCCGGGTATTGATGGACGCAATGTGTCTTTGGTCGCAGACCCCGATAGTTTCTTAAGTGCTTTCTTTTTTGTAGAAAATGCAACCAATACCAAAAACACCGTCCTCACCGCATGTGCTGAGCAGCTTGGCCTAACTTCCGCCGACTTCGGAACCAAGGAAGTCAGCATGGCCTTCGAGACTTATTCGGCCTTCTTTGATCCGGCTGATGCCGAGCCAAGAGATCGCATCGAGCCAGTGAAGTTTGTGCTAGGAGCGGAGCGATACACCGCCGAGGTTGAAGATGTTGAACCGTATGAGGTGGGCTATCTGGAGGTAACTGACCATGGCACCGAGGGCCCCAACCTCGGTATTTTACTTCTCACTAACAGCGATCGCGGTGAAGAAAATCGAGGAGGTGCCACCCCCGAAACGGAGGCTCTCATATTCTCTCCATCTCGCGAAGTCCTTAGCTGGGCGAATAAAAACTAGGCAACACCTTCCTCGCTCCGCGCTTCAACCCCGGCCGCGCTTCATAGGCGCGGCCGATACATCTTTCCGCTGTTTCCCAGAACATGAAGGTATGTTTGAGTAGGCGCTGCGCATGCAACCTACAATTCGCTATCTATTTACCCTTAAGCTACTACTTGGGGGGCTCTTGGGCCTCAACCCAGCCGCATTTGCCACCACCTTGGTATATGTATCTAATACCGACGACGGACAAATTGCGGTCTACGAGTTACAGAAACTGGACGGCAAACTTCGGCCCATCCAAAAGATCAATGTGGGCAAGTCCGTCATGGCCTTGACCACCAATCCCGAACGTACCCGACTGTATGCATCCTTACGGGCTGAGCCTTTTTCCATAGCCACCCTGAACATCGATAGTAAGTCCGGTCGCCTCACTCCACTCGCGATCACCAAACTCCCAGCGAACACATGTCACCTGGCAACGGATCACGAGGGACACTTCATCTTCGCCTCATCCTATTCCGACTCTAAAGTCAGTATACACAAGCTCGGCAAAAATGGGGTGGTCGAAGAAACACCTTCCCAGTTACTAAACACCGGTAAAAATGCTCACGCGGTCGTTATGACCGCAAATAAGAGAGCATTTGTCACCAATTTAGGAAGTGACCAAGTGCAGCAATACATCTTTGACGACAAGGCTGGCAAACTGCACCCCAATACCCCCTCGCTTATGAAAACAAAAACGGGGGCTGGGCCACGGCATCTCGCCTACGTCCCCCAGAAAGAGATCATGTACCTGATCAATGAGTTGGACGGCACCCTGAATACCTACACAATAGATCCAAAACAGGGGATACTTAGCGAAATTCAGTCGGTATCATTTTTACCCAAAAAGTTCTCTGGAAAGGTGTGGGGTTCGCAGCTCGCAGTCACCCCCGATGCCCGCCTGCTTTTCACTGCAGAGCGTACCTCAAGTATGATCACCACGTTCGCAATAGATCCGGAGACAAACCACGCCAAAGCTCTGCATCACACCCCCACCGAAAAACAACCTCGAGCTATAGCTTTGAGCCCTGAGGGCCACTTTCTCCTAGTAGCTGGACAACGATCTCATCAGCTGAGTGTCTACAAAATATCCGCCGAAGGTCAGCTAAGCCCAGCTGGTCGCTACCCGGTGGGCCACAACCCGAGTTGGGTTGAGGTCATCAGTCTGCCTAAGTCCTAAGCTACAGCAGAATCATCTGGGTTGAACCCAAGTTCCTGCTGCTACGCCGGGCTACACCCCGCTGCGCGACCACTTGCTGATTCTTACAGAATCAATTCAAGTGGTCTTTGCTGTAGCTGCAGGGACATGAGGAAACCGGCCGCTGTCGCAGCAACCGACGCGGCTGCCTTAACCTTGTATAACGTCGTTTTATCTTGCTCGCGGGGTAGTAGACCATCCTCGATCAGTCATTGCCGATCCCACGGAAACCACTGAGTCGGTGGGTTTGCGTATCGCTTCATAGTCAACTCAACCATCGCATGCGCACCCGGTTGCAGCCGTATTTTCACCCACGGAGCCTCAACCTTATGCTTTGTACCGTCCACCACCACATAGTGGATCTGGTGTTCAGCATAGCCTCCGCCCTGGATAATGAGATCTCGGTGGTCAACAAGATGAAGATTCACAAGCTCAACCGTTGTTGTCGTCAAATCCATTCCGGTCACCAACGCGGCTACATCCTCCGGTAGCCCCGCCCTCCGACGCACCGGATCAAAATGTCGGATCCTAGCGAACAAAGGCGAACCACCGATCGAGGGTGAGGTTTTAGACCATGAGGGACGAGCGATATGTATCGCCCCCATCGTTTGCTGCATCAAGGTTGTAACCACCGCCGGGTTAAGATCTAAAACCGCATCAGCTAGCCGAGTATCAGGTGTCGATAGCTCTTTTGTCAGGGCCTGAGCTCTTGCATAGACCGTCTGTAAGTCCTTACGAAGTGCCGTAACTGGCCAGTCCGGATTGGTCTTTTCTAAAAAACTTAACCACGGATGAGCCGGCGCCCGGCGCCGGTCAAAAAGTTTTTGCGAAAACCACCAAATATCTTGGCTGTTGTCCTGATTCAGTCCTTTTCGCCACCCATACCAACCTTGTTCACCATACATCGTTGGGGTTTCGATTTCCCCTTCACTCACCCGCTGATAGGCATTCAACCGGTCGGTCTGTTTTCGCCAAACCTCCAGGTACGTATCATCACCGGTCAGTACATAAGCGATATAGAAAGCCAGCACCGTTCGGGGCACGCGATTACGATTCGCCCGCTTACCAGTAGTCGGATCCACCGGACTGAAGCCCCAACCATAGGTACCAGCCCACCATCGCCCGCCATAAGCGGTTCCGATTTTGCCGTCCAACCCCACATTGGAGGGAAGGATATGATCATTGCGTTTGGCTCTATCTATCCATGCATTCACATACTCAAGGATCCACGTACGATACTTAATATCTCCCGTGGCCACATATGCCTGAAAAGCTAAAGTTGTGGAGAGCAAGTTGAGGGGATGATCACCCACCACTTCTGTATAGTCTTGGTAGTGTGCGAGGGTTTCGTCATAGTTTTTTTCGCCATGCTCCATAAAAAAGCGATGCTCCACCTCAAAGGGTCCACCGGCCCAGTCAAGTGCAGTAGCGTCCCGCAACATAGGTCCACGACTACCGTTCAGCAGCGAACGAATCATCTTGTGGACCGGATCCCAGTTTGGGGCTCCTGGGTCTTCCCCCATATACAATCCCGCAAAACGTTGGGCTCGCCGTTTGTTTGGCGCATAGTTAGGGTTAGATAAGCCCATCAAGTTAAAGACCGACACGCCTTCCGCATGGTGCTGCCAGTCAAATTGCACATGGAACTCCTTGTAATACATACCCTCGTTTGCCACCGGTACGTGGCTATCGCGAGCAAGCGTGTATTGTCGTAGATGCCCCTCCCACCCCCTAAGAACCAACTGGTTCAGCTCATCCTTTGCACCTATCGCGTGCAGTAACGGCCAATTGTTAAGGTTTTCGATAGCATCATCCGGGCCATCATTGGCACCATATCGCTCATAGGCCAGAAAATACCCTCGTTCGTCAAAAAATCGTGAAAAGAAGCGTTCGCAGGCCTCCGAAGACATGCGGATCAGCTGTCGTTGGAGGAGTGCCCACTCCGGAGGCGTACCGGACCGTATCCCCTCAATAATAGGTCTTGGCTGAGCGTGTCCAAAGGCAACAGTGAACACCACTACCCCTGCGGCAAGAAGACCCAAAAATCTTCGCCCAATAAAAGGCTCCATCACCCCAGCCTAAACGACGAACCGGGTTGAGCACCAGAACCAAGCCCCTCCGACTAGCAGGCCATCGGAAAAGTGGGATGGGTGATCCGCGAAGTATCTTTTCCGTGGAACGCTCCGGACGAAGAGGGCGCATACAACAGATGAAAGGCGAAGCCGGTCCAGACGTTCCACGGAAAAAGGACCCGCGAAGCGCCTAACTCACTTTTCCGATGGCCTGCTAGGGCCTGTCTTTATCCTCCGGACCTCGTTCTGACTTGTATCCCGCGTTTGTGAGGGCTCGGTGGCTTCGCCGCCCTTTCGGCCCCCTCGACCCGGTACATCCAGTCGCGCAGCCTTGCTCGACACCCTCGACAAAGCGAAGCCCTGGCGGAGCAGCGATTGCCCATGCCCCAACATCGAGACATCCTCCGCAGCAACAACATCGACCCTCGCCCTAAACTGTTCCTCTCTATCAAACAGCCCACAATATGATGAAAGGGTTAATACCATTGTATTTCATCAAGAGAATTGCTCAACAACAAATACCTAATCTCAACCTGCGCTCGTACATATTGTTGCTATTGGCAGCTTTTGTCTTTCTTCCGTGCTCTTCGCCGGAACAAGCCACGCGGCTTTTCTGAGCGTTGACAGCCGGTTGATTTGGCCATGTGTGTAGCTATCGAGCCAAGCTTTTCGTGGTCAGGACCTTTCACGGAAAGAACGGCCCATAAGGGGTCTTTGCTATTGTCGCCGGTTGATCACTCGAGCATCCCTCGCTCGGGTCGCTCTCCATGGAACATTTCGCCCCCCACCTTCCCCGTTGCATACCTCCAAAGCTATGCGCCCCGCTGAAGAAATATCCCGGAGGGGCAGTATAGCCTCAAGACTTGCTTCGAAAGAAACCTCGCCGTAGGTAGCTGGCCTAGAATTCCCAGACCCTACCCTTCATCGCATCCAAGTCGCTCATTCATCAACGACAACGATGCCCATCAAGTGATGTATCCACACTTCTCGCTAGTCCATCAACAACGCTGGTGAAATTATCACGAGCTCGTATCTTCTCTACCCCAAAAATTTTTTTAAACATATCTTGTACAATAGACAGGTGGCTTGTACCCCCAGTTGTAAAGATTGTATCTATATCTCGAGGTCTCACGTTGGCTTGGTTGACTACATCCAGGAGCTTTTTTTCCATTTCCTCAACCAATGCAACCGACATACTATGAAACTCACTTCGGAGCAAATATTCTTTCACCGGCAAATAATACTCTTCAGCGTGAATTAAAAAGGTCTCCTCGGTCACTACATGCCGCTTAGCACGCTCAACAGCCCGATACATAATATATCCTAGGTCCTCATCAACGATCTGAAGCAATGCGTTGATCGCTGCTGGAGCATGACTGTTTTTTTTCACAGCATCAAAAAAAGCACGGGTATCCCTGCCTTTTAAGAAGGAAATATGGTTCCACTGTAATAGTTTATTAAACAGCCAATGAGGAATCTCAGCAGGACCGGTAGGCGTGTTGTACCGAGAACCATAACCCAGATGTGGAAACAGCTTCTCCTTAACAATTGTACTATCAAAACGGTCGCCAGCAACCGCCAACCCCCCACTGCTTAGGATGGAATGTCTTCGGTCTTTTTGGCTTCTTTGATTAGGGCCTACGCGCATCACACAAAAGTCGGTCGTACCACCACCTAGATCCCCCACTAAAATGGTCTCATCAGTCTCTAGGGTCGCTTCATAAGCAAGAGCGGCAGCAACCGGCTCAATGACAAAGGATATATCCGGTAGACCAGCAAATTCTGCCGCCTTGCGTAGTCGTTGTTCCGCCATTTCATCTATCTTCTGTGAAGCAGAAAACGCTGCCGGCCGGCCGAAGATGATCGGTTTAGGAAGCTGACCAACTCGGTCTTGTGCCAGCCTAACTAGGTTTTCCAGAAAGGAAGCGATCAACTCCTCCAACGACCATGTTTTATTGTTGATGGTTGTTTTTTCAAAAGACGTCGACGGAAGAAAGCTCTTGATCGACTGGATCAACCGACCTTCCATACCATGTTCCAAATACTGAGCTATAGCTTGATAGCCAGCATACATACCGTTTTCTCTATGAGGAAAAAATAGTAATGTAGGCATATATGGTGTTGATGGTTGGCTCTGGCGTCGATCAAAAATGTTTGTCTCTTTGGGTTGCGGGAAGGTGGCTAAGTGAAACTGTCCCTCTTGCGTTGATGTCGCCAAAGCCGAATTTGTCGTCCCGAAGTCAATACCCGTCGCCATGAAGGCGGAGGCTAGCATAGCTAGAATACCGAAGGGGCTGGAATCGGTTTTATCCGCCCAGGAATCCATGCTCCGCTTTTTCGTGACGAACCCAATCAAAAGCGAATTAGCTGGTCTTAGGCGTTCACAACTACCCACTGAGGCTCGGGTGTACAGATAGACTAGGAAGTACTACCTGAGACCGAATGTACAGAAGCGCCATCTTGGCTTTCACCATAGTTTCTTAGTTCGCACACCCTAGCAGGCCATCGGAAAAGTGGGATGGGTGATACGTGAAGTATCTTTTCCGTGGAACGCTCCGGATGAAGAGGTCGCATACCGGGCGTATGCAACCGATGAAAGGCGAAGCCGGTCCAGACCTTCCACGGAAAAAGGACCCGCGAAGCGCCTAACTCACTTTGCCGATGGCCTGCTAGTACTCCTTCAGGGAAGGAACCAGGGGAGCTCATCCCCCCTGCCTCATGACGTACGGATACAGCAAAGAGGTCGCGCAGTGGGGCATAGCCCGGCACAGAAGCTGGAACTCGGGTTCAACCCAAGGGATTTCGGCTGTATAACGAACTCGCTGAACGAGCATCGTCTAGGCCCCGAGACACAGACCCAGCGGTAGAGGAACTATTTTCCGAGCGTGAAACGACATCATAACCCACATCAATTCGGGCCCAAGCTCGCTCATGCGCATAATAAAGAAACAACTTCACCAGGGTGTCCGTAGCTCCCATGGCCATACCCGCCCCCAAGCTTCCAGTGGCCGCCCAGGCCAAGCCACCGGTCACAAAAGCGGCCACTGTTCGCCATGAGATGGTTTTTAGCGCGGTTCGATAATGACTTTCCATAGCTATTATACTCACAGAGTGCCGAGCAACCCGGCTCCCACTGTTTCTTTGGACCATGGATCCATTAGGATACATCGTCCAATATCCGGCCGATCAGAATACTTGTCGACCGCCACATCTTCCATCGCCTCAATCTCTATTCGACCAATGTCATTCAAGTCTAACTGTTGACCAGCAGATATGTACTGCAAGGTCTCCAAGTTCAATCGCGTATCTAGACGACGAACGACCACCCGAGTCTTTTGGGTACCCACTTTCATTAAGTAAGTCTTTTCCGCCTTCAAGGGAGTTTCCGACATCCAGGCAATGGTCAATTCCCACCGGCGATGGGCCTGGGGCGCATCTTTTGCCGTAGCAATAAGATCACCTCGAGCCACATCCACATCGTCCTCAAATGTCATTGATATACTCTTGGGAGCCTGGACAGATTGCAGCGGCCCATCAAAAGTATCAATACTGCGAATTTTTGTGCGGTTGCCCCTCGGTAGGAGCACCACCTCGTCTCCGACGGAAAAGGTTCCCCCTGCTACCCTACCGGCGTAACATCTACCGGCACCATTTTCCGGCCGTAAGACCAGTTGAACCGGCATGCGACCACCCAGTCCCGCGGTAACAGAATCGATCTCTATATTCTCTAACAGCTCGAGCAAGGTCGGACCTGTAAACCACGAAAGCTGTGGTTCACGATGATTTACGTTGGAACCAAGCAGAGCACTCAGTGGTAATATATGCAGCGTACGCAGCTGAAGCGGCGCGAAGGCATCCCGGAGTTCAGTCTCAATCTGATGATAACGCTCTGCAGACCAATCCACCAGGTCCATCTTGTTTATACATACAATGACCGCAGATAGTCCAAGCATGCTCGCAAGCTGGGCGTGTCGACGGGTTTGGGTCTGTATACCCAAACGCGCATCCACCAAGAGGAGCGCAACGTCAGCGTGAGACATGCCGGTTATCGCATTGCGTGTATACTGCGTATGCCCTGGGCAATCCGCGATCATGAACCGCCGCTTGGGAGTGGCAAAATATCGGTGGGCCACATCAATGGTAATGCCTTGCTCTCGCTCAGCGCGGAGTCCATCCGTTATCTTGGCCAGGTCAAACTCTTGTTCTAAGGCCTCAATTTGGTCTTCGAACAGTCCCTTTGTGTCGTAAAGCAAGCGGCCAATTAGCGTACTTTTTCCATCGTCTACGCTCCCAGCGGTCGCAAAGCGTAACAGGCTAACATCATCGCTCAGCACATGTTCCAAAGACATCAGAAGTACCCCTCTCGTTTACGGTCTTCCATAGCGGTTTCAGAGAACTTGTCATCCGCTCGCGCTCCCCGTTCGGTCACGGTGGCAGAGGCTACTTCTGACACAATGGCATCTAGAGTCTCCGCTTTAGACTCAAACATTCCGGTGCACGGCATATCTCCGACTGTTCGTACCCGAACCTTATGCCGTTCTGTCTTTTCTCCTGGCCGTAAGGGCAGCCATTGGGAGATCGGGAGCCATTGGTCATCGCGAGCAACAACTTCTCGCTCGTGAGCAAAATAGATCGATGGAACCTCAAGTTGCTCTTTTCGAATATAAGACCAAACATCTAACTCGGTCCAATTAGACAAGGGGAACACCCGCAACTGCTCACCCTCTGCTAGCTCTGCGTTGTACAAGTCCCAAGGCTCCGGGCGTTGACGCCGCGGATCCCACTGACCAAAAGCGTCTCTAAAAGAAAATATGCGCTCTTTTGCTCGTGCCTTTTCTTCGTCTCGGCGCGCGCCTCCCACGGCAATATCTATTTTGTGATCAGCAAGAGCCTTAAGGAGAACCGGTATCTGGAGGCGATTGCGGCTGGCATACACTGGTTGTTGTGGAATCAGCCCCTCCAGCATCGCCGTTTCCACCGAGGCTACCATAAGATCGGCACCGAGTTCCCGGGCACGCCGGTCTCGAAAGTCGATAACTTCCGGAAAGTTATGGCCAGTATCTACGTGAAGAAGTTTAAATGGGATCTTCGCCGGGCGAAATGCTTTCTCCGCCAAACGTAGCACACAGATGGAATCCTTTCCGCCCGAGAACAGAATCACTGGCTGTCTTCCCTCCGCTGCCACCTCGCGGAGAATATGGATCCCCTCAGACTCAAGACGATCGAGCGCGGATATCTTCATCGCCATGCCCTCCTCCTGGCCATAGGATAAGCCATTATGACCTGCCTCTCCTCTGGACCGATGGAGATCCGAATCTTCACTCACCAACATTTTCTGTGTGGCTATCACCGTCCGCCATGCTAGTCGAACAGATATGGCGTTTGCAATAACAGACAAGGTTATGTCTGCGGAGAAGGCCTTGAAAGATGCGGGGGATCAGTTTGGCGCCGGAGCTGTGTTTACCACTAGTTTTGGCTTGGAGGGTAGCGTTATTCTACACCTAATCGCCCAACTGCGTGCTCCCATACGTATAGTAACTCTGGATACCGGACTTTTTTTTGCACAGACTTACGCCACTTGGACCCAGCTCGCAAACACCCTCCAACTCAAGATAGAAAGTATTGTCCCCGAACTTAGCCTCGAGGCTCAAGCACAAACCCACGGCCCAGAGCTCTGGCGCACACAACCCAATAAATGTTGTGATATTCGTAAGGTACAGCCACTAAGTAAAATTCTCAGCGAAGCAGATGCTTGGATAACCGGGATCCGCAGAGAGCAAACACCAGAAAGAGCCGACGCTCCCCTAGTGGGGCACGATGAACGCTTTAACGTCGTGAAGATAAACCCTCTTGTCGACTGGTCAGAGGAGGAAGTCCGAGGATATCTCACCACTCACAATATCCCTTATAACCCCTTGTTTGATAATGGTTATCCAAGTATTGGATGCGCACCCTGTACCCAAAAAGTTGTTATTGGAGGGGACCCGCGATCCGGTCGTTGGCAAGGATTTGAAAAAAGGGAATGCGGCCTACATTGGGAAAAGGAACCGACCGACGGTACGGAGTCCCCAGCATGAATTCGACAACTACTCACGCCAATCCCCCTCCACGAGCCGGTGTTTTCCCGGTGTTTTTAAAGCTGGGTGGTAAGCGGGTAGTGATCGTTGGCGGCGGCAACATGGCACTCGAAAAACTGCCCGCTCTTATCGAGGCCCAGGCAGATATCTACCTTATTGCACCACAGATTAAGCCTGAGATCCGACAGCTTGAGAGAGTAACACTCATTGAGCGCCCCTACCGAGAGGGTGATCTACAAGGTGCTTGGTATGTAGTCTCTGCAGCCCCCCCTGAAGTGAACCGAGAAGTCTCGGCTGAAGCTAACGAGCGCCAAGTGTTCGTCAATGCCGTTGATGACCTCCGTCATGCTGACGTCTACCTGGGTAGTATTATTACAAGAGGAGCCTTTACGATCGCTATCTCTAGTAACGGGGGCTCCCCGGCTCTAACTGCACTCATTCGTAGGGGCCTTGAGTGGCTCCTCCCTAGGGATTTGAACGACTGGCTCGCCATTGGGCGAGCTATGCGACCGGAATGGAAACAGAACCAGACCCCTTTTGCAGCTCGTCGCCCGTTGCTCCTGAAGGCCATCAATCGCTGGTACGAGGATAAAGAGAAGGAACAAAGTATATGACAATCACCGGTTTTGTTTCCCTCGTCGGTGCTGGTCCTGGCGTAAAGGATCACCTGACTTACCGAGCTATGAATCGCCTGCAGAGGGCGGATCTGATCCTCTACGACGCTCTGATTGACCCTTCTATCTTAGAGCTCGCAGGACATGCCCAACGCTTCTATGTAGGTAAACGCTCCGGTCGTCATTCCATGAGTCAAACCACGATCGAAGCCCTGATGATTCGTCACGCCCGCGATGGCAAGAGGGTTGTTCGACTCAAAGCCGGAGACCCATTTGTCTTTGGCCGGGGGGGAGAAGAGGCTCTAGCTCTGAGCCATGCCAACGTCCCCTATGAAGTGGTACCGGGACTATCCAGCGCCATCGCTGCCCCCGCATTTGGCGGAATTCCCGTTACTCACCGTACGATTACTTCTGCCTGTACCATCGTGACCGGGCACGCCGAGGCGACATACGGTCCAGTGCTAGATGCCATCCCTCCCCATCTATCCACCTTGGTGGTCTTAATGGGATTCGAAAATAGAGCCCACATTGCGGCTCGACTCCTACAAGCAGGATGGTCTCCGAATACTCCGTGCGCTCTGGTGGCAGGGGCCGGAACCGCCAAGCAGCGAGATTGGCGAGGCCCTCTCACGTTGCTTGCAGAAACCACAACTCGTCGGTCATCCGACGCGTTTGACCCCGAAGGCGCCCCGGTAACCCTCGTCATTGGCGATACCGTTGCGCTATCGGACGTCATTCGTAAACCACTCCCCACCGAGGGGATCGAGGACAACAACCAGCCATCGACCTCCCCAGAAGTAGGAAGGATTCAGCCATGACAAAAGACGCGAATATTATCACCGGCTGGCGTATTCGGGACGGAGCGGCGGTGTACTTGGGTGCTGATCGCACCTGGGTTACAGATCCCCAAAAGGCGATTCGTTTAGGTTCCGAAAAGTTAGATGAAGAACTCACCTGGGCTCGATCGCCCACGGTAGAGTTAGAAATTGTGGATCCCTATTCCATGGTACTCACTGACACCGGTCTCGGTGGTCGAAAAATACGAGAAACCATTCGCGCCGTAGGACCTACGGTTCGTCCAGACCTCCAACGACCTAGTTCGGTGAACCTTAACGACCTTAGGAAAGATATTTGATGTATAACTATAACGAAGTTGATCGTTCGGTGGTGCATCACCGTGTTGAAGAGTTTCGTGATCAGGTTCGGCGTCGTCTCTCCGGTGAACTAACCGAAGACGAGTTCAAACCCTGCCGATTGATGAACGGTTTATATCTCCAGCTGCATGGATATATGCTCCGCATCGCCATTCCTTATGGTACTTTGTCGTCAAAGCAACTGCGAATGCTTGCACAAATCGCACGAGACTTTGATCGAGGATACGGTCATTTTACGACCCGCCAAAACCTTCAGCTCAACTGGCTCAAGCTCGATGAGGTTCCCAACCTACTGGGTAAATTGGCTGAAGTGGAGATGCACGCAATCCAAACCAGCGGAAACTGCATCCGAAACATAACAAGCGATCCCTATGCTGGCGCAACTATAGATGAGGTTGAAGACCCCCGCATCACCGCAGAAGTTGTTCGCCAGTGGTCAACACTTCACCCCGAGTTCAGCTTTCTTCCTCGCAAATTTAAAATTGCGGTCACCGCCTCGGAGGTCGATCGGGCCGCTATCGCTGTACATGATATTGGCCTCCGAATCCGGCGTCTAGCCGACGGCTCGATCCGCTACGAAGTATGGGTTGGTGGTGGTCTCGGACGGACCCCAGTCCTTGCCGAGAAGATTCACGACAGTCTATCTCGCCAGGAACTATTGCCGTACTTAGATGCGATCCTTCGGGTGTACAACCGCTACGGCAACCGGGACAATAAGTATAAAGCCCGCATTAAAATCTTAGTACGAGACCTGGGTGCTGACGCCTTCCGGCAGCAAGTAGAGAAAGAATGGCAGCTTGTCCGTGCAGAGGAGCCGGAACTATTCTGGAGTAACGAAAAGTGGTCTAAAATCTCCGCCTACTTTGCCTCTCCCCCACCGGCCCCAGCCCGTACAACCCCTTTGCATCCCGACGAATCACAACCAGCTTTTCGTCGGTGGCTAAAACACAACACTCGCCCGCACCGTGATCCTAACCGCCGAATAGCCCTCATTTCCCTCAAGCCTCCCGGTGGAATTCCCGGGGATGCGACGTCAGAGCAGATGGAACTGGTGGCAAACCTGGCCCAAAAGTACTCTGAAGACGAACTCAGGGTCACACATCAGCAAAATCTTGTTCTTGCTCACGTCGAGGAAGCGCAGTTGTTCAACGTCTGGCAAAAGCTCGATGCTGCGGGCCTCGGTACCTCTAACCACGGCCTCCTCTCCGACATCATCGCTTGTCCGGGCCTTGACTACTGCAACCTTGCAAACGCGCGGTCCATTCCTATTGCGCAATCACTATCAGAGCGATTTAGCGACCGGGAGGACGACATAGGAGAGCTCTCGATCAAGATCTCCGGTTGCATTAACTCGTGTGGACATCATCATGTGGGTAACATAGGTATCCTTGGCACGGACAAGCGCGGAGAGGAAGCTTACCAGATCACAGTTGGAGGAAACGCCGGATACTCCGCATCCTTGGCTAAGGTCATTGGACCGGCCGTGACCCCCGAACAAGTGCCAGTAGTGATCGAAAAACTGATAGATACCTACCTCAGCCAACGAAAACCCGACGAGGATTTCTTGCACACCATGGAGCGGCTAGGGAAAGACATACTAAAGGAGAGTTTCCGTGAAGCGACTAACGCGTGAAGGAGCAGTTGAGACTACGCCCCTGTCAACGGTAGATGTAGCAACGTTCCAGGCTCAATTGGTAGACGGTGTGTCTCCTGAAGTAGGCGTAGAGCTTCAACCTACCGACGACGTGGAAACACTGGCCGAGATACTGAAAAGAGCCCCTGTCATCCGCTTGATCTTCCCTAAGTTTCGGGAAGGTCGGCCGTACTCACAAGCGCGCCTGCTGCGAGCTCGCATTGGCTATCAAGGACGTATCGTCGCTGCCGGTCCCCTATTTCCCGACCAAGCCCAGTTTCTGTGGCGCACGGGCTTCAGTGCGGTAGAGATCGAAGACGAGTCGCGCCTCGACACTTGGGTCGCAGCTAGCAAACGATTTGACAGCTACCATCAAATCACTGTTGGTGACCGATCCCAGACCAACGCCTGACCTAAAACTAGGGCGTATCTTTACGGCGTCATCCCCCTATACCCTACCCCTGTCGCCTCCCAACAACGTAGGCAATGCACACCAGGAAAGCACTTCGGAATAACTTTGATCTAACTCAGCTCGGAGACTTAGTGGCGGGTACACGCGTTTTACCGGAGCGTGACGAGGGTAAAAATAACTCGGATACTAAGGAAAACATGAACTTCGCACCGACCACAAACACCAACATAGTGATCGAGCTATCATCGATCATCATGTTGGCCAATACCGCTGCTGAGTCTGGTAAATTTTCAAAATCGACACTATTTTCGACAGTCTGTGCCCATCTCTGGACAGCCCGCACCCCTGACGGGAAATAGATCACCATCAGGATAAACATCCCTATCCCGATCGTAAATGGACCAAAACTACCAAACAACGCTCGAAGTAGCGCTCGAATCATAAACACAAAACCGTTGTCTCTCAGATCGAGCCACTGCTTCAACCCCCAAAGAACAATAGATCACTATACCGCGTACATCACCTATCCTGTTGTCCTCAAAGAACTTACACTGTAACTACCGACCTCATACTGGCTATACCAAGTAAACTCGACATGTGACGGGTCGAGATTTCTCGGACCTAGCAGCCGGTTGATCTCCCCGAATTACCATTTTTCGACCAACTTTTCGTGGAACGCCTAAACTGGCGCCTATCACCGGCTGTATGTGCCTAGTACGGAACATCTTTATCAAACTTTCTACCGCAAGCTCACCCAAGAAAGATAGTTACTCGGTCAAATCCACCCGCGACTCACATTTCTTCAAACGATGGGACTGAATGTAAGAAAGCGCATTTCTGAATGCTTCTTGTCGGACCGGCTTACTTAGATGTCCGTTCATTCCTTCTTTCAAACATCTTTCCCTATCTGCAGCAAGAGTGTGAGCAGTCACTGCAATGATCGGTATTCTCGCCCGCCCATCAGCGCGGGAGCGAATCATTCGTGTTGCCTCATATCCATCCATACCCGGCATCTGGATGTCCATGAGAACAACATCATACTCTTTCTCATTCACCTTACGAACCGCTTCACCGCCATCACAGGCAATATCCACGTGGTGCCCCAGCCGCTCAAGCATTCGCGCCTCTACCTTCCGGTTGATCGCGTTGTCATCAACCAAAAGAACCTCAAGAGCAGACCGCTCGGCAGATTCAATATCTTCAACCAAATAGACCTTAGAGACTTTCTTCACCAAGCAACTCCTAAGACTACGCTGACACAGTCCCACCTAAAGCGTCGCACAAGCGATTCCAGTCGGTATTCCATCACAAGCTGCTTATCGAACGCTTTTGGCCTATCAAAAATTTTTAGTACTCTAGGTCAAGTCAGATGGATCAAAAACCGACAGCAAGCAAAATTGACCACGCACACATCTGATTTAACTAGGCCTCAACTTATAGCTTCCCTACCATTTTCGCCATGCATCTATCCTTCAATATCACTAGCATCTCAACCGAGACCGCACAAAAACTCAGACAAACATTAGATGCATATAACATCTCACACAAGTATCCCCTGAGACTCGTTCCCCGATCATTCGGTGGGTACATGCTTTTGAGCCCCATCCCGAAAAAGATGCACTCACCGCAAAGTACCATCAACTTCAACCGGCCATACGGAGAGGCGAGGGTGAGCGTCGCTTGCAGGACCATCGATTCAGCTCAAACCATTTCTGTCGCGAGGGACGGCGCTGATTTGAGACCATCTGGCTTTTCGTTGCGCAACGACCATGACCGAGTCGACTCCTAACATGAGTCAGTTTAGCCTCATACCCGGAGCGTCACTGCGGAACTATGGCAAAAAAGCCCGGTTGCTTAGCACAAAGCAATCCAACGAAAGCAGCGGTGAAAAGGCCCATTGTGAAAGAAACGCGTAGACACATACGACCGCAAAACCTGCCTTGGGATTACACTTCAAGGTACTAATCCTCTCACCGATGATGAGGTGGAGGTCCGTTTCGCGTACGGGGGATTACCTCCGAGGAAAGTGACGTGCATGCCATGATACATCAGCAACCCAATCAACGTGAGTACCTGCTCGGCACACTCATTGCCATATACCTCAGCGGCCTTGTATCCCAGGGATGTAGCGAGAATTCGCGGCTAAATACCCAATCCTCCACCGCTGAGCTCGCCCCTTCGGGAAGCGATTCGACACTGATATCTGAAAATTTTCCCAGTACGCTCGTTGCTGGGGAGCGGGTAAATATAGCGGTCGTTTACCGCAACAACGGCACCGCTTCTCCAGCAAATGACTGGGACTCAAACTATCTGTTGCTTTCCACTGGTGATATTCGTTGGCCTTCCCGCCCCGTGGTGGGCACGGTAGCCGCGAACGCAAATCAAGACCATACCTTCTACGTTCCCCTCACCGCTCCTAGTACGCCAGGTTCGTACAACATCCAGTACCAAATGTACGCAAGTGGGGCCAACAACGGATTTTTTGGCCAGGCTGGGTCAAAAGCGGTCACCGTCAGCGCCAGTGGTACCAAACAATGGGACTGTGGCTACGTCTCAGACACCCTCCCGGACTCGCCAACCACTATAGCTCCTGGGCTCGTGACCACCATCCAAGTCACAGTACAAAACACTGGGTCTGAAACGTGGAATACAGGGGACGTATGCCTTTATTCTCGCGACAGCAACTTTACCCAGTGGGGCTCTCAAACGTGTGTACTCAATACAGCAAGTGTCGCTCCTAACGCTAACCATACGTTTAATATATCTATTACTGCCCCTAGCTCCCCAGGCTCATATACATTTGATCGACAGATGTACCAGCTCACTGCCATCGCGAATGGAGGTATTGGCCTCTTCGATAGCACAAACAACTGTGTAAGTATCAGCGGTTTGGTAGGAGGTACCGCCCCTCTCGACGCCTCCTTCAGCGCGGCCAATTCAGATCTTGACGAAAACATTAGTTTCACGCCAGGCGAGTCTCGAGTTGTGACCGCTGCCTTCGAAAATACTGGTTCAGATACATGGAATACATCTGATACTTACTATCTTTACTCGAGAAACTCACCATCTACCCTTTGGGGTACAATATTAGCTAAAGGTCCATTGGCTAGCAATGTCAGCTCAGGTACTATTGGTACCTTTTCTTTTGTTATGACTGCCCCCGTAACAGAAGGAGACTACACCGCTGCATGGCAGCTTTACAAAAGTAGTACATCACAGTTCTTTGGTGACACCACCAATATTTCTATCAATGTAAACAGCAGTAATACGCCCCAATATGACGCAACCGTAGTATCTCAAAGTATTCCGTCTTCTACCACCCAGCGAAGAAACGCCACTTTTCAAGTTACCATGCGGAACACCGGCACCGCGTCGTGGGTAGGCTCCGATTTCCGTCTTCGCAGCAACAACTCACCATTTAGTCTCTGGGGGGTCGCTGACACTCCCCTAGGAGGTGGGGAAACCGTGGCCCCCAACGCGGAACGAACATTTACTTTCACCGTACTAGCACCATCTTTTGGTACTTATGCCAGCATTTGGCAAATGGACTATAACAGCGTCAATGGGGGGGTCGGATACTTTGGCAACGCCGCCTCCACTAACGTAAGTGTTGTTAGCCAGTGTGGAAATGGTGTTTTTGATGCTGGTGAGGAATGTGATGATGGAAACGCAAACGATGCGGATGGTTGCTCAAACTCATGTCTTATCAACCCGCAATCCTACACCATGGATGCGAATACCGCGGCTAGTCGTTCGTTCCATGGCCCCTGGTCGGAGCGTGGCTTTACCAAGGTGGCCATAGGCGATGTCACTGGAGACGGAATTGAAGATATTATCCTAGGAGGAGAAATAACGGTTCGCCCTACTGGGCGATCCTTGCGTGACCGAGCCGGCGCTATCTATGGCTTCGCGGGGGGAGGGAGCTTTTTCACGAATGGATTTACAAACGCGGATACTGACGCAGACTTCAAGTTTTATGGAGCCCGCGCCAATGATCGACTAGCTGGTCTTGTTGAGGGCACCATCAAGACCGGGGATGTCACCGGCGATGGGGTCGACGACATTATTGTTTCCTCCAACGGGGCAGCATGCGCTGATGGCACTGGCAATTGCGGGCGAGTGTACGTAATTAAGGGCACCGGCTTGAGTACATCCGCTTATGATCTTGCATCGCTCGAAAGTCCTATCGTAGCGTCCTTGGTAGCCCCCACCGATGGTGATGGGGCGGTAGTGGCTGCGGTGGGTGACCTCACGGGTGATAACATCGCAGATATTGTTGTCGGTATGCCCTATCGCGACGACTCCGCCAGCAATGCAGGAGCACTTGCCGTAGTCCAAGGAGGTGTCACTCTTACCGGTACCATAACCCTTTCCGGCGGCAACATTCTCGCTCAGATCCTAGGTGAAGGTGCAGATACCCGAATCGGCTACATTGCCGACATTGGCCAACTAGACAACTCTGGCAACAATGATCTGCTGGTAAGTGCTGCTGGCTATGATTCCTCCACTGGAGGTTCAGATGCCGGAGGAGTGTGGGCAATCTTTAGTAGTTCGCTCTCCGGTACTATCAACTTAGCATCAACCTACAATGCCCGTTGGCGAGGAGCCAGCATACGCGACCAATTTGGTAAGTCCGTAGCGATCGCAGACATCACCGGGGCAGACAACCCGGATGTCATTATTGGAGTACCCGGTCACATCATTAGTGGTACGCGCTACGGCGGGGTTTTTGTCTTCGCAGGTCCCATCTCCGATGGCACGGATATCGATTTTAGCACCGGGACAACCTCCAATGTAGAGATCTTAGCTCGTGACCCAAATGACTACACTGGATGGTGCATAGCCACTGGGGACATCAACGGAAACGGGGTTACGGACCTCATACTCGGTGGTCCGCTATCCGGAGGGTCCACCAACGGACTTTTTCAAGCCGGAGAGGTGGTAGCCCTGATCGGTGGAAGCCCACTGATAAACACTACTCTATCCGCTTCTGATCCTATCACTCTGCTCGCTGGCGAGGCTGGTGCCCGCACCTGTTTCTACGGGGGAAGTTTGGCCGCTGGGGATCTCGACAACGACGGCGACGACGACTTCTGCATCGGTATGTATCGAGCAAACGTCAGCTCTTCGGGGTTAACCAACCCCGGACGGGTGGATTGCATATCAAGCCCATTCTAGAGCTCAATATCCGCCGCATAGACGGCTCAAGCTTGTAAGCAAACCCCCATTTCAGAATCCATCCATCCTGCGGTCCCGCACACTATCGCCGACGCCCCTTAGCATCTCGGTGCAACCTTAGCTAAGCTTGCCTCGTTAGTCTGAGGTTCACGTGAACCAGAGGTTACCCTAGCACAATCGAAAACCGGTGCTAGGAGGCAGCACAACCTCATATCAACACACCAAAACGGAAAGCCACCGCACCATGACCGACTACTATCACCGCCGACACCTGCCCGCTTTTTCGAGCATTCGTACCGGCCAGGCGGAGCTCGCCGAACGGTTTTTTTCCTACTACGGCGCTGTTTTCGAACCTGGCGACCTTTCCAAACGAGAAAAGTCTTTGGCCGCCCTAGCTGTCGCCCATGTCGTTCAGTGTCCGTACTGTATTGACGCCTACACTTCCGGCTCTCTGGAAGCTGGTGCCGATCTTGAGGAGCTCACCGAAGCTATTCACTTGGCCGCCATGGTTCGGGCCAATTCAACGCTGAGCTTCGGTATGCAGGCGTTAGAGCAGGCCAGGTATCTAACACTGACCGGCAACGCAGCCATCCCTCCGGAAGGCTACTACCATCGCCGTCATGTCGATGAGACTCAAAGCACCAACCTGCCAAGTCCCATGCTCTATGAAAAGTCCCAATCTTGGAAGAAAACCGTGACTGCCGAGGGCGCGCTGGAGCCAGCCACCAAAGCCGCAATCTGGTTGGCATGTGCTCATGCTATTCAATGTCCCTACGCTATTGACGATGCCAGTCGCCACGCCAAGCAGCACGGCCTCAGCCTCACCGCCATGACTGAGACAGTACATATAGCCGCCGCAATTCGTGGCGGAGCAAGCCTCATCCATGGCCTACAAATGCTTGAACAAGTTCAAACAAGCTCCATGTGAGCCCCGGAGAAAAACTGATGACCACCCTGTCCCCTACAACGACCAACGCCCCTCGAGCCCCCGCTGGCCCTCGGGCCGTACACAGCCTGACTTCCCGTCGTCTCCCTCTTGCTCCCCCCGAGGCTCAATTGGATGTACTGGGCCGCGTACAACTGAAGGATGGGACTCACCCTAGCTTTTTGGGCACTCTTCAAGAGGCTGGATGGCCCAAATTGACCCGGAGCGAGCTGGAGATCTTTCAGATCAACCTCGGCAAACTCTGTAATATGACTTGCCGTCATTGCCATGTTGACGCCGGACCCGATCGGACCGACGCGATGATGAGCAAAGAAGTCATCGACGCCTGCCTACACGCCATCGACCAAACGACCGCCCACACCGTGGACCTAACCGGCGGAGCACCCGAACTACACCCCCTTTTTCGAGAGCTCGTTGAGGAAGCCAAGCGAAGAGGAAAGCACGTCATTGATCGATGTAACCTAACCATCTTGTTGACCCCTAAAATGGCCGACTTGCCGGAGTGGTTCGCCAAACACGAGGTGGAAGTGGTTTGTTCACTCCCCCATTACGCGGCCCGAAACACCGATGCCCAGCGGGGAGACGGTACTTTTGAGAAATCGCTGGAAGCCCTCCGTCGCCTGAACGCCGCTGGTTACGGCCACGGGGATCCCAAAAGGCGTCTCACCCTCATGTCGAACCCCGCAGGAGCCTTTTTAGCCCCCAACCAATCCCACGTTGAGGACGAATGGAAACATGCGCTCAAACGAAAGTATGACATTGATTTTGACCGACTATTTGCTCTTAACAATATGCCGATCAGCCGGTTTTTGGAATGGCTACTAGAGGGTGGACAGCTGGAGGCATATCTAACCCGCCTTAGTAATGCCTTCAATCCTCAGACGATCACCGGTCTTATGTGCCGAAATACAATCAGTATTAGTTGGGATGGCTGGGTCTATGATTGCGACTTCAACCAGATGTTAGACATCACCACCTTCGGGGGAACTTCCCGTATGCATATCCGAGATTTTGACCCTATCCGCTTCCGACAAGAGCAAATAAAGACTGCCGTCCACTGCTTTGGTTGTACCGCTGGGGCTGGGAGCTCATGCAGCGGGTCAACCGCTTGAATGTCAGGAAAACCTATGAACACCCATACTCATATATCTATTAGCGACTACTACGGGAGTATCCTTGAGAGCACGCAAGATCTCAAAACCAGCGTCTGCTGCACCGCTGAATCTCCTCCCAACTGGTTACGTGAGCCTTTAGAGAAAATTCACACTGACGTTACTGAGCGATTCTACGGCTGTGGTTTCCCGATCGCCGAAGCGGTTCGAGGAAAGACGGTACTCGACCTCGGCTGCGGTACTGGTCGAGATGTGTATCTATTCTCACAACTGGTCGGAGAAGAGGGTTTTGTCCACGGCATAGACATGACACGGGAGCAACTGAAGGTCGCCCAAAGTACTAGAGATTGGCACATGCAGCAATTTGGGTACAAAAAACCCAATGTTGCCTTCCATCAAGGATATATTGAAGAACTCAGCGAAGTCAAAGACGAGTCCGTAGATCTCGTTATCTCCAACTGCGTCCTGAACCTCAGTCCACGCAAAGATCTTGTTCTCAAGGAAGTCTTTCGGGCACTCAAACCCGGCGGAGAATTTTTGTTTTCGGATATATTTTCCGACCGACGACTACCCCCATGGATGATGGAAGACCAGGTACTACTCGGAGAGTGCCTAGGTGGTGCCCTATACGTAGGTGACTTTCTCTCTCTGGCCCGAAATACCAGATTTTTGGATCCGCGCAAGCTGACCTCAACATCAGTTGATATAACCAGCCACGAGATTCGAGCCAAAGTTGGTGCCGCACGCTTTGCCTCGGTCACTTGGCGATTGTTCAAATTGGAAGCTTTAGATGATCGCTGTGAGGACTACGGGCAGATTGTTACCTACACATCTTTGATGCCCGAGGTTGGTTCACAGTTCCGTCTCGACGACCACCACATCTTCGAGCTCGGACGACCGGAGCGAGTCTGCGGTAACACCGCGGCCATGCTCGTTGATACCAGATACGGTGCACACTTTACCCTCGTAGGAGACAAGAGTATTCACTACGGAGAGTTTCCTTGTGGAGACACCATTGCTCAACAGTCTTCGTCCACCACCACCTCAACTTCGGCCACCGAACCATGCTGTTAGCAGCCAGCTAATTCGGCCTAGAGCCGGTCTTTAGCAGCCGGTTGATCTAGCCCTACACGCATCTATCGGCCGGTCTTTCCGTGAAACGTCCTGACCACGAAAAGTCTGGCTCGATAGCTACACACAGGGCTAAATCAACCGGCTGCTAGACCTCGTCCAACATTACGGACACGCCCTAATTACCGAACTCAGCAAAGAGCTACCTCAGAGGGATACATCCATCGTAGTCCTGCCTGACGATGTTCAGCGAGCCCAAGGAATCCCAGCATCTCACTTCGGGTTTTGTGGCCACCCTCGGCGCGTTCACAATATGGGGTTTCGCGCCAATATTTTGGAGACTATGTGAGAACTTCAGCAGCTCCGAATTATTATCATACCGAATTTTGTTTGCGATGCTCATTACCGCCATCGCATTGCTAATTTCGGGCTTCCAACTAAAGGCCATTCAATCCCTCAAAGACTGGCGAATAGCCATAACCATGGCCCTTAGTACCGCCCTAATTACTACCAATTGGTTTGTATTTCTTTGGGCCGTCGACCACGAACGAGTGACAGAGATTAGCCTCGGCTATTATACGAGCCCCCTCTTAAATGTGTTTCTTGGTCGACTTCTCCTCAACGAACGCCTACCCCCTATTCAAGGACTTGCAGTAAGTATTGCAGGCGCGGGTGTACTATACCTCATATGGTCATTGGGCTCCTTGCCCTGGGTGGCGATGGTCCTGGCAGCAAGTTTTAGTGGGTATGGGTTAGTCCGCAAGCGATCAAGTATGCCCGCTCTCCCCGGTCTATTTATCGAAACAACCTTCTGCATGCCCTTCTGTCTGGGATATCTGATCTTCTTAGCTGATCCCCCTTGGGGTACGTTGCACTCTGGAAATACGAACGACCTTCTCCTTTTAGGATCCGCGGGACTGGTCACTGCCGTGCCTCTATTTCTCTTTTCCGTAGGCGCTAGGCAGCTGCCATACTCAACCATCGGCATGATCCAATACCTAGCTCCCTCTCTTCACCTCATATCCGCAGTCTTTCTTTTTGGGGAAACTTTTACTACAAACCACGTTGTGACCTTCGCCTGTATCTGGATCGCCGTTCTTATATATACTGCATCCGCGGTATATATGAACCGCAACTAACATCACACCCCAGCAACAACCGCTTTGCCATTCACAACAGAGATCCACTTGAATTGAGGCTTTCGTGTAACAAAGAAGCTCTTCAGATAGTCACACCGCAGGGCAAAGCCGTGTATAGCCGCAGGAGGCTGAGCTCAACCCAACCGGTTTCTCCTGGGGTAACCTGCTGCTACGCCGGGCTATGCCCCGCTGCGCGACCACTTGGTGATTCTTACTGAAGCAATTCAAGGGGTCTTTGCTGTATCATCTTCTTTCTCGAGCTACACCTAAGCATTAAGGTATCGAACGGCGATGCGGATTGTTGACGTTGCCGAATTCTATGCTGACGCCGGAGGCGGCGTCAAAACCTACATTAACGCCAAATTGCGGGCAGGATCGGAGCAAGGCCACGAATTGCTAGTGATCGCCCCTGGGAAGAAGGATCTGCGAGAGGTTCGCGAAGGCGGCCAGGTATTTTGGATCCAAAGTCCTGCGATGCCCGGAGATTCCCGATACCACCTGTTCAGTTCGCAAGCGAAAGTATCAGCCCTTTTGGATGAGCTTAAACCGGACGTGATTGAAGGCTCTTCCCCCTACGGAGGAGCCTGGTTCGCCTCCGGCTGGGGTGGCTCGGCAGTACGCAGCTTCGTCTTCCACCAAGACCCAGTAGCAGCCCTCGCCCACCCACTCTTGGACCGACACATATCCCGACCAGTACTCGATCGCCTGGCGGCCCCAGTGTGGAGCTACCTCCGTCGTCTCTCTCGCCGCTTTGACACCACCGTGGTTGCTGGCCATTGGCTTGCCGAACGGCTCAGCGAATTCGGGCTTCAGAACGTAGAGGCCGTTCCCTTTGGTATCGATCCAATTCCATTCTTCAACGCGGAACCATCACCTCAGCTGCGGGCCCATTGGTTGAACCGGATGCACATACCCCCTGCAGTGGGCACCCTCCTTATTGCCGTTTCTCGTCACCACCCCGAAAAACGCCTGCCAGTGCTCATCCAAGCTATGCAGCACCTCCCCGAGACTTTTGGTTTGGTGATTTATGGCGATGGTCCGATACGGGCCCACATAGAGCGAGAGGCCGCCCACAGTCCTCGGGTAGCTATCGCTGGGTACACCCAAAGCCGACCAGCCTTAGCAACGGCTATGCGCAGTGCCGACATATTTGTTCATGGTTCAGCCGCCGAGACCTTTGGCTTGGTGGTCAATGAAGCACTCGCTGCTGGCCTTCCCATTGTGGTTCCCCACGCGGGAGGGGCCGGAGAACTAGCCCAACCAGCATTCGCCGAAACCTATCCCCCCGGAAATCCTGAGGCGTGTGCAGCCGCTATTCTCCAGCTCGTGGCTCGAGGTCTGCCTTCCGTACGAAACGCGGTCAGTAACCACGCCCCGAAGATTCGAACCCTGAACACGCACTTCGTCGAGCTCTTTGGCCACTACCGCGATCTTTGCTCTCAGCGCACACTATGATGTTGCTTGATTGCGCCTCTATTGCGCCGTTTGTCGCATTTTACTGACCCACACTCACCGCAAATATTGCATGCATAACGCAATCTTCAGCTCGCATGACTAATGTTGTCGCAGCATTGAGCCATACTGACACAGTAGGTGTCTCACTTGAGCAACAGTTGTCGTGGTTTTTCACCCATACCTTCCCCTCAGCAGACGCAACCGCGAGCCAAAACCTAAGGATTGAGTAGTGGTGTAGTTCTTGGACACGCAGATGCCTGAAGCCAGGTTGACAGTCTCTACTGCCGCCTCGCCCGAGGGAATATTCCATGTACAGCGATTTTCGGAGATGCTCAGTAGGCCCAATCCACGCTCTCTCTCGCTCAGAGAACACGCACGACGCGTTTCAACACATCGGCATTCTCAACGATTATGTGAGAATCCCCTACGCAGCCGGGTCCTCCTTCGCTGCGCAGATCCTCCATAATGAGTTCTCCAAGCGGGGGCATGACGTGACCCTCGTGGGTCCTCGAGATCCTTCGTCTCGCCCGGAGGAACTCCCTGAGCGAACCGTGTTATTCCCTGGGATCCCGATCCGCTCCCAGCCGGGCTTCTTTTTACCCATGCCCAGCTATCATGGCCTCAAAGCTCTCGCGAATCAGGGACTGGACCTCATCCTCGGTCAGACCGGTTCCGAACTAATGGACGCCGGTATTTGGCTTCGTGCCACCCAAAACGTTCCCCTTATCTGCGTTAATACTACACTAATCTCGGCGATCTACGACACTCTCCTTCCAGAAAGGCTATCGCTGAACCCCACAGTCCAGCGAATATGTAAGGACTACATCGTTCCCCGAGCAGAGCGAGCCTGCGTTAAAGCGTATAACAACAGCGATGGTTTGATTGTCCTGTCGAAGGGCTTGGAGACTTACTGGAGGGAGCTAGGTGTTCAGGTGCCCATCCACGTAATACCCCGAAGCATCAATCCCAACGTTGTGCAGTCCCGCATGGGGCCGGATCCCTTTGATCCTCGAACTCAACGGGGTTACCGGGTCATGGTCCTTTGCCGTCACGTCAGGGAGAAGGGTTTGTCGCGTATTTTGGATATTTTCGCGCGGAACATTGCCCCTCACGTGCCGGAAGCAACCCTCACACTCGTCGGTGATGGTGCGGATCATGATTCTTTTAAGGCCCGAGCGCAGCAGCTGGGTATTGCTGATCGCTGTTTTTGGCCCGGCGAGTTCTCGGTAGGCGACGTGCGCACATGGTATGCTCACGGTGATGTCTTCGTGTATGCTTCCATGTCCGAAACCTACGGGCAGGTCGTCAGTGAAGCCATGTACTGTGGCCTCCCGGTGGTCGCCTTTGACGACAATGCCGGGGTCGCCCAGCAAATCCGCACATCATCGGATGGATATCTCCTTGCTCCCGGTCCCAACGTTCCGAAGCAAAACCACGAATTTGGGCAAACGGTGGTAGGCCTTTTGCAAAATCCTCAAGCCCGGAGAAAATTAGCGGAATCAGCCAAACAGAGCGCCATGAACCGAGCCGATCCAGACCGGATCATCAGCATGTACTACAGTGCATTCAAGCAGGCTCGCCGCCACCGGGACACGGTAACTATCGAACCTAATCTCCTAAAGAACCAGATTCTACCTATCGCTCGCTGGACAGCTCTTCACAGCCTAGTCGGCGCCATCAGTGTCGTTCGCCCAGCGACGATTCTCAACCGCCACGGACGTAAACAACCCACCTGGTACAAACAACCGGAGCTAGAATCTTCCCCCCCGACCGACAGTGCTCCTCCGGAAGTTGCGGCATAAACACTCTTCCTCCCCGCCGACAGTGCTTCTCCGGGAGTTGCAGCCTAGGAAGTGTGTTCAAACTCCGGACCGTGTTCTGACTTGTGTCCCACATGGGTGAGGGCTCGGTGTCTTCGCCAGCCTTTCTGGCCCCTCCGCCCGGCACATCCCGTACCCTCCCTCCGGGGCAGACCGTTCACAAACGCGAGATACGGCGTCATCTCCGCGGCCGGGGTTTGAAAACACGCCCTGAAATCAATCTATCCAATATCGAGCAGTCGGTGATAGACGCCAGCTGTTTCTTCAGCGACCCGTCGCGGTGAGAAACGATTCAGATGCCGGCCATCGGTCGTTTCAGGCAAGCGTGTTACCGCAGACAAAGCGGCGTACAAGGCTTCTGGTCGAAGCACGCCGTGCTGTATCCACCCTCCAGGAACATCCCCTTCCAGTTCTTGAGGTAATGGGCCACTAGGAAGCCATACCGCACGGTCAAAGGACAAAGCCAAAATAGCGCTACCTGAGTTCAGAATCTGCCGGTACGGCAGAACCACCAAATCAGCGGCACGTAGGTACCACTGTGCTTCATCTGATGGGATGTGCCTTAAGTATAGTCGTACGCTTGGGTTCGACTGCACCAATCTCACCAGCTCTGCACTGAGCCGAGCATCCCGCGACCGACCCGCCACCAGCAATTGCACATTCGGCATTTTATTAACTGTTTCAACCAGCGATGGAACATTCTTGTAGTCTCTGATCTGTCCAAAAAAAGTCAGTACCTTGCTCGATGCATCTATCCCTAAACGCCTTCGAGCTTCTGACCTGGAGGCACTATCTGCATATTCTCCTCGATAGTGGGGGTGAGCTACAACAAACCGGGGTACGTTCGACAGCTCCGGTCGAAGAGAGCAAGCAGCCATCAGTGAGCTTTCACTCAAGGCAATAACCCCATCCAGCTGAGGAATAAAACGCTGCCAGAATCGCTCTTCACACCCCGGGTACTTTCGCTCGTGGGCAGACAAATTGTGGATCGTCCACACGACTTTTGTCCCACGCGATTTCATCCACCTTATGGATGCGAGAAGACTCTCAGTGGCAATCCGAGCGGTTATCCATCGGTGATTAAATGGAGCCTCAGGCCAGTGAACATGGAAAATATCCGGACCCGATCCCCAAAGCGGAGGAACTCGATACTCATAGACACTGACTCCATAGTCCTCCATGTGTTCATAAATACGAGCATTATAGGGATTAAGGTGACGATTAGCAAAGGCCGGTTGGGCACTCACCCTCACACGTATTGGACTTACAGAGATGATAGTGATAGCCAAGCCTTGACCATCGGCTAAGGTCAACAACACCGCCTATTCATAAGCGTATCAAACTGAAGCGCCATAGCCAGTGCTCAATACAGCAAAGACCCCTTGAATTGATTCTCTAAGAATCAACAAGGGATCGCGCAGCGGGGCATAGCTCCGCGGAGAAGCAGAAACTGGGGTTCAGCCCGAGTGATTTCTGCTGTATCAACTTCTTGCTCACCCGGTGGAAACTTTGAGGTATGCCTCAAAGTCATGAGAAAATATATCTTTGTAACCATCTTTGGCCTACTACCTTCTATTTCTGCCTTCGGTGCCCCCGAATTTCACCAACCCACATCAGCAGAATGGCAGGGATACTGGCACCAAGGTAAGGCGGAAGTAACTAGCTATTCACTCATCCAAAGTCGATATGGAAAACACCACCCCGGACAGGCCGTTCTTGTTTTTGTCACCGAACCTTTCTCGCGCTCAAAGCAGGTGAAACTCGACGATCCTGGAAAAGCCGGCAACGATGCGCTTACCGTCCTCAAGCTAAACCATACCCGCAAGTTTAACACCGGTATCTATCCATACTCGACTATGCGCTCCATTTTCAGTCCCACGCACCATACGTCCCCTGTGAAAGTGACTTTCTCCGCTCAAGAGTGGTGTGGACAGGTATATATGCAACTTAATCGAAACAATGACGGGTACGAAGGCCAGGTCCATTCCTACTTTGAGTCTGAAGGCGATAAAGCTTTTTCAGTCCCCAAAGACACTATCGTCGAGGACGCCCTGTGGACACAGGTGCGTATTAACCCGACCCATCTTCCGCTAGGAAAAGTTCGTCTTTTACCTTCACTGACATTCTTACGATTCCATCATCTCGATACCGTGGCACAGGAAGCGGACATACGTTGGTCCAAAGCAGCTGCGGGTCGTTGGTTCTACGAGATCCGATATACAACCATCGATAGAAAACTACGCCTAGAGATAGATGAGAGCTTCCCGTTTACCATTTATTCTTGGACCGAAGGTCCCTTAAGCGCTCAAACGTCAAAACCTGACCTACGGGTCACGCGAGGTGTGCGATTGCGTGAACTGTTTATCAACTACTGGGACAAAAACCAGCCTAGCGATAGCCCTCTTCGTGAGCACCTAGGGCTTCCGCAGTACTGAGCATCACGCTGTAGATGAACAATCCGCAGCAGGGTGAAACCAATGACCGCACAAAAACGCGCACACTTCGCTGGTCAGGTCTGTAGTCTAGGTCTAGGATACGCGTGCGGATACCCCGACTATGGCGCACAACAAGGCTGCCACACTTGAGGCCAACGGCCTGATTCGTTTTGAAGACACTGAACACTTTCTTAATGAACTAACTAGGAACCTTCGGTATGGACGACTGTTTGTCCACAGTAGCCAAACGTACCAACCCCACCGTCAACTTCAGATTCACTTGCAAGTACCTGGCGTCACCGTTCAGGTCGATCTGGAAGCGGTCATCATTTTTGCTCAGCAGAACCATTATGGCCTGTATTTGGAAAACATCGATGACAGACTCGAGCTCCTCGACACCCTTAAATGGGGTGTTGAACAAGCACTTTCTCGGGAAGCCCGTTCCCCACCACTGTATGAAGAAGAACCGCTGGATGAAGACTTTTTCCATGATGATACCGACGATTTTCTGATTTCAACCTCCGACAGCGCTAAGGACGCATTCACAAACGACGGTGATATCAACGATCATCTATGGGATGACGACTATCTCTCTGAAACCGAACTCATTGACCCAATCACGAGGCATACGCAGGACTCATCGGTCAAAACCGCTACGAACAAGAATGACATCTCAAGCGGCCCTCATTCTCAGCCGGTGGTTCAATTCGTCTCATCCACCACAAAACCACCTCAGGTATCTAGTGATACTCAAGTAAAAGATATCCCGATTCATGTAGAGGAATATGATACACTCACCACAAACTTGGAAGAACTGTCGCCCGCGGCTGTGTCCATAGATATATTCGCTCTTGACGATAACGACAGCGCACCTTTGAACCATTCTGACATCGCTGAAAGCGGGTCACAAATCCCCCAGAACCGGTATCCCACGCTTCCTAGTTTGCCTCCACTGTTGGCACTCCCTGGTCGATTGGCCCTACCTCCACCTCCAGCCGAGACAGTCCAACCCATCAGTCCTGACGGCACTCCCAGCATCCAAAAACTCCGTGATCAATCCGATGTGCCTCGCGCAACATCGGAGGGTTTGATTCACCTGAATCACCCACACATCTTGCTAGGCTTGTGGCTGACGGGACTCAGTACCGGCTTTCTCACCGTGCTGGACGGACCAACTAAGCCCCCTGGAGAACAAATCAGCCTGCGCTTGGTCGCAGACCGGGAGTTCGCCGTTTCCGCCATCGTTGTCACCCGTTCCGATCCGTGGCTCACAGTGCACATCAAGGACGTGTCGGAGATCCGAACCCATCTCGAAGCTCTATTTGGCCCCACGCTGAGGCTGCTAATGACGTCCAAGATCCGAATTGAAACTTGAACAAGTTAGATTAGCTACCACTGATTCCACAAAGATCATCACCGTGTTGACGGGTGTTCTTTGCGCTCGCTAGCGAGTGCCAATCGAGCCCTCTCCAAGCGAGCTTCTAGCCATTCCGACTCAGCCCGGGCCACCCGCTCATCAGCCTGTTCAAGTTCCTGGGCAGTACTGGCCCCTTCCCGCATACGACTCTCTATATCTTCGCGAATCGCATCCGCGGCCTTCAAGAGGGCATTGGCCAACTCCAACCTTCGAGCATTGCCTTCAGTTTCGACATTGAGGTGCTTCTGCCGATAAGCATCGTGGCGCTTGACGACGTCAGCCTGAGCTCGAAGTGCTTCTGCTTCAGCCTGCGCCCTACGTTGCTCCCCCCTATGACTCCCGCCATCCCATATGGGCCACAAGAAAACCAACCCACCCTGGTAGAACGGAAGAAAACTCTCTTCCTGGAGACGCATACCAACCTGAGCCTTCAAGCCAAAGCTAGGAGATAGAGCTCGAGCTGCAGCATCAGCCTTAGCATAAGCTGCTCGGGCCCGAAGTTGATGGACATAGTCTGCAGCGGGCGCTGTTCGAGCCTCCGGTGGGAGCTCGAGCAGCTTCATATCTGGGCTTGCAGTCTGGGGTAATCGCTGCCCCCCTACCGCCGATTCAAGAGATAATCGCGAACGCCGTACCGCGTGCTCCCCCGCCGAGGCTCGTAACTGAGCGGAAATCATCACATACTTGAGCGGCAAGATGTTGGATGTAGCCGCCATCCCGATATCTCTTTGCGCTTTCATCTCCTGCATTCGCTGCTCAGCTCTGCGAACCGCGGCTTCAAGCAGTTCATACTGTTTCGTGGCTCCTAACCACCCGAGATAGGCTTCATCTACGATATCCAGCAACTCATCACGAGTGACCGCAGTTTCCGCAAGCCGTACCGACCGCTCAGCTTGAGCCGCTCGTTTGCGTGCCGCTGTCCGACCAAAGTCAATCACCTGCCACTCTAGCCCCGCTAGAGCGTCCAATCGATAGGTCGGTAACAGTCCGCTATCACCATCTTCACGGTCAGAGTCCAAAGTGGGAATTCCGGGCACCGTAACCCTATTGCCGGTAGTATCAATAACTTCTACCAGCTGTCCATCCGGTGCAGTTGCCAGTTCCACACTCACTTGCGACCGCGGACGGAGGCCCGATTGCGCCACTATCATCTGGGCCGCCGCCGCTTCAACCCGGGCCTCGTTCACAGTTAGCTCTGAGCGATGTTGCACCGCTAGATGACGAGCCTCTTCCAGGGTGAAAATCACCGGTGCCTCAGCAAACGCGGATGCAATCCCCCCTATACTACCCAATAGCCCAGATATTATTATCTGGATCACTGCTACATCCCACCTCATCCGGTCCCCCCTTTCTCAACCCCACACATACGCCTCTCATGCACTAATTTTTCCATCTAGCAGAGCAATACGTCGGTGGGCCCAAGCCGCAACCTCCACGTCATGAGTCACCATGACCACCGTAAGGCCCCGCTCCTCGTGGAGTTGCTCAAGGAGTTGGAGCACACTTTTTCCGGTTCGCGAGTCCAAGGCACCCGTCGGTTCGTCTGCTAATAGTAGGCTGGGCTCGGTGACCAATGAGCGAGCGATTGCCACTCGCTGTTTTTGTCCTCCGCTTAGCTGATTCGGTCGGTGATCCATGCGATCTTGAAGCTCCACCCGAGCGAGAGCTTCCGCTGCACGCCCCTGTCGCTCTTTGACTGGCACCCCTGCATACTGCAATGGTAGCATCACGTTTTCTATCGCCGTCTGATCAGAGAGCAAATGAAACGACTGAAAAACAAAACCTAGTTTTCGTAGTCGAACATTAGCCTGAGCACCTCGATCGTAGTTTGCCACATCCTCACCTTCGAGGAGATAGGTCCCGGAACTCGGTTTATCCAAACACCCAATAATGTTCAAGAGTGTTGACTTCCCCGAACCACTCGGACCGCACAAGGCCACAATTTCATGACGGCCCACATCTATATCTACACCTTTGAGAACCTGAACCTCCGCCGTACCCTCACCATAGGTTTTGATAAGATCTCTAATTTTTATGACCGGCTCTTGATCAAGCACCGACATCACCCTCCCCCTCCAAGAGTGAATCGCGAGGACGATTCTAGGCGGGTAGGCTCACCGCCAACAACCACCAACTCTCCCGCCTCCAGAGATGCATTAGATACCGGACGAACCTCGGTAAACACACCATCACTCAAACCGGTTTCTACCTGGACCTCCACAACCTCCTCTCCCCGCAAAACAAAAATCCGGGTGCGGTCCGCCGCTGCGCCAGCGCCAGAAGGTGCATACCTAAGTGCGGCATCGTGAACACTGAGCACCTGACGGGCGACAGCCACCTCAAATCTCACCGCGACCGTCATGCCCGGACGCAACTGCCCGGAGGCATTCTCTGCTTGGAGCTCAACCGGATACCGCGCCAGCCCTCCGATCATATTTGCCATCAAGCCAATCTGCTCAACCTCTGCCGCAAAGGCCTCACCGGGATACGCTGGCACTTCAAACTGGGCGCGTTGATGCACGCGAATTTGCCCGACCTCAACCTCACCCACATCCACGCGAAGTCGAAGGTTTTCCAATGATTTTCCAATAATGAAAAGCACAGGCCCAGCGGGTGTAACATTCATGCCCACCTGCTCCGGCACCCTCAAGACCCATCCGGCGATCGGTGCCCGTACTTCCGTGGAGGCTAACGCCATTTTACCCGCTGACCACCGAGCTGCTGCTGCTGCTGCTGCTGCACGCGCTGCTCGCTCATGGGCTTGCGCACGCTCTAACTCACCAGCAGTATTCTCTACACTTACTGCACTGGACTGCGATCGAGACGCGAGACGGCGTAAGCGAGCAAGCTGCACCTCCAGCTGCTTCACGGCTGCAACGGCTTCCGCCACCTGAGCGCGAGATGCCAAACTGGCGGACGCCAATGCCTGGACTTCGAGTTCCAACTGTTGCGCGTCCAAGCGAGCCAATACTTCATCCGACTGTACCCTCTGACCAGGCTTCACAAGAAGCTCACGAAGTCGTCCCTCCGTACCAGCGATCACCGCAACTGAGGTTTCCGTCTCAAGCCGACCCGTCGCCTCTACAATTTTTGTAATGTCCCGTCGGGTGGTAAGCGAAGTGCGTAGATTTGTCGCTGGTGATTGGTCTCCCCGTCGCGTGCTCATCCACCAAGCGAAAACAGCGACGAGCGTGACGAGGGCAACCATCACAGTAAGCCGGCCGCTAAGGCCTCGTGTGAACATAGACCCCCAGCATAGTCTCCGCAGCGAGTATGTCGAGAACCGAACCAGTATCTGTGAGCAGAACTACGCTCCCGCGACCGGTTCTACCGCTAATTGTTGTGTCGATTTGTTTATGATGTTCGCACATATCCGTAAATACATCACAAACAAGCACCAAAGACGGGGCAAGGAGTCCCCCCATAACCGCTGTATATTTCTGTAAAACAGAGACTCAGGACCCGGTGTGCTCATGAGGCCTGGCGCGGATGCGCGAACCAGGTAGACTCCACCACAAGGCTCATGGAAACCATTCTCCTTGCCACTCGATCCCTAACTCGTAATCCACTCCGCACTGGGCTCACCATGCTGGGGATGGCCATTGGGGTCGCCGCCTTTATCGCCATGGTATCATTCGGACAAGGCGCTCGTAGCGCCGTTGTGCAGCAATTCGAAAAGCTCGGGGTGAATATGCTCACCGTCACCCCCCGCAACATGAGCCATGACGGACGGATTCCGATCGCCTTTACCGAGCGCGATGTTCAAGCCTTGGAAGCTCGTTCATACGCCATTGAGATGGTAGCGCCACTGCACCGACAAAATACTTTCCTTGTGCAGGGCCAGCGGCAGACTAGTTCTATACTCATGTCAACCTCACCGGCATACTTCGATATGCTCGGTTGGCAATTTGCTCTAGGAGGGCACTTTAACCAGACTGATCTCCGGCAAACCGCAAAAGTCTGCGTGCTCGGAGCCACGCCCGCTCAAGAGCTATTCCCCAATAATGATAATCCTTTGGGAGAAAAGCTCACCGTTCACGGGGAACTACCCTGTCGAGTGGTGGGAATTATGAAACCCAAGGGGAAGAATACCGGAGGTCGAGACCTCGATAATCTAGTACTTATCCCTTACACAACCTACAATATGTATCTCGTCAACAACGCCAAGTTTTGGTATCTGCAGATCAGACCGGTTGCCACAATCTCCCGAGGCGCAGCTATTAGCGAAATTAGAGAAACACTACGCATTACCCGGAATCTTTCTTCTGACGCAGAAGATGATTTTGTCATTAAAAGTTCCGATGACGCGGTGGAGGTTGCAAGTTCTGTTGCTCAAATTCTGAGTGGGCTTCTTGCCGGTATCGCTGCCGTATCCCTGTTGGTAGGTGGCATCGGAATTATGAATATTCAACTCGTTGCCGTAGCTGAGCGTACTCGGGAAATCGGGATCCGAAGCGCCATCGGGGCCTCACCCCAGCAAATACTTCGACAATTCTTAGCCGAAGCCATAGCTCTCTCCTTATGTGGCACACTCCTAGGCTCTGTAGGAGGAATAACATTGGCCATAAGTGTTGCTCACGCCATGAATTGGGAACAGACTCTTTCGATCAGTGCCCTAGTGCTCGCCATTGCTTTTGGGGGGGGAGTAGGGGTCTTCTTTGGTTATCTCCCCGCAGCTCGAGCGGCCCGCCTAGATCCGATAGAAGCTTTACGTAGCGAGTAAGAAATCCATCGGCACATACTTATCAACCATCGCAGAAAAGAGCTCTGAGTGGGCATGATGTCGAATATACTGTTCATCAATTTTTGCTACATGATCTCGATTCCTAACCGAGGCATACCAATGCACAACATAAGTTTCTGGAGAAATGAGATCATCCAATGCATCCGGACTTCCTTTTGAAAACCACTGATGAGAAATCACTGGACCCAAGGGATAGAATACCTGCGGGGGATGAACTGTGACCGAATGTTCAATACTTTGCCATTCGGCTATTTGAGCCTGTAGGAGATGCGTCCCGAGGGCAAAAGGAACCGTTCTTTGTGCCTCCGGTACCCTCAACATAGCATGGAGTAGCCGAGCCATAAACGGATGGTTTGGCTCAACCCCAATCACCGCATTATTCACCGCACATGGATACATAGATTCGATCTGACGAAAAAGTCGCCAGCCTCGCGGTAAGTGAGCACAACCAAAACGAACAAGATCCTGTACCAAAGCGCGAGCGTGCAGATATGGATGACGACTATATCTCACCAACTTTGGCCAAGCCACTCTTTCCTCACCACAGAAGGCTGCTTCAACACACAGCGGTGCCAATGATCGTAGTGTCACAGTGTCCATATCAAGGTAGACACCACCATGGCGATACAGAATAGCTGCCCGCACCACATTGGCCCGCGCATTGGGCCGAACCAAGGCCGCATATACCGTTCGGAGCTCGTCACCACCATCGATGGAGTTAAACAGCGCCTCAGGATCGATCCGTTCCGCGGCAAAGCCTGGGACCCGTCTAAGGCGCTCAAGCACCGCGGGATTGAGTTCTCCGTCGTGATGAAGAACTACTCGCTCAAAAGCTCCCGGAAGCGCCGCTGACGCAATCGCCAGTTCATTCAGCCACGGAAAGTGCCGGCCAAACCAAATAAAGTGGGCAACGGACGGAACCACAAGTCCGCCCTACTATACTAACGCAAGATCAGGCCATCTCCGATTGACTTTCCGCCTATTGAGCCGGCAGAGCAGCTGTATCACAGAGGACCTGGCGCGCCTGAATCCTCCGCTTAGGAGGGAGCCTAGCCATACAGCAGAAATCACTTGGGTTGAACCCAAGTAATTTCTTCTACGCCGGGTTATGCCCCCCTGCGACCACTTTGGTGATTCTTACAGAATCAATTCAAGAGATCTTTGCTGTAGAGCTATCTGACTGAAAAGCTCCGAGCAAGGGTACGGTAAGTGATTGATATTTTTGTATTCTAAAACCAATAAGACCTTGTCCGAGTTCGGCAACACGCCCTAGCCCTGCACGCATCTATCGGTCGGTCTTTCCGTGAAAGGTCCTGACCACTAGCAGGCCATCGGAAAAGTGGGATGGGTGATCCGCGAAGTATCTTTTCCGTGGAACGCTCCGGATGAAGAGGGCGCATACCGGGCGTATGCAACCGATGAAAGGCGAAGCCGGTCCAGACGTTCCACGGAAAAAAGAC
>JAHQVK010000243.1 GCA_019634385.1 Myxococcales bacterium | reverse complement strand
AGCCGATTGATATGGCCAGGTGTGTAGCTATCGAGCCCGGCTTTTCGTGATACGCTCTGACGACGAGGCGAGCGTACCTCGCGGTACGTGACCGAGGAGAAACTTTTCGTGGTCAAGACTTTCACGGAAAGACCGGCCCATAGATACGTGCAGGGCTAGATCAACCGGCTGCTAGCTCTCCACTCACTTTCTCTTAGTCTCAGTCAGAAGCGCCAAATTCCGAGAGACGGAAGTAATAGTCTCGGTATTTGCTTTGCTTTGATCACCGCTTTCGCTTGCCTTCTGAGCTCGGTCAGCCACGAGGCTTAGCATGTGCTCAAAATCGTCAACCTGGGTATTCACTCCCTGGGCAAGATCCACGATCTCGTTACATTTCACGGTCTGCCGGTCTACCGCCTCTGCTATACTTCCCTGCATACTCCGGATGGTCCCAAAAACTTTAGCTATCTCAGCAACCGCACAGATAGCACCATGCGCATCTGTCTGAATCGTATCCACCCGATTTTGAATATCATCGGTTGCTTTGGCGGTTTCTTTAGCAAGCTCCTTGACCTCATGAGCAACAACTTCAAACCCTCTTCCAAACTCACCAGCACGTGCAGCTTCGATAGTTGCGTTCAGAGCTAGGAGATTGGTTTGCGCCGCGATCGAGGTAATTAACTTTATGACCTGACCGATCTCTTTACTACTGCGATCCAGCTGATTGATGATCGAATCAGTCGTCTGCGCGGTTTCAACCGCTACCGTGGCCACCTGATGCGCTTCCGTCGCATGGGTCGAAATCCCCTCCACAGTAACAAGCATCGCGGTAGCAGCGTCCAAAATTTGCCGGCCACTCGAAGATAGTTCATTAGTTCGGCAAGCAGCAGCCTGCACTTGGGCCGCTGTGGCTTCCGCATCTTGCATCGCTCGGTCACTCATCGCAGATAGGTCCGAAGACATATCTTCGAGCTTTCCTATTTCGTCAGAAAGGAGGTGGCGCAAGCGAACTTCAGTATGCACGTCTTTGAGTGTGCCTGCTACTCGAATTATCCCCCGTTCTTCGTTCTTTAGCTTGGCTGCAAGAGCCCTAAACCATCGATATTTTCCGCTGTCAGTCCGAAGTCGATATTCAGCTTCATAGACGCTGTCCGCTGACGCCATTTGAACATAAGAGCGAAATGTATCCAGTACTTGGCACTTGTCATCAGGATGAATACTCGTCATCCAACTATCTAATGTATCCGGAAACTCGGAAATATTTGTATAGCCTAAAAGGCTACGGTAGTTTTCGGAGCGCCACACGATGTTGTCAGCGTGGTGCAGGTCACCTTCGATGATCTCCACATCCCACATCCCGTCAGCACATGCTTTTTGAAACAAGTCAAAGCGTGCATCCATTGATGCTCGTTTGCTTTCAACCTCTGCGTTCCGAGCTAACAACGAGGTCCGCTCATTAAGCAAACCCTGGACCGAATATAGTTCAGCCTGAGCAACCGACAACTCAGCCTCCATTGCTGCAGTCCGAGAGTAGGCATCTTGAAGCTTATGGCGCAGGTTTGCTACCTCAACTTGAGACGCTTCGAGTGTGACCTTTTGGTCATGTTCTTCCGTAACATCAACCAAGGACCCCACCGCCTGAGTAAGCTCCCCCTGCGCACTCCACTCCCCCGCAATGCGCGCTCGAAACCAGCGGTAGGCCCCGTCTTCTCTTCGTAGTCGATAGACTTGCTCTAGGATCGCAGCGGGTGACGCCTGCTGTAAATAGACCGCAAGCGCTCGTTCCACATCTTCACCGTCTTCTGGATGAAGTCGGGAACGCCAACTTTCCCACTCATTAGGAAAGTCTACTTCGTCGAAAGCCCCAAGTAGGTGTCGAATTCGGTCCGACCACCATACGTGCTGCACAGTCCCCTCAACCAGCCACAAGCCCTCCGAAGATACGCGATGCACCAACCCGCGCTGGTCCAAAAGTGTGCCCAGTTGATTTACCTCACTCAACGGTCCTGCCCCGAACCTCTATTCGGAAGCTCAATCCTCATTGACAGTCGAGCGACTCGATTAACTCAGAAACCGGTTGGGTTTTGAAAGCAACCTCCAGTGGCTCCCCCCAATTTTGCCTCACTGCGGGGCCGCTTTGACCACCCCAAAAAGTCCGGGGGTCTCACCAAGTGGTCTTTGCTACCTAACTTATCACTTTCTGTACTGGTTCCTACAACGCCGCGGGGCATAGCCCCGCGGAGAAGCTGGCTCTTGGGTTCTACCCAAGGGACTTCTGCTAGGGCATGTCCTTACCCTCCAGCTGCGGAGATGACGCCGTAGCCGGAGGGTGTGCGGGGGCGGCCACGGATGTACCCGGCCGAGGGGCCCAAAAGGGGGGTGAAGCCACCGACCCCTCACGCACAGGAAACAAGTCCGAACGCAGTCCGGAGGGTAAAAACACGCCCTAGCAGCCTGTTGATCTAGCCCTGCAGGCATCTATCGGCCGGTCTTTCCGTGAAACATCCTGAACACAAGAAGTCTCTCCTCGGTCGCGTACCGCCTGGTACGCTCCCCTCGTCGTCAAAACGTTTCACGAAAAGCCTGCCTCGATAGCTACACACAGGGCTAAATCAACAGGCTGCTAGATTTCGTGATCGATGCCTTCCCTAAAATGCAGTAAACATCTTCAATGTGGATTTTTGGATATGGGTCACTTATTTGGCGACCAGCATTTCCATATATCAACAAACAAGTCGCCGACCTATACGGCTGGGAGCGACGCTTTTGGCAGGGATCAACGGATCATCGGGGCACACCTAACGCTCCGGGAAGGGTGGTCACCCTCGTCCAAGCTTCACCGTCCAGCTGCTGTCGTGGCATGGCCTTTCATATTTCCCCCGAGCACTACCGATCCGTGCTCAACCAGCTCGACCACCGGGAGCAAGATGGATATCATCGATTAGAGATTGAACTACAAACCCCAACTGCACGCATATTTCCAGCGTTGGTCTATCTAGCTAGTGAGACCAATAAGCAGTGGTTAGGTCCGGCCTCCCCAGAGAGTATCGCCGAACAAGTAATTCAAAGCCGGGGCGCCAGCGGAGACAACACAACATATGTCCTCGAGCTCGATCGAGCGCTCACCAACCTGGATGCCAACGACAAGCATGTCACTACAATCGCGCAGGAAGTCCGTCATCGTCTTCCGGAAGAAGACCGTATGCTGGCGGCGAAAAGCCCAGCTAAAACTGAAAGTAAATAAAGGTCTGGGCTTCAAAATCCATCACTTGCTTGACCACCAAACTCAGTCCAACAAGTGCCATCACCCGCACCGGAATCGGGGTCAAGACCCACACATCCGCAATACGATCAAACAACCGGGTGGGACCAAAATGCAGCAAAGAAGCGGCTCCTACAATGGTGAGGACGCGAAGGGTCAAATTAGGAGCAGCAACGAGCTCTGCCCACGGGTGATTGCCGGGAAGCATCTCGGAGAGAATTTTCCACGCCATAGGCATGCTCTCTGCTCGAAAAAAAATGCGCGCAAGCATCACCGACAAAAACGTCAGCATCCACCCTATTGCCGCCCACCACCACGGACTCTCACCCGGTTTGGGACGACCATACCTCCACCAATAGAGACGGGTAAGCGACAGACCAATCCCGTGCATGCCCCCCCACAAGGCCATACGCCAGTTAGCGCCGTGCCAAATACCACCGAGAACCATCGTGATCATGAGATTTCTAATGGTAAATAGTTTTGTTCCTCGGTTACCTCCGAGCGGAATATAGAGATAGTCACGAAGCCAGGTGGAAAGACTGATATGCCATCTTTGCCAAAACTCCGGAAGGTTTGTTGCCTTATATGGGCGATTAAAATTTTCCGGAATATAAAAGCCAAATAACGCCGCGGAGCCGATAGCTACGTCTGAGTAAGCAGAAAAGTCATAATAAATTTGGAGCGTGTAGGCAAAAACCCCTCCCCAAACTTCAAGCGGAAAATAGGTCTCCGGGGACGAAAAAACCCGGCTGATGATATCAGCCTCTAAGAGATCTGCGATCAAAATCTTCTTAGCAAGCCCCTTAGCTATCCGGAGAATAGCGCGCGCGCCATGATCGTTCGGAAGGGCGGGGCGCGCATCTAACTGCGGAAGGAAATGGCTCGCGCGGACAATAGGTCCAGCGATAATCTGTGGAAAAAAGGAGATAAAGAGGGCAACATCAACCCAAGAGTCTCGCGCCTCACAATCTCCTCGATAAACATCTACCGTGTAACTTAGGGTTTGAAAAACAACAAAAGAGATCCCCAGCGGAAGCAAAATATCCAGCCTATGAAATACCAACTGGATACCCAACCAGGAGGCCATCTCAACGAGAGTCTCGAGCAGAAAGTTAGCATATTTAAAAAAGACAAGTACCGACAGATTACTAACGATAGAGACCATCAGGTACAGCTTACGAAGAGAGGCATCAGCGGCAGATGCCATAAGCTTGGCCATGAAATAGTCTAAGGTTGCGCAGTACAACACCAATAGAAAGGGAACCGGATTCCAAGCCGCATAGAAAAGTGCCGAAGCAATCAGTAGCAGAACCTTTCGGACCGTGGGATGGTCCGCTACCAACCAGTAAAGAGCAAAAACGATCGGCAAAAAAATCAGAAACTGGAGACTATGAAACAGCACTTACTAACCCCCCGTAGCTGTTTGGGCATCATCCCTAGTTATATGCTCATCGTAAGCCGTCATAATGGCTTCAGCCATTATCTCTCCTAACAAATTGCTCCCCCGACTTTTAGGATGAATAAAGTCAGCTAACATCAACCGAGCCTTCACCCACTTTTTCAGTGACCCTTTGCCTCCCATCGAAGTATACATGTCCCAAAAGGCACATCCTTCCTTTCGCGCTACTCTACGCTGGATTTCAATCACCTTGGGTACCTCAGGCTTAGGTATGAGCCGACGCCCACCACCTTTGGCCCGAACTGCTTCTAACGGAGACACCAACAGACAATCCATCCTTGGGTACGCCTCACGAACCCGACCCACCAGACGACGTGTGCTTTTCTCTATGGCCCTAAGGGTCGTTTTCTTTTTGGACAACATCAACCCGTCATTGCCCCCTAACATAAACACCGCCAGGTGGGGCCTATGTCTGGAGAGTAATCGTACAAACTCTTCTTTGTTCGGCCGTAACCATACATCGGAGGTAGCCCCAGGAAGCCCCAGAGTGGTCCAAACTATACCCGCCCGTTTGGCTTCTAGCGACATTCCATACAACCGGACATTGGCGCTCTCGCTTCGTAGCTCTAGCTTCTTCGTCGTCTCCGGAAGGACAAAGTGCTCTACTTGGGCCTGAACATTAGCCGATTTGGTATTCAACCGCCCCACAGCCACATCATCAGCAAGTAACGTTAGTCGCCCTCCTTTGGGCTGGGATAGATAAAAGATATCTACGAAGCGACTCGCACCGATAGGCTCAAAAAGGAGCATCTCTCTGCGCTTTTTTGCGGTAAAGGATGCGCCCGAAAAGCCGAAGTGACGGTCATCTAACCTGTGAATAGGAGCAGTCATAATATCCAGTTCCCAACCATCACTGCCGCGCCCCGACCGCTGACCTTTTTGAAGCTGATTTAAGCGCTTCGCCATGAGGAAGCCTTTTCCACCCGAACCAAAACGCTCTTGGAGCCGCTTTCGCACCATGTCTGATATTTTGTCCGACGCAATTAACGAATCACCAAAATGGACCACCCTTGCTACGAGATTCTCGTGCGTCCCAGATTCAATCTTCCGTAGACGTTCAAAGAAACGGGACATAGAGAGCCTCTCACAGGATTTACCAGTCACTGGGGACCGTTCCCGTCGGCGACTTCGCCGAGGCCTAAGACAAGGACGTTCGAGCGGAGATGCCATCAGCCCTAAAAGCTCAGCATACCGATCAAGCTGGGGACGGGGAGGCATAACCCAGGGTGTTTCCGTACGCCCCAAAGTACGCGTATGGACTCCAGCGTTTTCTCCCACTGCGAGTACAGCACTCGGATCCTCATTATCGTTGGGGAACAAGTCTCCCTCTGCCTGCTGTTGGTCGACCTGTTGGTCAGGGAGAGGTATTGATTCCGGCTTGCTTAATAAGACTTCAGCTATAGCTTGTATCGGATCATCTTCGCTCAAGAGCTCCGTGGGCTGTAACCAGGAGGGAACCGGCAATAATGAAAGCCCGATAGCTACAACGTAGAAGGACGCAAGCGTGACTCCGGTGGCGCTCGAACGCTCTGGACTTGAGACAATCACAGTGTAGACCGATGGCGCATTTGCGCTGGGGGGGCTTACCACCTACGTGGCAGGGGTGTTAACGATATTGTTCTACGGTAAAGAGTCCCGTCGGACTTTCTCCGTAGATTTGTGAGTATTTTTCATACGTGTAGGTGAACCGCCGAACGTGATGAGAGATCAATTTGCGGAGCTACATGATGAGCTGCGCCAGACCGACGGTAAATTTTTGCCGTCAAGTCAGAGAGGACATCACATGACACACTTCCTATTCGTCCGAGATGAGGAAGAAGTACTGGGGGTTTGGGAGGCGCAAGATGGGGTCGCTGCTTTAAAGATGAAGCTCTCACTTCAACTGACCTATCCCCGATGCACAACCCATGTGTTGGCCGCGCCTAGTTTCCCGGCCATACAGGCGCAAACTCCCGAGGTCGATATTGGGACTATTGAGCCTGAAAACTGCTAAAGAAACCCTCATCGAGTCTCTATTACGGCTGTGATCCGGGAAACTAGAGTCGGGGGTGTTCCCTCCAAGGTATAAACCAGCAGTTGATGTGAGGCCTACACGCATTGATCCTCCAACCAATCAACAACTTTAATCTCGACCGCCGGTTCTTATACCGAGAGCGCGTACAACCCCTCTTAGGGCGTATCCTTAGTTCGAACCGGATCATTTCGCCATAGTTCCCGGTCGACGTCTGCAACGGGCTCAAGAGCCACCAGCGGTGGGAGCCACCGGTCATGATTAGTGCTTCAGCCTCCTACTGAGTAGGTAACCGTTCCGCGTCCACGCCAAGACACGTGAGGCAGAGGCCGCTCGGTTGGTACAAGTCCAGTCGTTCCGCACCCACGCAAAAACACACCTAAGAGATAGTTTTTACCCGTTGTCTGCGGTTTCCGTAGTCTCCTCCGGCTTCGGAGAATCTTTCTCAGGTTTTCGTTCTTGGATCGCTTCTACGATCTCTTCCGCCTTAGAGACCTCATCGGCCTCGGGGTATGTATTTTTGAGCTCCAAAGCCACTCCCGCTGCTTCCGGTTTTTTGCGTACCTGCGCGTAGGCTTTGACCAGCTCTAGCAATAGTTGCTCGTCTACAGCTAGATCAGCGAACTTTTTGCGAATCGTCTCTAGCCGTTGGATGTATCCCCTCCATAGCTTCCGTCGTTTGTAAAATGCGGCCGCATATTGCTCATGTTTCAACAATCGGGTGCGAGTTGCGGTCTGTAACCGCCTTGCTTCATCGGCAAATGTATCCTCCGGGTACCGTCGAAGATATACACCTAGAGCCGCAGAAGCCTCGCGGACCGCCGATTGATCTTTTTCATGCGCCGGCGGAAGCAAGAACCAGTCATTGGGAATCAGCTCGTGCTGCGCCTGGCCAATGCGAAACATCGCGTAAGGTACTTGATCGTGGGTCGGATGCAAACGGGTGAAGCTATTGTAACCATCGATCGCTTCGAGCCAACGTTCCCGCTGAAACTGCACATCAGCCAATCGCAGGTCGGATAACACCGCGAATCTTGAATACGGGAACTTCCGGCGAATGAAAACGTAGTAGCGACCCGCCACCAAGTACCGCTCTTGCTCGAAAGCCTCCTCCGAGCGTTTCCAATTCTCTGCCGCAGTATCCACTGGAGAAAACGGTGGAAGGGTTTCTCCGCGACCCAAACCGATCGCCGCCTCTCCCGGCAGGGGAGCACTATGGGTTCCGCGGATACCCACGTTTGCGCAACTTGCTAGGCCTCCACCACCTATAACGGCGAAACTCAAGGCCGAACGGATGAGCCATCGGTGCGAAGCAAACCGGATGATATCGACAATAGTCGCCTGAGGCGGATCCGTATCCGCCGTCAGAGACGATCTTGCCTCTGACTCGCAGCCAAGATCGGGTAAAGCTTGGTTTCGACGGCCATGGCAGCCCCTGCATTGTCCCACGTCTAAGCTGGATAGCTTAGGTTTCCTGCCCTTCAAACTGCTTTCGCAAGACTTCTTCGATCTCCGCCGACGAAGCCCCCTCGGTTGGAGATTCATCTTCTTTCGGCGGACCACTACTGGGGATTCGACGGTCAACCGTAGAAGCCGCGTTGTCGATCAGTGTGCTTGCCGGAACTGGTCGACGAACCCGGGCCGGCGACCGACGACCTGGTCCGGTGGGCGCTATCGGCCCTTCACCTCGCGCTCGAGCAGACCCCGGATTGGGTACCGCCAGCCCAGGATCAGAACTCACCTGGGCAATAAAGTTCTCAAACTCCGCCCGGGCATTGGAACGGGCTGGGCGCCCTTCTAGCTTCTGCAATCGTTCACTCATCCGCTGGGCAGCCAGTTGGGAGGTACGTTCATTGCGCTTCGCCTCAAGCACCTGTGCCCGAAGATCATCAAGTTCAAGGGAATGAGCCACATCCAGCTCCTGGGCCTGACTCATGTACGACTCATGAACATCCTCTAGTTCGCGTAGATAACGACTCTCGAGCTCCTCCCGAGATTGCCGCACAGCCTGGAGACTCTGCTCAAGCTCCCGAACGGTGTCATGGACCCGATCCAGCTCCCCACGCCGGTCCTCGAGTCGTGCCTCAAGCTCAGACAGCCGGGACGCGTGAACCCCTTCACCCGCAACCAGCCGTTCTTCCGCCGCACGCTTTTCCGCCGCCAAAGCCCCGGCTTTAGCGCTCGCTTCTTCAAGTCTCGAGGCCTGCGCCGTCAGCGACTGTTTGAGCTCTTCGATTTCCTCCTTCCGTGCCGTACGCTCCGCTAGCAACGTACTGGAAAGATGATCCGCTTCTTGACGCGTCGTCTGTTGCAACGCCTGGAGCTCAGCTCGCGAGGACTCTAGCTCACTTAACTTCGCCAAATGTTCGTTTATGCGGTTTTCGTAGGAAATTTTGAGCTCATCCGCAGCCTCCCGACTCCGTGCCCCCTGAGTTTCAACCGCGTATTGATTTTCAGCGCGGAGTTTGGCGCACGTTTCCTCATATTCAGACCGGTTCTCTTCAATGAGCCGCTGGAGCTGCTCATTTTCCGCTTGCAGAGCCGCCGACTGCTCTTGATAGTGCTCAATTTCCGTCTCGAGCTGATGGGTTTTGGTCTCTCCCGAGGCCCGCAGGGATTCGAGTTCGTTCTCGACCCGTTCCATATCCCCCTGAGCCCCATCATAGGCATTCGTGACCCGATCCAGCTCGGACCTTAGCTTCTCAGCTCGCTCCTGCAGGCGTTCCCTGTCAGCAACCAAGGTCAAGCGATCTTCGCTCCACATCGTGCGGGCTCGGGCAAATTCATCCTGTACTCTCTCTAGCCCCTCTTCCCGACGAGCCACCTCCGCCGTCAGCTCGGAGAGCTGATTTTTGGCCAATTCTAGCTTTTGAGAGAGCTCTTCCCGAGCCTCTTTCAGGGATGCATCAACCGTCTCAAGGCGCCCAATTTTCTGAGCAAGTTCAGCTCGTACCTCAACCAGTGTCTCAGACTGTGAACGGAGCTCTTTGCGTTCCGTGCTTAGGTCTTCCTGCAGTTGCAGACTGGTTCTTTCTAGCGAAGCGACCATACGTTCCGCTGAGGTCCGTTCCCGTCGTTCCACATCAACCGCCCGCTCGAGAGCGTCGAGCTGCTCCATACGGTTCTCTAAGTCGGTGTGCTGTTGAGCGAGCTGCTGCCGAAGCTCGTCTTCCAGCGCCTGAGAGCTTTCCTCAGCGTCTTGCAAGAGTTGTTGCAATTGAGCTTTTTCGGCTTCGAGACTCAGGCGCTGTTCTTCGGCCTTGGCCATCACCTCAGCCTGCTCCTCCCGTAAAGAGGCTAAGGACTCCTCCAGACTATCGCGGGCCTCTTCGAGTGAACGCTGCTGTTCAAGAAGTTCCTCCTTCCTCTGAACTTCTTCCCCAAATTGGCTTTCGCGTACTTCAAGGTCTTCAAGTAGCTGACGCTCGTTTTCTCGGAGCTGCTTCAGTTCCTCAACCACTTCGCCGAGGGAGGCTTCAGCACTTGTTCGAGCCTCAGCCTCCTCCGACAATCTCATATTGAGGTCGGCAATCTCGTTACCCAGATCCGAACATCGCTGGTTGAGGATCCCTATCTCGGTAGCTTTTGTCTCAAGAGCTGCCTTTGCCTCAGTGAAGGCCTGTTCGGACAGAGTCAGATCTTCCCGAAGATCATCCGCCAAAGATATCCGTTCCGCGAGCATCGCTTCGTGGTCTCGAGTGGCCTCCTCCGCTTCGTCCCTGAGAGCTACAAGAGTCTGACGGACTTCAAGTATCTTCTCCTCCAAAGCCCATACTTGGGTGGTTGATGCCTCCAGTGAGGTCTCCAACTCCGTCTTGGCCACTGAAAGACATTCAATTTGGGTGGTAGCACCCTCCAATTGTTGCGTGGCATCCTTGAGCGCTTCCGTCCGTTGCTTCAACGAAGTTTCGTTGTCATCACACTGCTTCGAGCGCTCAGCAAGCCCCAGCGTTACATCAGCAAGCTGCGTTTCGAGCTTATCTCGGTCGGCCGCTGCTGCCCGTTCGGCATCTGCCCGGAGCGTTTCGAGCTCAGATAGATCTTTTTCTTTTTCCGAAATAATCTGAATGAGTTCATTTTCGCGAGATACTTTTTCGTCGAGCAGCTGCTCAAATGAAGCGTTGAACTCTTCTGTGCGATAATCGAGTTCATTCTGCGCTTGCTCCGCTTGTTGGGTGAGCTCCTCAACAGACATGCGTAGGCTTTGAGCCTCAACATCTCTTTCCACGAGCTTCTCATTCCACTCGTGATATTCTCGTTCCTTCGAACGATACATCTGCATAAGTTTCGCTAGTTCAGCCTCTCGCTGGCGAAGCTTCTGACGAAGCAGATCGAGTTTGGCATCCGCCGTGGTCCTCAGACCGGAGCCTCTCCGGGGCTTTGCCACGGGGGGAGGTAAGGATGCCCCTGGATCTACGTGAGAAATCGAATCCGCAACCTTCTCAATAAATGCGGTGTCTTCCTGTCCCAAATCAGCAGACGGATCTGGGGAAGGTAATGGTGGTGGATTATCCGCCACCATCGCTAGGACCTGATCAACCTGTTCCTTGAGTGAGCGCATCTGCGTACCGTCGATGGTAACATATCCATCCGCGGTCCCTTCTTGCTCCCGGTGGGTATCGAGCGCAGCCTGCTTCTCCTCATCATCATAAAGTATAACAGGAATTCGTCCGAGACGTTCGGAGCGCTTCAGTCGTGTACATAAGACAAAACCCGATTCACCCGAAGGATTGGATGCACGAATAATAACGACATCAGGGCGTTCAGCGCCCACTTGCTCCGCCGTCTCACCTTCGGTCTCGACGAGCGTGACTTTGAGCTCACTCCCTCGAAGCGCAGCAGCTACCCGCAACGCGTATTCCCGTTCAAAATCAATAATGAGCGCAGTTTTCTGGGACACCAACCTTAGCGTATCGCTGGAGGATAGAACGAATCAACGCGGCATAACAGCAGTGTAACATTTTGTAACGAAACACATAGACCATCATACAGCCCATTATATCACTCCCATCGATGTGTCTGTGCTAATATAAGACAAAGTATCTGAGTTACCCATGGTCATTATCGCTCCAGTTCATTTATGCAGCAAAGACCCCTTGCATTGATTCTGTAAGAATCAACAAAGGGTCTCGCAGCGGGGCATATCCCCGCGTAGAAGCAGGAACTTGGGTTCAACCCAAGTGATTTCTGCTATAGGTAACAGGTACGCGGACTCACCGCCTCCGATCATCATGAACGTTTCCTATGTTGGCGAACGCCCCACAAGCTGGGTCAGCTTTTTTATCCGGTTGACATTGTTTTTCAGTATTGTAGGGGGGATCATAGTCGTCGTAGCTGGAGCCGGCGTATATCTTTATCTCGCAACAACCCTTCCTAACCTCAAACGACTAGCCGATTACGAACCCCGGGTTGTTACCCGAGTGTATGATCAATCAGGGCAACTCATAGGCGAGCTATTCAAGGAAAAGCGCTCTGTCGTGGGGTACGATGAGCTACCCCCAAAGCTTGTTGCCGCATTTATTGCGTCTGAGGATGACCGCTTTTTTAGTCATTCTGGAGTAGACTTTTTCGGCATCCTCCGAGCCGTCATCGCGAACACAAGAGCAGGTAGGGTTGTCCAAGGTGGTTCTACGATCACCCAGCAAGTAGCCAAATCCTTGATCGTTTCTTCGGATGGCTACAGTGCCGGAACAGCCCGTAATTACTCACGCAAGATCCGGGAAGCTATCCTCGCCCGACAGCTCGAAAACAACCTATCCAAGCGCGATATTCTTACAATCTATCTCAACCAGATGTTCCTAGGTAACCAATCGTACGGCGTACAGGCAGCGGCGCAAAATTACTTTCGTAAGAATGTCAGTGACCTCTCAGTGGCCGAGATTGCCCTACTAGCGGGGCTTCCCCAGGCCCCTTCTAGGTACTCACCCTTTGTTAATCCCAGGCGGGCCCAAAAGCGGAGAGTGTATGTGCTTAGACGCATGCTCGAAGAGAACATCATCACTCCAGACGAGCTTGCTGAGGCCGAAAATACCGCTATCAACGTTTATCCAGCCCCAAATTATAGGCGGGAGATTTCACCGTACTTCACCGAAGAGGTACGGCGACAACTCAGCAACGAGTTTGACGAAAGCACCCTTCTGGAAGGTGGGCTCAAGGTATATACCACTGTTGACGTAGAGCGGTATCGAGCCGCGGAAGATGCCGCGTACGTGCAATTGCGCATGGTCGATAAGCGGCAAGGCTACCAAGGGCCCCTGCTCCGCTATACGATAAGCCAGCGGGCGGAAAAGAAGCGATTTGTCGATCGGTACACTCAGGAACTGAAACGACGAGGTCAGACGGAACAGCTGAGAGCTGGTGAACTACATGTTGGCCTCGTCACCAATATCGACCGCAGCAAGAACGTTATTGAACTACAAATTGGACCCCATCAAGCATTTCTTCCTCTCCAAGGGATGCGATGGGCTCGACGACTGAATCCCCAGGTCCGCTATGACTCAGCCCTCTTAAAGCAGATCCCGCCCAACTTTAGGCGTGGTGACATCCTACTGGTACGAGCTACCACCCCCAAGTCACTCAGCGCACAGCGCGGCTTTTCCGCCAAACAATTGCAGGCGCTTGACCTCCCTACGGAAGCCTCGTTGGTGGTACTCGAGCAAGAGCCCCGCCTCGAAACCGCGCTTATGTCCGTCCACAACGAAAGTGGCTACGTATTAGCCATGCTCGGTGGGTACGCGTTCGGACGCTCAGAGTTCAACCGCGCCACGCAATCCTGTCGCCAACCAGGCTCCGCGTTTAAGCCGATCATCTACTCTGCAGCGATTCATTTTCTCAATTGGACACCAGCCCAAACCATTCTCGATGCTCCCTTGGCCTTCAATGACGCAACCAGTGGTCTCCGCTGGAAGCCTAGCAACATCAGCGGTCAGTTCCAGGGAGAAGTCAGTATGCGGTATGCCCTACAGAACTCTATGAACTTACCCGCTATTCGCATTCTTGATGCCGTGGGCACCCAACAAGCGATCCAGTGGGCTCAACAGCTAGGTATTACCACCGACCTTCGTCCAGAGCTCGGACTGGCCCTCGGCGCCTCTTGTGCGAAAATGGTAGAACTTACCAACGTCTACCGAACCTTCGCCAACCAGGGTCGGCGTTCAACTCTCCGGTATATCACCCGAATAGAAGACAGACACGGTAAGGTCTTAGTCGACAGGGGCTGGCCTGGCGACCCGTTTGCAAGCATACAAACCAAACTCAAGCGAGCCATCAACTGGATTTCCAACCCACCCGATGACGTGGTCGATCCCAACACCAGTTTCCTCATCAGCAAGATGATGCGCAACGTGGTCGAAAACGGCACGGGTACTGCGGCCAAAGCGGTGGGTGTACCCGTTGCTGGGAAAACGGGGACAACCAACGATAGCTTCGATGCCTGGTTTATCGGTTTCACCAAGCAGCTAACCACGGCAGTGTGGGTTGGCTTTGACGATTACAAATTGCCCATGGGTCGATACGAACAGGGAGGGCGAGCTGCCCTCCCCTTGTGGGTAAATTATATGAAGCAAGCGGTCAAAGCTCCCTCTGGTTGGTTTGACCCCCCGCCTGATATTGTCTTTGTACCGATCGATGGAAAAACCGGCAAAAGGGTCCCATCCGGCACGCCCGGTGCGGTCGAAGAAGCATTTATTGCTGGTACTGAGCCTACAGCCACAGCTGTTGCTGACAGTGACAGTGAAGAGTTTTTGAAACAGGACTACTGAACCATCGGCGAACTGATCCAACCGGTGAACATCAATCCAAGGACTTCTGTGTGGTCGGACTCAAGCTTCTTCTTGAGATGGGGAGGAGTCCGCCGGTTGAGTTGGAGCAGCAGCAATCTCTTCCTGAAGGCGGATTCGTAAGTCGCGTCGCTCGAATTGATCCAACCCGTGCCACTCACGCTTCAGGTTGTTCAAGTTAACTTCAGGTTTTACTTTCGTGTATTTACGGAGCAGTTTGGCGGTCTTTTCGTTCACGATACAGCCTCTCGGAAAGTAGGTGCGGGACGCTAATCGCGGGCAGTGACAATGTCAACGACTTGCCAAACACTGAATGGTCTTCGAAAACCCGCGTAATGTCCAAGCTGCCTGCTTTTGGCACCGTACTTCTCACCGGCGCAAGTGGATTCATTGGTAGACGTCTTCGAGATACCCTACTCGACGCTAACGTTGATGTCGTGGCTCTCAGACGGAAAGGGTCTCCGCCCGCCTCTAGGGGGAGATCCCTAGAGGTCGATTATGCTGACGTCTCTGGGCTCTCAACAATTTTCGCCAAAGAGCAACCAACCCACGTTTTGCACGTCGCCGGCGCTACCAAAGGGGTCACCTACCAAGATTTCGCCCGCGCCAATACAATGCCTACCGAAAACCTTCTGACCGCCAGTAAAAGCATGACGCAGCCTCTGGAGCGATTTGTATTTGTCAGTTCGCTGGCTGCGTGGGGTCCATCCACGGCCGAACGTCCGCATCGGGAAACAGACAGTCCCGCCCCCGTAGAACATTACGGGCGAAGCAAACTTGAAGCGGAGAAAAGTTTAGTAACTTCCGGAATTCCATATACTATCCTGCGTCCTGGGGGAGTATACGGGCCCGGCGATGCCGATTTCTTTCAGCTCTTTAAGAGTGCAGCTCAGGGCTGGAACCTCTACTTCGGCAACCGACAACGGTGGATATCTTTAGTCTACGTAGACGACCTAATTCAGTTGATCCTCAATGCAACCGGTCGTCCAGAGGCAGTTGGAAAGGGCTACTTTGTCACGGACGGCCTGCCCGTCACTTGGGAAAACTTCCAAAAACTGGTGACTGAGGCGGCTCAAAGGAAAGTTCGAGATATTGATATTCCGGAGGCTTTTGTTGATCTTGCGGGGTGGGCTGGGGAAACACTGTCACGGTTAGACAAGCGACCTCGACTAGCAAACAGACAAAAGATAAAAATGGGTAAACAAGAGGCTTGGACCGCTAGCATAGATTCCGCCCAGCAGGATCTGAAGTTCGAACCCAAAATTTCACAGTCCGAAGGCGTCCCACGAACGATGTCGTGGTACCGAGAGGCTGGTTGGGTATGACAAGTATGAGTACCACCGGATCGCAAACAAATAGCTCCATCCCAGGAGTCAGGAAAACCTCTAATCCAGATGCAGAAGCCAATCGCTTCGGTCGCCCCCCGGACAACTTACCGAAGCTCTATCCCCCACCAGCAAGCCGTACCCTCGAGGCCTCCTCGGTGCAGATCATCGACGTCGACCTCAATAACCGCAGCCAACGACAACGGTTCCTGAGTATGTGCGACCCTTTCTATGAGGGTGATGCTAATTACATAGCGCCTTTGCACATGCACTTCATGTCCTTCTTACGACCAGTAGAAAACCCAGCATTCAAGCAACTCGAATATCGAGCATTGATCGCCATGGAGGATGGGACGCCCAAGGCTCGGATGATCGTACACATAGATAAGGCTTATAATGCCTACCATAGTACGCAGACCGGGTTCTTTGGATTTTTTGAAAGTGCGAATAACAAAGCCGTTGCTCACGCACTCCTCAACGAAGCCATGCGCTGGCTTCAGTCCAAAGATATAACAGAAGTCTTTGGACCGATGAATCTATCAACAAATCATCAGTGCGGACTGCTTGTAGAAAACTTCACTCGTCCACCTTTCGTAGAAAATACGTACAACCCACCTTACTACGAAGAACTCTTTCAATCGTTTGGTTTCGGCAAGGCCAAAGATCTTCTCATATGGATGATCGATCCCAAAGAAGGGATGAACACCCCAGGAAGACAGCGAATTCAAAAAGTTGCTAATCGGGTGCGCAAGAGAGAAGGCTTAACCGTTCGCCCAGTAAATCTAAAAGATCGTCAGGCTGAGATCGAACGTATGTATCAGGTATACGTCCGTTCGTGGGAGCATAATTGGGGCTTTGTTCCCCCGTCACGCGAAGAGTTCACCTTTCTTATGAAAGATCTACAACTCATCGCCATCCCAGAACTAATCTTGTTTATCGAGTTTGAGGGTGAACCGGTTGCGTTTTCAGCAACTCTCCCCAACGCCAACGAAAAGATGCCTAAAAACGGGCGTCTCCTTCCTTTCAATTGGCTGCGCTTACTCAACATAAAAAAAACAACCTCAGGTCGACTAGTATCCTTAGGAGTTGTGCCGGAGTATAGAAAGAGAGGGTTAGAAACCATTCTGTTTGCAGAAACCTTCGCTGAAGGCCAACGACGCAAATGGACTCGAAGTGAGATTGGTTGGACCCTCGAAGACAATGATCTTGTCAATCGAGCCATCGAATCTATGGACGGAACGCTCGACCGCAGGTATCGCATCCTGGGCATGGAAATAACACCTCCAGCCCCAGTGTAATCTAACCACCATTGACGCTCTCGATTCAGGCGCGAAATTGTTCTTGCGCTGAGTCAGTCGGCCCCTCGATTGCCGATCTTGCTTCTCATTGGCGCTGAGAAGACTCATGGTGGTAATGGTGACCGGAACGCTGTCTGAAGACATTCTGCTCCGCCACCTGGGACGTCATACACCTGACTATCCCGGGGTGGAAACCCTTGACTGCCTTATGGAAGCGTTGTCGCGTGATCCAGACAGTGGGATAAACTATGTATCGATCATTGATGGTCTGGATGGGGAAGCAACCAACCAAGCAGAGGTGAACTGGGAGGTTGCTCTGGCATCAAAGAAAATGGGGGATGCCAAGGAACGTATTAAGCAACGGCTAGGCGCGCGCGCCATACCCCGTCTTCAGTGGAGCCTTACTCAAGAACTCGCTCCGTACGTCGTTCGATCACCCTCCGTCCCGCCCGCCTCTATGAAAAAGGCCTTGATCGGTTTTGCCGCCGCCGCAGAGACGTTCAACCGTTCAGTCTCCGCTGCGCAGCAAAGCAAATTCACGGCCCAACATCTCCAGAACTTGGTGGAATCGGCAACCAATCTTACACATGTTGTAGATTCCCGACCTGACCTCGCCCTTCGTGCTCATCAGGTACGGTCCCGAACGCAGAGTAAACTGACTCAACACGCACTACATGCGGCATCAACCGCCTACATAGCCGCCCTGATAGCCTCTGCACTAGAAGTACATCCTCAAGCCAAACGAGTTCTCGCTCAAATTGCCCTATTTACTCACCTTCCGATGGCTGTTGCCCAGGTCTTGCCCAGTCCGCACCGCCTGGAATTGAGCCAAACCAACGAAATATGCGCCTCAGTGGCCACCAAGATATCCAACTCCGCACAACTCCATCAAACCTACCCTTGGTGGCACCATGGATGGCGGGTCGCTCGGGAATACCGGCTGAGCATTCAACCCGAACAAGAACAGCCCGTCCTTAGTCTCAGTAAGTTAATTGGAGTCGCCGCCGCTTACGACGCACTCGTATCCACTCAAAGCCATCCGGTGACCGCGAGCCAAGCCATCACGACCTTAGCTAAGCACACGTCGTCACAGCAATATGATGCGGAATATGTCACAATACTAGCAGCAGTCATCGCTACCTATCGATAAGCCTACAGCAACCCTCTCACCTACTGAATCACACCTCCAGCGCCTCTTGTTAACCCTCCGTTGCCGATTGATCACGCTTTAGGCCCCGAATGCGCCCTAAGGACGGTATAGAAACTATTGTGAAGTACCGGGTTTGCCTCAGTCTTCGGACTCACTTGGAGGCGAGGGCGTCTATCTAACCTCCGGCGGCGGAGATGACACCGTATCCGCTTCTGCGAGGGTTCGGGTCGGCCCTCCAAACCAGTTTTTTCCATCTGGAAACCTTAACTCAACGCCGCTGAGCTCTGAATCTGCGAACAGGTACATATTTATGCCCATTCGATTAGCCCCAGGATTTTTCGCCTTGTAGTTT
>JAHQVK010000242.1 GCA_019634385.1 Myxococcales bacterium | reverse complement strand
GGTTGATCTAGCCCTGCACGTATCTATGGGCCGGTCTTTCCGTGAAAGGTCTTGACCACGAAAAGTTTCTCCTCGGTCACGTACCGCCAGGTACGCTCGCCTCGTCGTCAGAGCGTATCACGAAAAGCCGGGCTCGATAGCTACACACCTGGCCATATCAATCGGCTGCTGGGCTTGTCTCTCTTGCAAACGTATTCAACGGCCGGCACAGCAACGCAAAGACGAGCGTAGCCGCATAGGGTTTGGCAACCATCTGAGGTGTACAGCAGAAATCCCTTGGGTTGAACCCAAGTTCCGGCTTTTCCGCGGGGCTATGCCCGCTGCGCGCTCCCTTGTTAATTTTTACAGAATCACATCAAGTGGTCTTTGCTGTATCTATGTAAAGGGCCCGATAATCAAAGCGACCCTGCGACACAACAAAGGGGGCCCACCGCTTGTTATCGGCAATACTCTACGATGCGGAAGAGGGGGGTCACTGATTTTCAGGTGGCTGACTGAGTAGCAATCGATCTGGACCACCCCGACTACCGAAAAAGAGATCAAGGGTAGCATCGTTATCGAGCTGAGCAGCGACAATAGCAAATCCGTTACCGGTGGTTAGGGCTGGCAATAAGGTTGTGACTTCGGTAAACATGCCGGAGCCATTATTCAGATAGGTACGATAAGGCTCTGATGCTCGCACCGCAGCGAGATCATCGATCGTGCCAGTGATGATGTCCAAGTGACCATCGTCATCGAGATCAACAAAAGCAGCGGTCATGCACCGGTCCTCGTCCGGAGGTAGGTGGGTCTCGGTGACATCAGTGAAGTATCCATCTCCTTCATTTAAGAGTAGGCGGTTTTGGGGGATAGCTCCAGGTATGAACAGACGAGTGTTAGCAAAAAATATGTCTAAGTCTCCGTCGCTATCTACATCCCCAAGAACAACTTCTCGGGTTTCCTCAGGGCTGGAACGAAGGGGTAGACGGTCTGGTGCGTCGCTATATATCTTGTCAGGATTGAGTAGGAGGATTCGGTTGGTATCCTCGTTAGCGACAACCATATCTAGGTCTCCGTCGCCATCGAGATCACCCAGTGCCAGGCTCTGAGAGACATCTAGTTGTACAGGAAGGATGTCTAAAGGCTCCCACCGTTCATCGAGCGCTGTCCACGCTGTGTTCTGACCATTGTTGGCGAGAAACACTTCAATACGAGCGTCCTCGTTGATGTCACCGGCGGCAAGACCGTTGGTGATGCTTGCTGGAGGTAGCCATTCGAACGCTCGTGTAAATTGACCAGGACCTGTTCCTAGATAAAACTCATCGTTTCTATTGTCTTCTGACACGAAGAGTACGTCAACCCAACCATCGTTATTGACATCCAGGACCACCAGATCTTCTGAGTCAAAGGCTGCCCCAGCAAAAGGCTCTTTTGGCTCGGAGAATCGGCCCAAACCGTCGTTGATAAACAAACGGTTGGCGGCAAATTCCCGCGCAACCACGAGATCTAGATCCTGGTCTTTATCAACATCAACGGCGGTAGCGGCCATGCTGAGCTTTCGGCCATTGTTTGAGGGGAGCAAATGGCTAAGGTCAGTCCAGATGGATGGGTTTGGGCTCCCGGAGTCTGGGGGTGCAGAGATCTGATCGGATGAGCCTTCGGTGCAGGCGAGAATGCCTAGGTATAACACTAGGGAACTGATCGGTACGACGGACGATCGGATAGGAAAGGGCACCGTTCTTTTGTATCGCACTGGTGAACGAGATCAAGGCCCCACGCCGGAGTTGTTGTGGATCTATCGGCCGAATTCTGAGGTGCGCCTATTGAGTTCAAAGTGAGAAAGAGTTTCGCTCATGGAACTGGCTAAATTATTGAGCTCGCTCGAGGCCTCAAGGGTACTCTTTGCTCGTTCTAGCGCCGCTCCGGTCAGCGCGTCTACGTCACCAAACGATTTCACGATGGCTGAAGAGCGATCTGCTGCCTCCTCGACCGATCGTTGAATATCTTTTGTTGTTGTACTTTGCTGCTCAACAGCGGTAGCAATGGTACTTTGGTGTTGATTGATCTCGCCAATAATAGCAGAGACCTTGCCCATGGCATTTGTAGTTTTGAGCGTTACTTGACGGATAGCTTGGATACGATCCGTGATGTCTTCGGTGGCCGCCGCAGTCTCTTTAGCTAGTTCTTTTACTTCATTGGCCACAACGGCAAACCCTCGACCAGCCTCACCAGCCCTTGCGGCCTCAACAGTTGCATTGAGGGCCAGAAGATTGGTTTGGGCGGCGATAGTTGTAATGACTTTGACAATCTTTTCAATTTTTTCGCTGCAGACCTCAAGCTCACTGACCGTCTTTTGTACTTCCTCGGAAGTAGCTACGGCCGCATGAGCTATTTGAGCCGCCTTGGCAGCGCTCTGCGAGATTTCGATAATGCTTGTACTCATCTCTTCAGCGGCAATAGAAACGGACCGAATATGCTCATTCACATCAATCGAAGCTCCCTGGACTTTCTTGGAACGGGTAGCCAGTGCCTCCGCGTCGTGTTGCATGGCGTTACTGACATTTGCCATCTCACTTGAAGCAAGCTTTAGCTCCTGAGCATTGACTTCAACGCTGCTGAGACTATAGCCCAAGTTATTAAGAAGCTTTGACAGGGCTCTTCCCATACGTCCTATGGGATCCTCTCCGCTGATATCAACGATTTCGCTAAGATCACCTTGGCAAGCTTTCTCCATGACTCGCAGCAGTTTATTGACCCCGTGTTCTACTCTTTGTGTAGCCTTGACCGTATCGGTGATATCAAAGGCAAACTTGGTAACGCTTAGAACGTCTCCTTTGTCGTTGGTAATTGGTGTGTAGGTGGCGCGCAACCAAATGGGTTGCCCATTTTTACGAACTCTCTCGATCGGACCCGTGTATGATTTGCCGTTGCTAAGGTCATGCCACAATTGGCTGTAGGCTTCTGATTGGGTGAAATTTGATGAACAAAAGATGCGATGATGGACATTTTTTATCGACTCTTGTTCATAACCCATAGCGTTGAGAAAGTTGTCATTAGCTCCAATGACGTGGCCTTGGGGTGTGAAATGAACGACGGCCATTACTTCGCTTACGGCGGTTTGTTGGCGTTGATAATCGAGGTTACGAGCTTCGGTTTGGCGGGCTACGGTCACATTGGCCCATTCTAGGGTGTAGCCAAGTAAGTTTGATTTGTGATCTGTTCGACTTTGTACATATAGATTAAATGTGAGATTTCCGATATGTATGTCTGTTGTATATGGCAAATTTCTAGGGTTGGAAAGGATAGTTCGTTGATGGCTCGGATTCTGATGGAACCGGTCAATACAGGTGCCGATGATTTTTTGAGGTTCGAAGTCTGGGTAAATAGTGCGGAAATCTTCAGCGTGTGCTGCTAGTAATGCGCGAGTTGCATTATTGCAGTATATGATGACGAAATCAGTGTTGATCATCATTAATGGCGTGCGAGTGCATGCTAAAACGCTCTCAAAATCTCCAATGCTTATTGCAAATCCTGGTTCGGCCATGCCTAATAATAATGAATTTCGTATATATGAGTCTCCAATACGCATAATATATGTACAATGGCATCCATAACGATAGATCTACCATTGTATAAAAATACCATAGATTTTTTGCAGGAATCTGCGTGGTTCATGATGAGAAACAGCAAAGACCACTTGAATTGATTCTGTAAGAATCAACAGGGGGTCGCGCAGCGGGGCATTGCCCCGCGTAGAAGCAGGAGCTTGGGCTCAACCCAAGTGATTTCTGCTGTATCGGCATGGTGTTTCTTGGGTGTGCCATTGACGTTGGTACGGTCTGTGGCTCAATCTGGGTTCGTCTGAGCATCTGGTGACCATGCGGTCATCCTTCTTGCGGCAGAAATTACTTGAGTTGAACCTAAGTCCCTGATCCTACGCTGGGATGGATCTCGCTGCGCGTGTAATGAGTTCATCTAGATGCGCAACTCAAGTGCTCTTTTTGCTGTATTGGAAGTCTCCCGATCCGCCAGTTGCGGTAAGCCTCTATCCGAGTCTCAGTATGCAGTAAGCCAGGTACTTGGCTATCGCCACTTTGCAGCCGGTTGATTTAGCCCAGTGTGTAGCTATCGAGCCCGGCTTTTCGTGAAAGGCTCTGACGACGAGGCGAGCGTACCCTGGCAGAGCTATAGTATGTTTGGTACGATTATAATTTCAGCTGTGGAGCATAGGCGATCAGAACGTCATGATGTTGGTATCAATGATTGCGCTGACCTTGTCTTGTCTGGTGCTGAGTTCGGTCCGCTCACGATCGTAACTCGAGATCTGGTTCTCGGATACAGATAATTGCTCAATCGAGCGTTTGTAGAGCGCAGTGCCCGGCTGGACGGCAGCCAGGTTGGCTCTAAACCGCTTCTGGTCCGAGATCTCACGAGTTCGTTGCTGGTCGATAGTAGCGATTTTGTGCGTGAGTGTGGTGTATTCTTCTTTGAGCTTAGCCAATTGGCGTAATTTCTCCGCGATATCTGCATTGGGAGATTGTGATGCCCAGTAGATGAGTTGTTGCTCCGCGGTGCTGGCCAACCGGCGTTCTTCGGTTATCACTCGCTCGGCGTGAGCTATGATCTGTGCGGTGGCATTGATAGCTACCAGTACTTTTAGTCGATGATGGGTGGTGGTACTTTCCATATGGCTGTCGGAGGAGAACGTCCATCCAGTCCGTTTTGGGTGTTCAATTACCACTACCCGCTTAGCGTCCGGAGCTCCTTTGATTATATAAGTTGTGGTTACAGTTTTTTTGACCGTACTGCTTAGCACTCCTTTGGCGACTTTGATAGTGGAGATGGTTTCTTTGTGGTCATCTTTTTTGTTGATCACGACCTTTTTGTCTACGGCGAAGCTTGCGATTCGGCGCTCACCGGTGGGCATACCACTTATTCGAGCATCACCCACATATCCCTCCCGTTGGTCATAGACGGTCAGAATGCCTCTTGGCAGGCTGGTTTGAGTTTCGTTCATGACAAGGATGGCGGCCACCGGATGTTGGGACTCTCTTTCTGGTTGATAGATGGATGCGTTTTGTGCAGAAATCACCTGATCAACTATAGGGATGGATAATGTTTCTCCGCTGTCCAGATTTATTCGCCTCGGAAGGCTAAACGTTGCCGTGACTCGGCCTTCCTCGGACTCACCTACTTGTGACGGTGCTACAGGGAGAGGCGGAGACTCTCTGTGGTAGTATTGAGCAGGCACTTTCATCTCTTCTGCGCCCATTTGTTGATTCTTCTTAGCCATGGAGAATAAGGGGGCGGCTCCCATATCTAAGCGTGGGACATGGCCGGTGGAGACATCTATAGGGACTTCCAAGCGCTCTCGCCAGTACAGGTTGTGTAAGCGTTGTTTGAGGGTCACTGGGGCACCGGATGTGAGGGTAAGTTGTATCTCCTCCCAGTCCTCTCCACTGGCATTGTCCACAATGGCCCAGGCTTGCAGCCGAGCCTTATTGTCATCCATAGTTATGAGGCGGTATGCCGTTTTCCAAATTGGAGCAGGAACAACGTAAGATATGAGGATATCGCGAAGACCTTGCCCCCCGACCTTGAGGGTGAGGGTTCGGGCGCCATCCGATGTGCCGCGCCGAATGGTGGTTAGGGCACGGTTGATTTTTTGCTGAACATCGGGGTCTAAAAAACTAATATCGGTGCCAGCATCAAGGACTATGCTTAAGATGCGGCCTTCGCTCAGGATGGAGGCCATCTCAACGAGTCCTTGTTCACCTTTGTCTTTCTCTGTCACCCCAAGAACTTCACCCTCAAGGACCTTGCCGGCTTTTGCCACTCTGACCCGGGAGCCTTGTAATTTGGTTAACAGCCGGGCTGGGGACTGGAGGTCGGCTTGGGAAAAGGGTAAATTTTGAAAAACTTCGGGGAGAGGTTCAGGCCCCGGAAGGGTGAGGCTTTCGACTACGCCCTTTTTATCTAATACAATGATACTTTTTAGGACATCGTTCACCTGATTAAGAGGGATAGTCATGGTGATTTGACCCGAGCTGGTGATACTTGCTTTGCGGACGATTTCGGCCAATCCACCGGATGATAGATTGATGCTCGTGATAGGGCCGTTATTTGCGCAGTACGCCGGGGACAACAGGGTAGTGATGTCTGTCACAATGATAAGTAGGTACAGTGGAATGATTAGACTCCACCTATGTGAGCGGTTCATGCAAAAGTATTATCAATGGCGGTGGACTCGCACAAGTTGAAGTCGCGACAACGAACGCCCGTGAGGAGGTGGATCTAGCTGTGGACGTGGTTTATTATATGTCCATGATGCAGCAGAAATTACTTGGGTTGAACCCAAGTAATTTCTGCTGTTGAAGTTCGTTTGTGTGACCAGATCCAACCGGCTGCTGTCAGGGGCGGTTGGATCCGGCTTGGTGGGATGCAGCTATGTGTCTGATACTAGTTTTTTGGGGGGTTAGGCCGCTTCATAAAGACCGGCGGCACCCATACCGCCGCCGATGCACATGGAAACTACGCCATACTTACCCCCTCGACGCTTGAGTTCGTAAAGAAGGGTTGCGGATAGTTTTGCTCCCGTACACCCTAGGGGGTGTCCGAGGGCAATGGCTCCCCCATTGACGTTGATTCGATCGTCAGCAATCCCCAGTTCGCGCTGACAATAAGCGGCTTGGGCTGCGAAGGCCTCGTTGATTTCAAATAGATCAATATCTGATAGCTTGAGATTCACCATTTGAAGTAACCCGCGGATGGCAGGTACCGGGCCAATACCCATGATGTCTGGTGGGACACCTCGCACAACAAAAGCACGGAAGTATCCGAGGGGTTTCACTCCCAATTGCTGGGTGAGGGCCTCAGAGAGGAGTACGGTGGCCGCGGCCCCATCGTTCATGGGTGACGCATTGCCCGCAGTGACCGTCCCGTTTTTAACGAATACCGGCCGAAGTTTTGCTAATCCCTCAATGCTTGTGCCCGACCGAGGACATTCGTCCGTGTCAAAGTTGAGGGTGCCTACTTGGCCAGCTTTGAAGACCCGGGCGGGCACGGCCACCGTCTCTTCCGAAAACTTACCCGCGGCGATTGCAGCTAGTGCTTTTTCGTGGGAGCGAACAGCAAAGCGATCTTGCTCCTCGCGGCTAATCTCAAACCGTTTGGCTACCCGCTCTGCGGTGTAGCCCATGGCTATGTAGGCTTCTGGGCGGTCATCAACCAGTTGAGGATTTAAGCTGGTCTTGTTGCCAGCCATCGGTACCATCGACATAGACTCCACCCCGCCGGCAATCACGCAGGATGCCTGTTGGGTGGCGATACTCATCGAGCCATGAGCGATGGCTTGGAGGCCGCTGGAGCAATAGCGGTTGATTGTTTCTCCGCAGACAGTGTCGGGCAGCCCGGCCATGAATACCACGTTTCGTGCGATGTTAAACCCTTGTTCGCCCTCAGGAAACGCGCATCCTAGCACCACATCTTCAACGTGCTCACCAGTCAGTCCTGGTACGCGAGCGACGGCTTCCTTGACGCACAGGGCGGCGAGATCGTCCGGACGGGTGTCTTTGAGTGTACCTTTTTTAGCTCGCCCCACCGGTGTACGGACAGCGCTAGCGACAGCAACTTTCATAGGAAATGCCATGACATAACTCCTTTCTGGACCTCAGTTGCGCAATGGCTTCCCGGTCATTAATAGGTTTTGGATACGGGCTTGCGTTTTCTCTTCTCCACACAGAGACAAGAAGGCCTCTCTTTCGAGGTCTAGATAGTTTTGCTCGGTTAGTTCTGTGCCCGCAGCGACATGACCTCCACAGAGAATGTGGGCCACCTTGCCGGCGATGAGTGCGTCATGTGTTGAGGCAAATTGGCCTTCAACCATACCCCAGATGCTCATTTCGATACTTTTGGCGGTATCTATACCAGCGGCTTTCAGGGTACGAGGGAGGGGTGGCCGGTAGCCTGCCTTAGCCATGCCTAGGGCTCGGGCTTTGGCCTGAGATAGGAGGAGATCTCGGTTGAGAGAGATGCCATCAGTGGGCAAAAGATACCGTAGCTGTTGGGCGTGAACGGCGCCGGTGGCGACGGTAGCGGTGGCGATTTGTAGAGACGGAGCGGCGATAAAGGGCAGAATGACCGCATCATTGGTCCCATCGACAGGCCCGGTCCAGCGCTCGACCATACGAAGGCAGCCCCCCCCCGCAGGAATAAGACCGGCGCCGACTTCCACCAAACCCATATATGTCTCTGCATGGGCCTGACAGGCGTCAGCGGCCATGGCGATCTCGCAGCAACCACCGAGGGTTAGGCCATAAGGAGCAGCAACAACGGGCACCGTGGCGTACCTGAGTTCTTGCAGTGCATTCTGGAGTCCGGAGATCGCCTGTTCCACGATTGACCACTCACCAGACTGGGCTCCCATCATTATGAGCATCAGATTGGCACCAGCACCGAAGTTCCCTCCGTCATTGGCGATAACCAGAGCTTCGAAGTTTTTCTCCGCTTCTTCGCGGGCGGTGACCATCATCTTAATGACGTCGTCATCGATGGTGTTCATCTTGGTGTGCACTTCGAGAGCGAGAGCACCGTCACCCAGATCGACCAGCGATGCGCCAAGGTTTTTCTTCACAACGCGGGTGTCAGCCTCTTGTTTGAGCCCCACGAAAGTGAGGTGCTGCTCGTTGACGGGCACCGGCGCTACTGCGCGGTTCACAAGATTGAAGAACGTTTGTTGTCGGCGAGGGCCATCATAGAACGTTTCCCGACCCGAGCTTAGCATGGCCAAGATACCGGGTGGGACGTCCATGCCGTCCTTTTGCATTCGCTCAACGGAGGTGCGAACACCGATTGCGTCCCAGAGCTCAAAGGGGCCGAGGTCCCAGTTGAAGCCCCAGCGCAGGGCTCGGTCGATATTCACAATGTCATCAGCAATTTCTGGAATGAGCCGGGCGGAATAGATGAGGGTGCTCGCGAGATTGTGCCAAGCGAACTTCGCGGCCGAGTCCTGCTGCTCAATGAGCGCTTTTACTCGTTGTCCGGGTTCTTCGATATTTTTGATGGCACCGAGGGATTCAAAGCGGACCTTCGCTTGTTTACGATAAGTCTTCGTACCCCGATCATAAACGAGGGTCTCACTACCTTCGCGTTTATAGAAACCTCTTCCCGCCTTGCGTCCATGGGCACCGGAGTTGATGAGCTCGGTGATCCAGGGCGGAAATTGGAAGATGTTTCGTTCCGGGTCCGAAGTGAGCGTGTCGTAACAGTTTTGTGCGACATGCTTTAGTGTGTCGAGGCCCACCATATCGCTGAGCTTGAAGGCACCCGTTTTGGGACGAGCCATGGGAGGCCCCGCAATTTTGTCGACCTGCTCGATGGATAAACCGTACTCATCCATAACCTGAATGGCTTGGTTGAGGGCGTAGGTGCCGATGCGGTTGGCGATAAAGTTGGTGGTGTCTTTGGCGTATACGACCCCTTTTCCGAGGAACTCACCCAAAGCCTCTACACGGGCGATGGTAGCATCGGAAGTGTGTTGGCCTCTTACGACTTCGAGTAGCCGCATGTAGCGAACCGGATTGAAGAAGTGCATGACGCAGGAGCGGGACTGCAGGTCATGTGAGAGGTCTTCCGTCATGTGCGCGAGTGAGAGCCCGCTTGTGTTGGAGGCGAGGATGGTGTTGGGGCCGACCTCTTTCGCGACCTTGGCAAAGAGTGACTTCTTGATCTTGATGTTTTCTACCACCGCCTCGATGACGAGGTCGCACTCTCGGAGGCGATCTAGATGATCATCAAAATTTCCGGGGGTAATGAGTTTAGCAGCTCCCGGGTCGAGGAAGACGGCGGGTTTAGCTTTGAGCGCATTCTTGATCGCATCCGCGGCGATTGCACTACGAGCGTTCGGATCTTGGTCCTTATTTGGGGGTAAGTCTCGAGGGGTTATGTCGAGTAGGTGGGTTCGGATGCCGGCGCTTGCAAGATGGGCAGCGATACCCATGCCCATGACGCCCGCACCCAAAACGGCGGCGGTTTCGACTCTCTCAGCCATTTATGTCTCTCCTCCAGCAACGCACTTTGCCCGTTTTCTTCATGAACCAGCAGACGAGCTCATGGGGTGACAAGCGAGCACTTCAGGAGTTGCTCTCGGAAGAGTGTAGATGAATACCAATTCAGTCAGCAAGTCTTGGGTGGTATTGAGCAGCTGCCCGTTCGCTACGCATCAAGTAACTTCTGACCGTTCGGAAGGCGAATACGAAACGTTGAGCCTGCGCCCACTGCGCTTTCTACGTCCACTTTCCCGCCGAGTCGATGAACCAAGCCGTAACAGATCGAGAGGCCTAACCCTGTACCTTGCCCCACCGGCCGAGTGGTAAAGAATGGCTCAAACACTCGTCGGCGATTTTCTTCGGGGATGCCCACCCCGTCGTCGGTGACTTCGATAAATGCTTCTCCGGTGATGGTTGTGCCGGTACGCAGTATTATACTCCCGGATCCATGGCGATCCTTAGGGATGGCCTGGACCGCATTAACCAGTAAGTTCAAAATGCCTTGGGCCAATCGAGAGGGGTTAGCAAACACGGAAGGTGCCTCATGATGCTCCTCCACCAATCGAACCCGTTGGCGAAGCTCAAAGCGGAGGAGTCTGACTGCAGAGAGGGCGACCTCCGACAGCTGCAGCAGCTCTAGATGGTCGCTGTCGTCCGCTTTCGCGAACATCTGCACGTCTTCCACAATACTACGGATACGACGGGCTCCATCTACGGCATCGTGAATGGCCTCCTTGAGATTCTCCACCGGTTCGTCGTGATCCAATCCATCAGCTACGTATTGGAGATTGCTCATGACATAAGCGAGAGGGTTGTTGATCTCGTGAGCGATTCCAAAGGCAATAACGCCCATGTGCGCGAGGCGACCGTCTTGCAGAAGTTGGGTCTGAGACGCACCTTGGGTGCGTTGGCTCTCGACCTCTCGATCGAGGCGTTCGGCTTCTCGCTCTCGCGTTACATCTCGCAAAAGTAGGACCACCGTATCTCGGAAGCCAACCATCGCTCGGATTTCGGCATCGATGTTAAGTCCTCGTTCGAGGCGGACGTGGAGTCGCTCTTCTCCTCGATGAGCACCTGCTAGGAGCGGGCCGATCAGTCCGCGGATCTCGGGAATTACGTCACCGAGGTGGGCGCCTCGCCAATGCTGGGGAGGCGCGAATGGATGACTCCATCGGGCGTCTTGCACCAGGCCTCGAGCATCGACCTGGAGCATGGTATCTCGGATGGCATTCAACCACCGAGCGTGATTTATTGCGGTGCTTCGGGCCTTTGTGAATCGTTCAAACTGCGAAGAGGCGGCGGAGAGTCCGAGACCAACCAGAGCACCCACAAGTAACAGCCCCATAGCCATTTCCGCTTGGTTTTGGAATATCGCACCACTGGTTTCCAAACGGGTGGAGATCCGGATGAGGACCAGGAGGGCGCACAGACCAAAACTCACGGTGGTGGCCGCGATGGCTACCCGGCGTCCGACTAAGATTAGCGCCAACAGAGGTCCTACTCCGGCTAGGGCGATGAGTGGGCGATGAGGCGTTAGGCTCAAAAGGATGGGGCCACCGAGGGTCCAGGTCCAAAGAAGACCGTGACTACTTAGGTGCGGACGCAGACCAAGGGCAGGGCTGATTACGCAAGCTAGGGAGGTTGTACCGAGGACAATGGTGGCAGTGAGCTCCCTATCTGTACCTAAGAAAAGACTATAACTAGCGAGAATAATGGCTAGAAGACTGGATCCCAGGCCCGCAGTGATTGCGGTGGATGGATCACTTGGGAAGCCACGCGCCATAGTCGCTTCGTACGTGAAGGCCCCGCCAATAGGTAATCTTCAGTGCGCGCAAAATGAGAACAACGTAGTTAAGACGTATTGCTTGCGCGAAATTTTAGGGCTCAATGAGGATGACGCAACAATTGTGGGTGAAAACTATGACATCGATCTCGCCTGTGTTCAAAGTAAGAGCTTACAGCCGGGGGTGTGTTGCAGCAGAAATCACTTGGGTTGAACCCAAGTTCCGGCCTCTACGCGGGGCTATGCCCCGCTGCGTTGTATTACAGTCGGCGTAAAACTATTCAAAGTAAGCGCTTACAGCCGAGGCTGTGTTATTACAGTCGGCGTAAAACTATTACGAAGTGCTGGTTTTGGTTGAGTGTTGGGCCTCGGAGGTTGATGAGCTGTAGTTAGCTGAGGGAGAGGTCTGTGATAAATAAAAGGGGCAGAGGTACCGGATATTCAGGTGCTGGAGCGACCGCGTCTTACCGCAAAGAGCACTTGAGTTGAGAATCTGGTTTTGCTCACATGCATGCGCAGCGAGGCCTAGCAGGCCATCGGAAAAGTGAGTTAGGCGCTTCGCGGGTCCTTTTTCCGTGGAAGGTCTGGACCGGCTTCGCCTTTCATCGGTTGCATACGCTCGGTATGCGCCCTCTTCATCCAGAGCGTTCCACGGAAAAGAACCTTCGCGGATCACCCATCCCACTTTTCCGATGGCCTGCTAGCCGAGTGTAGAAGCAGGACCTAGCAGCCTGTTGATCTAGCCCTGCAGGCATCTATCGGCCGGTCTTTCCGTGAAACATCCTGACCACAAGAAGTCTCTCCTCGGTCGCGTACCGCCAGGTACGCTCGCCTCGTCGTCAGAACGTTTCACGAAAAGCC
>JAHQVK010000241.1 GCA_019634385.1 Myxococcales bacterium | reverse complement strand
ATATATGCGGTACGAAATAGACAATATCGGATGCGGAGTGGAGCAGCCCGGTAGCTCGTCGGGCTCATAACCCGAAGGTCGTAGGTTCAAATCCTGCCTCCGCTAATTACAGCAGAAATCACTTGAGTTGAACTTACCTGCTTGCTCTTTACGTTCGGCTGGGACTCATTGCGCGTGCAAGGAGCTAAGTTAGATGCTCATCAACTCAAGTATATATTGCCGTATACTGTGTGGTGCTTGCGTGAGGGTAGGTCATCACTTTGATAATACAGCAGAAATCCCTTAGGTAGAAGCCAAGTTCCTGGTTCACAGCGGGGTGATGCCCCGCTGTGCGACCGCTTGTTGATTCTTACAGACTCAAATCAAGCGGTCTTTGCTGTACCTTTAAGTTCGCGAAAATTTCTGTTTGCACCCGCGAGCAGCTAAGTTTGATAGTTTGTGGTTTTGGCGGTCTATGGGATTCGATCAGCTTCTACAAATGTACTGGGCACATGATGCATAACTTGCGTGTGATTGGTCTAGGGCGTGTCTTTACCCTCCGGACCGCGTTTTGACTTGTATCCTGCGTTTGTGCGGGGTCGGTGGTTTCGCCACTTCTCCGGGGCCGACCTCTCACAAACTAGGGATACGGCGTCATCTCCGCATCCGGAGGGTAAAGACACGCCTTAGGTCTTCCGAAGTAGTTCCGAGGGTTGGGTTTTTTAAGAGCTCGGCTCGATCCAATATGTCGTTCTGGAACGAAGATGACAATTCCGCATACTTCTTGTGTGCGGCTCTCAAAGTATTAGTAAGCATGTACAATGGATACTCGTGGGCCTTTACTGCTCGTGTTGGCTACGCTACTCCCCAAAGGCAGGAATGCCAGTTTGGGCTCGGCCAAGAATAAGGGCATGAATGTCATGCGTGCCTTCGTAGGTGTTTACCGATTCCAGATTCATGAGATGATGTATGACAGGGTAAGCATCGCATATGCCGTTGCCCCCGTGCATGTCCCGGGCCGCTCGCGCGATGTCCAAGGCCTTGCCGCTGTTGTTGCGTTTCATTAGGCTCACGAGCTCAGCAGAGGCAATATTGTTGTCCATCATTTGGCCGAGCCGAAATGCACCCTGAAGACCAAGAGCAATTTCGGTTTGCATATCGGCAAGTTTTTTCTGGATCAATTGATTAGCAGCTAAGGGCCGGCCGAACTGCTCTCGGTTGAGTACATAGTTTCGAGCAGCATGCCAGCAGGTCTCTGCGGCCCCCATTGTACCCCAAGTGATGCTATATCGAGCTTTGTTGAGGCAAGAAAACGGGCCGGCAAGGCCTTGGATGCCGGGTAAAAGATGGGACTCAGGGACAAAGACCTCATCCATGAGGATCATTCCCGTGACCGAGGCTCGAAGGCTAAACTTGCCCTGTATGATGGGGGTTTCAATACCTTTCATACCTCTGTCTAAAATGAAGCCCCTGATCTGATGGTTATGCTTTTCGGATTTGGCCCACACGAGCAATACATCGGCAATCGGTGAGTTGGTGATCCAGTTCTTGGTCCCGGAAATATGGTAGCCACCGTCTACGGGGACAGCTCGGGTGGTCATGGACCCAGGATCGGAGCCGGCATTGGGCTCGGTAAGGCCAAAGCAACCAATATATTCGCCTCTAGCGAGGGCAGAGAGATAGTTGGAGCGCTGCTCGTTGGTGCCGAAGGCGAAGATCGGGTACATGACCAGCGAAGACTGTACAGATAGAGCAGAGCGATAGCCGGAGTCTACCCGCTCTATTTCACGGGCAATTAGGCCATAAGCCACATGACCTGCGCCACCACCGCCATAAGCCTCGGGTATAGTCGCCCCGAGAAGGCCAACGATACCCATTTCTTGCATGATTTCGCGATCGAAAACTTCGTCCCGATGAGCACGAACGAGTCGCGGAAGGAGCTGGTCCGAGGCGTAGCTTCGGGCGGACATTTGCACCAGTTTCTCCTCTTCGCTCAGCTGCTGAGAGAGGAGAAACGGGTCTTCCCAGGCCATGGGGGCTGGTTTGTGACCACCGGGATTGGGTGCGGGTAGGCCTGATGTTGCCGTCATCTGGACGTTGATGCCCTGCGGCGAAGGCGGAGTCTACCCCGATGAACGGCGGCTTACAGCAGAAATCCCTTGGGTTGAACCCAAGTTCCTGCTTCTACGCCGGGCAGTGCCCCGCTGCGCGACCCCTTGTTGATTCTTATAGAATCAATTCAAGTGGTCTTTGCTGTATGTCTCAAGTTTAGGCCACCACTTCCGATGGGGGCTGAGGAGGATGAGATAGTCAGGTTATGGGCAGTGGTCAGGACCAGGCACTGCTTCGACAGATACGAAGTGCCCAAGATGATCTTCAAGCTTTGCGGGTTGAGCTCGGCATGACAATGAAGGGCTTTGCCCAGTTAGAAAAGGGGATGGAGCACGTTCAGACCTTGATTGCGGACTGGAAGGATGAAGCGGTAGAGATGCGAGCGGAGGTGCATATTCTTCGAGAAATGCGGGCTCGAACCCAACTGCTTGAAGTCATCGGTGCCGTGAACGGCCAGACCAGCAGTGAGATGCAAATCTTACGGAGGCAGGTAGAGAAACTATCCCAAGGGACTGTAGATAGGCTAGAAAGTCATCATCGGCGCCGGATACGAGCGGAGATTGAGGGCAAAGGTCTCTCGGATGTATTGTGGGGACACCAGATGCGGGTTATGCATTTGGTATCCATACTTGGAGGACTGTTGAACCGTTTGATTCAGCTTGAAGATGGTTTTTCGCACCGGGTAGCCGTGTCGGCGGCCCGTTTAGCGCCAGCAGCATGGACGGAACCGCTTATGCCCATTGAAGTTTCCCCATCCGCAGTTACCCAGGATGAAGCTGGACTGCTCTTTGGTAGGGCGGAGCAAGAGGCATAAGGTGATAGGCGAGGTCTATGAACAGGACCTTCGTCGGTTGCCCTTAACGGCTCGACTCCGAAGGTTTGTTGAGGAGGTCCAATCCTGGTGCACAAAAAAGCTGTCGGCTGAGGACGATGAGCATTCTATCGAAAGCTGCCGACGACTGGTTCGTTTTATGGGTCAAGCTGGATGGTATGAGGCGGTGCTTGCTGGTGATCCCATTTCTGCGGTGGATGATGTGCGCAAAGCTTGTCTGCTACGGTGCATGCTCGCAGCGAGCAATGGCCAAGCTGATTTCGCTTTTGGCCAACAGTTGGAGGCCTTAGCCGTTGTCCACTTCTTTGGCAGTGATGAACATCAACGGGTCTGGTTACCGCGACTTATAACCGGAGAGCTGGTGGCCAGCCTTGCGTGGTCTGAGTTCGAGGAGCTCGGCACGGGTTGTCGGGCCGTGCGAGAGGGTGCTCATTGGCTACTAGATGGCGAAATACCCCGGGTTGGCTTCGGAGAGCTGGCGGACGTGCTGGTGGTGTTCGCTCGAATGATTGATTCTGACGGGGATAGGATTTCCGCGTTTGTGGTTCCTGGTGAAGCCCCAGGCTTGGGGGTTGTTGAGCGGTTGGACACCGAGGCTACTCGGTTGATCTGTAGGGTTCGCTTGGATGGAGTACGAGTGCCAAATCCTGCAATTATCATGAGTCCAGACCGAGGATCACAAATTTTTGCTCAAGCCTGTCGTCGATTTGCGGTGTCGACGGGAGCAGCAAGTATCGGGTTGGCCCGACAGGGGCTGAGGACCGTCGCTTCAATGATCTCGGTTGCCGGCGGCGACCTAGATGCGCAGATCAAGGATACCCGTTGGGCGCTGGATGCGCTGGAGCTTTTGATCTATCGAACCGCTGAGCGGCAAGATTTCGGCGAATCAGCGGGGGATGTTGAGGCTGAGCAGGTACTTCGTTATGTACTCAAAGAGACTCAACAAAAGATCGAGCAGATAATCGCTTGTGACTTTGGTAAGATGGGAGAAAGCCCCTCGGTCGCTGGTTTTCTCGAACAGATCGCTCAGCAGATTCGAGTTCTTAGCTGCGCAGGGTTCATGAACACTGGACGACGCTGAGTTTAGTGGGTGTAGCTGGGGGTGGTGACCATTGGGAGCCGCAGGCGGTACGGATCTCTTCCACCCAAAAAACGGAAGGAGTCCGCCCCCATTTCCAACTGCTTACAAGTGTTCTGAGCTCGTCCAACGACAGTGATTCTCCAGTCATCAAATGGGGTCTGGGTGTTCGACCTCGGATGGCATAGCGTGGCCGAGTTGCTGATGAGCCTCGGTCAGCTAGCTTCCTTCGAGTCCGAATATTTAGGGCGTGTCTTTAACCCCCCTCTGGGGCCAAGCTCTCACAAACGCGGGATAGGGCGTCATCTCCCCAGCCAGAGTTTAAAGACACACCCTAGTCAAACCAGGGCATTCACAATAGTTCCTGCCGACCTTAAAAGCCGGCTTCAGCAAGAGCTAAGCCCAATTGGATGATGTTCGGTGCTTGCTCTGCATACAGAACATGCAGGCACGGCATCCGGTTCTTCTTCCGAATGGACTCTCACCGCTTCTTGACGTACCGAATGTGGCGCTACGCTTGATCCAGAGGCTGGTGGGCCCGATATTCAAGTGTTTTTGCTGAGGCTAAAATGTTTAGTTCTGGTAGCCGCCTAGTTCGAATTGCGGACGTAAGACGTCAATTCCTCGATTTCTTCGTAAAGAATGCGCACACCGAAGTTGTCTCGGGGCCGATTGTGCCAAAAAACGATCCAACATTGATGTTTACCGCTGCTGGTATGGTTCCATTTAAGGATGTGTTTACCGGTAAAGAGCCGAGAGGCTACACCCGGGCTACAACCGCTCAAAAGTGTGTTCGGGCGGGCGGAAAGCACAACGACCTGGAGAACGTTGGCGCATCTCACCGGCATCACACTTTTTTTGAGATGATGGGCAACTTTTCCTTCGGAGACTACTTCAAAGAAGAAGCCATTTCTTTAGCCTGGCGATTGATAACCGAGGAATTCGGGCTCGAGCCGGATCGGCTATGTGTGACCGTTTTTGCTGGTGACAGTGAGGTGCCTTTTGATCAAGAAGCGGAGGAAATATGGAGGGCCATCGGTGTTTCTCCGGACCGCATTTTTCGGCTAGGCCGTTCCGAGAACTATTGGCAGATGGGGGATACTGGCCCTCAAGGGCCTTGCTCTGAGATTCACTATCTCCTCGACCCTTCGGTAGAGGGTCTGATGAATGCTAGATGTGTAGCTGAATCCATAGGTTGGGTTGAGATCTGGAATCTAGTCTTCATGCAATTCTCTAAAGACCATAAAGAGGGGGCGTTGCGGCCACTCCCGAAGCCTTCAATAGATACTGGTGCTGGTTTAGAGCGACTCACTGCGGTCTTGAACGACAAGCAATCAAACTATGATACTGATGCATTCACGTACCTGCTTGGTGAACTAGCACAGCGTGCCCGACGCGAATATACAGGGTCGCAAAGTGATGACGACGTTTCTTTGAGGGTCATTGTTGATCATGCGCGGGCCACTGCCTTCCTTGTATCGGAGGGGGTTCAACCTTCTAACGAGGGTACTGGCTATGTACTACGGCGAATTATGCGCCGAGCGATTCGTCATGGTGCTCGTTTAGGCTTCGATGACTTGTTTTTTCATCAAGCTTGCTTGGACGTGGTGACCTCGATGGAGGGGGCATACCCAGATCTTCGCTCGAACGTGGCGTTGATTGGAAAGGTTGCTGAAAGCGAAGAAACGTCATTCAGACGAACCTTAGAGAGGGGTCTAAAGCTTCTTGAGCAACGTTTTGGAGACACTCACACGAGGCCAGAAAATGCTTTACCTATCGATTTTGTTGCTGAACTCTATGATACATATGGCTTTCCGATAGACCTTACGCGCCTCATTGCCGAAGAAAGAGGTGTTGTTGTTGATGAAGCAGGGGCATTGGAAGCGGTGCATCGTCGTCAAAGCGCTGAGGGGTCTCAAACCCTAGGGTTAGGAAAAGGTATTGATGACCTTTGGTTTTCACTGCGTACTGAGGTACCGAGTTCTGACTTTACCGGATTCAGTGAGCTGACATCCAACGGAACTATTACCGCCCTTATTGATGATGGAAAAGCGGTTGAGAGTGTGACTGGACCGGCTGAAGTACAGATCATACTTGATCGAACCCCGATGTATGGTGAGTCCGGTGGGCAGGTAGGGGATAAAGGCGTCATGGCGTGGGGCGCATCGAGGGGGAGAGTTCTCGATGTCCAAAAGCCGTTGCCGGAGCTGGTTGTACACCGAGTGCAGATGGACACTGGGGTTAAAGTCAGCAAAGGCGATACCATCTCGATGGTTGTCGACGCTCAACATCGCAGCGCGGTTCGCCGTAGTCATTCGGCAACCCATTTGGTGCACTTGGCGCTAAAGGAGAAGCTCGGTGACCATGTACAGCAACGAGGTTCGCTGGTTGATGTTGATCGCCTGCGTTTCGATTACTCACATTTTGAACCGGTGGGGCCTGATGTATTACGTTCGATTGAACAACGAGTGAATGAACTTATCCTGCGGAATTCACCCACTCAAGTTCGTATGGGTACCATAGAGTTGGCAAAAGAGATGGGGGCAACCATGCTCTTCGGAGAAAAGTATGGTGACGAGGTTCGAATTGTCCGAATTGCTGATGATTCTTTGGAGCTCTGCGGTGGTACGCATGTTCAAAGCAGTGGAGAAATTGGGTTGTTCAAAGTGACCAGTGAATCCTCGCTGGCCGCTGGAGTGCGGCGTATAGAGGCAGTGGTGGGTTTAGGGGCTCTAGAGCTTGTCCAAAAGAATGATGCAGCGATAAGAAATATGTCCTCGACCTTGAAGGTCCCGATGAGTGAACTAACAGCATCGGTCGAAAAACTTCAGCTACGTATCCGTCAGCTCGAAAAGAAGCTTGATGAGACATATACCAAGCTCGCTCTTGGTCAGAACCAATCAGCGAATGATGGCGAGGTGATAGGTGGGATTAAGGTTCTATTTCACCGAAGCGACGGAACGCCTAGGAAGTCTCTACGGAATCTAGCGGACAAGCTCAGAGACCGAATTGTATCCGGTGTGGTTATTCTTAGTGCGGTCGAAGGAGATAAGGCCAGTTTGTTGGTTGCTGTCACCAAAGATTGTTCTAGTCAGGTAGACGCTAGCGAGGCTCTTCAGGTGGGTACTTCAGCGATCGGTGGGTCTGGCGGTGGCCGGGCCACTTTTGCGCAAGGAGGCGGTCCGGCAGGGGAGCTCGACAGAGGTCTTAAGGCCATTCATAGTTTTCTAGAGCAACAATTGGGCTAACAGTCGGTTGATTCGAGTGAGTAACATATCTGATGACCTACTACGGTACCGTCTCTTCTACTGCGGTTCCGACTCTTCGACTGCGGTGCGGGTCACTTTTACTGGGCTAAGGTTTCTTTTGCTGCGCTAGCAGCCGGTTGATTTGGCCATGTGTGTAGCTGTCGAGCCCGGCTTTTCGTGAAACGCTCTGACGACGAGGCGAGCGTACCCGGGGGTACGTGACCGAGGCGAGACTTTTCGTGGTCAGGACGTTTCACGGAAAGAACGGCCGATAGATGCGTGCAGGGCTAGACCAACAGGCTGTGAACCCGAGTGACCGCTGCTGTAGTTAGTGAGCCTCCGCCCAGTTTTGCCCAACCCCAACGTCGGCGACTAGTGGCACTGTAAGTATAACGATGGTACTCATGTGGTGACGGACTAGAGCAGAGACCGTTTCAACCTCATTTTCTGGGCACTCAAACAGCAATTCATCATGGATTTGTAGGACCATCTCACTTTTGAGTTTCTTCTCTCTCAAGGCATTATCGATGACGAGCATGGCGGCTTTGCAAATATCTGCTGCGGACCCTTGAATGGGGGTGTTGGCTGCGATTCGCTCTCCCGCCGCTCGCTCCATGGCCGCATTGCTAGAGAGCTCAGGTATGTAGCGCCTTCGACCGTTGAGCGTTTCTACATAGCCAGTTTGTTGAGCGACGCGAATGGTGTTGTCCAGCCAGCTGCGAACACCGGAATACAGTTGGAAATATTGATTGATATAGTTGTCAGCTTCTTTGCGGGATATTTTTAAGATCTGGCTGAGAGCGGTTGCGCCTTGGCCGTAGACGGTCGCAAAATTGACCGTTTTGCCTATGCGTCTTTGCTCTTTGGTGACTTCGTTGAGTGGCAAGCCCATGAGTTCACTAGCGGTACGTTGATGAATATCATGATTCTCTTGGAATGCACGCAGCAGAACCGGATCCTGCGAAACATGGGCTAGTAGTCTTAACTCGATCTGGCTCCAGTCGGCGCTGATCAGTTTATGGCCTGGACGAGCGATAAAGGCCTGGCGAATACGCTCTCCTTCCGGGGTTTTGATTGGTGTACGCTGCAAGTCAGGATCGGTGGTGATAAGTCTACCGGTGACGCCAGCGGTTTGTTTGAAGCTGGCATGAACCCGCCCGGTGTCCGGCTGAACCGCATTGCGCAGTACTTGAGTATAGGTATTGATTAGTTTTTCATATTTTCGATGCTCCAATAGGTGAGTTGCAATCTCATGATCAGAAGCGAGGCGCTCGAGCACCTCAGCGCTTGTAGAGTAACCGGTCTTGGTTTTTTTGATCACCTTAAGCTTGAGATCTTCAAATAGGATCTTAGCGAGTTGTTTGGTGCTACGGATATTAAAACTTTGCCCAGCGAGCTCAAATACTTTCTCTTCAATATCTTGGCGACGTTGGCAAAATTCATCTTCGATCTGGAAAAGTTCTTTGGTGTCTACCCCAATGCCGACCCTTTCCATCCGAGCTAAGCAGGCAGCGAGGGGGAGATCTACCTCACTGAGTTGTTGGTGCAGCCCCTCGTTTTCTAAGTCTTTGGACAGAGGGATCCAGCTTTGGATGATAGTTGAGACCCGTTGCGCGGCCCAGTTACTGATATCTTGCGGAGGGAGCGCACGAAAAGTTGTTTCGCTTTTGCCTGTGCCCAGCACTTTTTTGACTGGCGTGAGTGGGGTTTGGAGATACTCTCGAGCGATTTGATCTAGTCGGTGAGGTAGAAGTTTATTGGGGTCAATGAGAAAAGAGCTCAGTTGAGTATCACCAATGACACCCGCCAAGCGAATATTCATGCTTCCAAGTAATATATATAGTCGCTTAACTTCGTGGGTGATTTTGGTGATGGTTTCATCCTCAAGCCATTTTATAAGCGCTTGGGGTATATGTTCTCGGGTGTCTATGTATGCTACTTGTTGACCGTCTTGAGTTAATACTAAGCCAGATAGAGCTTGAGAACTCACGAGAGGAGAATCTGCAATAGGCTCTACCGCAACCGGGGGATTTTGGCTTGCAACATGCAGCCACTCACTAAGCTCTTGGGAGGTTGTTATATATATTAGATTGAAAGATGTTGTGCTATCGGTGGCTATTGCGTCGTCGGTAAGGAGCGAATAAAACTCGAGCTCTTTGTACAGACTATTGAGTTGAGTATCGTCTCGTGTTGGTTCATCTAGATCTTCCAAACTTATCGGAAGAGGTACTTGCGTTTCGATGGTAGCGAGGGTTTGGGATAGACGAGCGTCTTTGGCATGTTCTTCAAGAGCCGCTCGTTTACGTCCTTTGAGTTCATCCAGATGACTGAAAATGGCGTCTAAGGTTCCGTAAGTTTCGAGCAGCTCAGCTGCCCCTTTTTTGCCTATGCCTGGTACGCCAGGGATATTGTCGATCTTGTCACCGATCAGGGCCAAAAAATCGATAAACTTCTCTGGGGGGATGCCCCATTTCTTGGTGGCCCGATCGACATCGTAGGTTGTGCCCGCACCGGTGAAGGGGTCAAACATTTTGACCGCAGGACCCAAAAGTTGCACAAAATCTTTGTCGGCGGACACGATTGTGACTTCGTAACCAGCGCGGACGGCTCGGGTAGACAGTGTGCCGATGACATCATCGGCTTCGTAGCCCGGTACACGCAGAATGGTAAATCCGTAAGCTTCAGCAACGCGGTCGACCCATGGCCGCTGGCGAATGAGGTCATCGGGCGGAGGTGCTCGGTTTGCTTTGTAGTCTGGGAATTGGGCGTGCCGAAAAGTTGGTCCAGGAGCGTCGAACACCACGACACCTTTCTCCGGGGTGCGTCCCGCGAAGAGTTTACGGAACATGGTTGCGAAGCCATAGACGGCATTCGTGGGGATGCCTTCAGAATTTCGGAAGTTACCAGGAATGGCGTAGTAGGCCCGAAAAAACATGGCGGAGCCATCAACGAGAACCAAGCGGGGAGCGTGGGCCATGGCCTATCCATACAGCAGAAATCCCTTGGGTAGAACCCAAGTTCCTGCTTCTCAGCGGGGCTATGCCCCGCTGCGCGACCCCTTGTTGATTCTAAGAGAATCAATTCAAGTGATCTTTGCTGTATACACCGCTTGCGGCAGGGAGCACCATGCTAACTGCGCAAGAGTTTGACGAAGGGTACTGAGGGTGGATATTGTCTCTCACTTAGTGTCGTCGCCGTTATGTTGTGGTTGTGGATAACCAAAGCGAAGTAAATCGGAGACGGGCTATGATACGGGAGGATGTATGAGCAATGCTGTTTCTAGATACACCCAGGTTTTCGACTCGGTCTTGGAAGCGGTGGGTTCAACGCCGATGGTTCAATTGCAGCAGGTAGGAAGAGAGACTGGGTGCATCTTTTTCGCAAAGTGTGAGTATCTAAATGCGGGTGGATCGGTCAAAGACCGAATCGGTAAGCGGATGGTGTTGGAAGCGGAGCGCACCGGTCGTATCAAGCCCGGCGATACTCTCATTGAGCCCACCAGTGGTAACACCGGTATAGGCATGGCACTAGCCGCTGCGGTTCGGGGCTATCGTATGATCATCACAATGCCGGAGAAGATGAGCCAGGAAAAGCAAGTAGTGCTTGAGGCTTTAGGGGCAGAGATCATTCGCACGCCGACGGAAGCGGCTTATGATTCACCGGACAGCCACATTGGGGTAGCGAAGCACCTACAGGAAATCATTCCTAATAGTCATATTCTGGATCAGTATAGTAACCCGGATAATCCGTTGGCCCACTATTCGGAGACCGCGGAAGAGATTCTCAGTCAGACACAAGGCGGCCAGTTTGACTATTTTGTAGCAACGGCTGGCACTGGCGGTACAATATCTGGAATAGCTCGTCGCTTGAAAGAAGCTGCGCCCCATGTCCGAACGGTGGGTGTTGATCCGGTCGGCTCTATTCTCGCGGGCCCAGCTGATGTGCAAAGCTACAAGGTCGAAGGTATTGGTTATGACTTTATCCCGGATGTACTTGATCGGCGCTTGGTTGATCGCTGGGTAAAAACGGAGGACCAAGAATCCTTTTTAACTGCACGTCGGCTCATTCGCCGAGAAGGTCTGTTGTGTGGTGGCTCTAGTGGGGCTGCGGTATGGGCAGCGATCGAAGTGGCGAGGGAGGTGGGACCAGGGAAGAAGTTCGTGGTTATATTACCTGACTCGATTCGAAACTATCTGACAAAATTTGCGGACGACCAGTGGATGAAGCAGTTCGGATTCACCGAAGCCGGTTGGCAGCAGGGAAGTGTTGAAGACTTACTTCGTGTACTACCGGACCGGGAGGTCATTACTGCCGGTGCTGCTGACTCGGTGCGTGAAGCGGTTCGGCGCATGAAAGATGCTGGTATTAGTCAACTACCGGTAGTTGATGTTGCCCGGAAAGTTGTAGGCATAGTGACGGAGTCAGATCTGCTGGGACGACTGGTAGAGGGACAGTGTCAGCTTGACAGTAAGATGGCTGAAGTCATGTTTCGTCAGGTCAGCACCATTCGAACGCATCAGTACGCGAGTGATTTGCTTGATCTCTTTGCTCGGGATGAAGTTGGTGTGGTTGTTGATACCGATGATGCACTGGTTGACCTGATTACCAAGATCGATCTTGTTGATTACCTCACCCACCGGAACGCAATGGCCTAGCAGCCGGTTGATCTAGCCGTGCACACATCTATCGGCCGTTCTTTCCGTGAAAGGTCCTGACCACAAGAAGTCTCTCCTCGGTCACGTACCGCGTGATACGCTCGCCTCGTCGTCAGAGCCTATCACGAAAAGACGGGCTCGATAGCTACACACATGGACAAATCAACCGGCTGCTAGGGGGGTGAGTCGCACCCGGCACGGAACTATTGTGACTGGCTGAGGTGGTGAATGTTCGGCTTTGAAGGGATGCCCAAGCCCATAGCTAGCTGCCGAGAAGGTCCCAGATCAGAGGTGGGCCCGCTGGTCGCCGAAACTTTCGCCGAATCAGTGCAGAGTTATCCGCTGGAATCATGGAGGCGTATGCACTGAATCAGTGCAGAGTATCCGCTGGAATCCAGCTCGCGCATCCGCCGAATCAGTGCAGAGTATCCGCAGGAATCAGGGTGGCACATCCACCGAATCAGTGTGGAGTCCCGGCAGGAATCCAGCTCGCGCATCCGCCGAATCAGTGCAGAGCATCCACAGGAATGCAGCTCGCGCATCTGCCGATCAGTGCAGAGTATCCGCTGGAATGAGAGCCTAGCATGTGCCGAACCAGTGTAGAGTACCCGCAGGAATCAGGGTGGCACATCCACCGAACCAGTGCAGAGTACCCGCAGGAATCAGGGTGGAGTATCCGCCGAATCAGAGCCTAGGGCGTGTCTTTAACCTCCGGCTGCGGAGATGACGCCCGTATCCCGGGTTTGTAAGGGGTCGGCCCCGGAGGGAGCGTACAGGATGTCCTCGGCCGAGGGCTCGAAAGGGTAGCGAAGCCACCGACCTCTCCCAAACGCAGGAAACAAGTCAGAACTAAATACCACGCCCTAGCATCATGCCGAAGCAAGGATGAAATGGGTCCGACCTGATTTGAGACACAGGCTCTAAGAGTCCTGTTGCTTGGGAAGTCTACATCGCAAGCGATACAGCTCGTGCCCGCTTGCGGCGTATTTTAGTTCAAAGGGGCTGAGTGCTCGGTGCGTGGGTCGAAAAACCGTGAGGTTGGTGTTGGTCCCGGTCGCCGCGTGGATGGCAATGGCCAGTTCCTGAAGGTAGACGGACCAATTACTTCGAGCTTCGAAGTATCCGCCCAATCTGAGGAGGGTCGGAAAGGCTGGGTGCCCATGCCAACGCCTTCGTAGGTGCTGCTTTTTAGGCCAGGGGTTGGGATAAAGTAGGTAGTGGGCTTTTAGTTGTATCTTTGCATGAAGCATGAGGCGCCAGAGGTCACCAAGTTCGGCTCGAACCCATACAATCCGGCCTGAACGTCGAATTGAGGCCTTTAGACGCAGACGATAGGCACTTTGATCAGCCGCTACTATCCAACACTCTGGGTGGCATTCGGCCAACTTCCGGGCGCTTTCTCCGGTTCCACATCCAGAGTCGAGGACTATCGGGCATTGAGCTTCCTCGCTCAACACCGCTTGAACACATTCCCAGGCTCGTAGGGTGTGGGTCGCGATCGGCCGCCTCCAGGGGCATTGGAGGTGCTTTGTGACAAGCTCACTCACGCGAGGATCGGGCTCAGTTTGGGGCGAGCTTACCGAACTAGAAGAGAACGGTGTCCGAGAGTGCCGAGCGGTTATCAGGTGGGGCACACCGGAGGCGCGGCGAGTCATTTCTGATGAGGATATAACAGAATGGGCATACGTCCCATGAGAATCGCAGTCGACTTGTTGCCGACCCCCCGCTACCGTCACTGGATGGTCCACGGAGCTCCCCCTATTTCGCTTCCCGGTTCTGTGAGTAGTGAGCGAGCTCAAGTTCAGGCTGAGATGCTCAAAGGGCGCGTAAAAAAGGCGTTCAGAAAGTGGTATCGGCAATACAGTCGCCAGGATATAGGTGTATTTCGCTTGTACGACTGGGATATACCTGAAGTGCGGGCGGTCGTAGATTGGTACGAAGGTCACTTGGTAGTGGGAGAGTATACACGCCGTCAAACTCAAGCAGCTGGTGACTGGCTGTATGTGATGGGGAGCGCTGTTGCGGAGGCTCTAGGGGTACCACCCAGTCATCTCCACCTAAAGCGCAGACGTACTGGAGGAAAAGGCCAGCGGTATGCGGGTGGCCAACCGATGGCTCACGCGCCGAAAAACCAGGGTTTAGGACAAATACGGGTGCGGGAGCGGGGTCTGAGGTTTTGGGTCAATCTCAAAGATTATCTCGATACCGGCTTGTTCGCAGACCATCGCGATACACGAAGCATGGTCCGAACTGAGGCCCAGGGGCGAGCAGTTCTCAATCTGTTTTCGTATACAGGCAGCTTTTCGGTCAGCGCGCTGGCCGGAGGGGCACGCCATGTAACCTCTGTTGACGCCTCGCGTACCTATTTGGATTGGTCTCAAAAAAACATTAAGGAGAACGAACTGCCCTTGCAGCAGCATGAGCCGGTTCGGTCTGATGTTCTGCTTTTTCTCCAGCACGCGGCAACCCACGGACGTCGATGGGGCTTGGTTATTGTAGATCCGCCCTCGTTTTCTTCGCTGGGTGGAGAATATGGCTTTGATGTACAGAAGGATCATCCAGAGTTGCTTAGGTGGGTGCTCAGAGTAACCGCGCCAGGGGGAACGATCTTTTTCTCGACCAATCATCAGCGCTTTTCGCCCGAACTGGATGGGCTGAATGCCTCGATCGAGGAGACGACTCATCAAACTGTGCCAAGAGACTATCGTAATCGGTATATTCATCGTTCGTGGCGTATTTTCCCTCGGAGTTGAATTCGATCTGTATGATACTGGTTTGTGATAATTTGTGGGGTTCGTTGCGTGTCGTCTGGACACATCTTCAATTTTTTTGGAATCTTATGAATACACATACTGGTGGTATATAGGCTACTGAGTGTTTGTGCACACGTTTGACTATGAGTAGCCCTACAGCCAAACTCAGATAGCACGGATGAACCATGTGGAGAATGTCCGTCGTGTGGTATCTAAGTTGGTAGATTGTGTTGTTAGGTCTGACTCACTACAGTGCCTTGTTGAGGGGGAGAAGTAAGCGCGCCTGCCTTATAGAAAGATTCACGATGGTGAGTGGGGGGATAGAACTCAGGGGACTTAGCCTCTATGGTTGGTTGTGGCGTGATGATGGACCGGTGACTACAAAGTAACATTAAATGGATAAAGAGATGGCTATCTCTTAGTCAATCTAGTTGAGTTGGCACAAAGATGAGTATAACGCCCAGGGATATCAGTGTGACATTGGGATCATGCTTGAACGTGGGCTTGAGACGAAACTAAGCTGGTGGGGTAATGGGGTCATTAACCGAGGTTTCTAAACATCAACGATTGTCCTCGGGAGCAACTGTCGGCCGGTACTGCGTTCGTCGCGAGCTGGGTGCTGGCGGAATGGGTGCTGTTTATGAAGCGGTGCACGTAGACTTAGGCAAACGCGTAGCGCTTAAGGTACTCCATCCGTGGATAGCGGAAGTCCCTCAAATTCGCTCGCGCTTTCTACTGGAAGGTCAGGCAGTAGCTCGGATACGTCATCCTAACGTTGTTGATGTGTATGACGTTGGCCAAGATGTCGGTTGGACCTATCTAGTCATGGAGCTTCTTGATGGGCATGGACTCCAGGAAGCGATCGATGCTCGTGGTCGACTGAGTCTGTCAGAAATTGCAGAAGTATTGGTACCTATAGCGTCTGCCTTAGGTGCGGCTCACCAAAGTGGTATCGTTCATCGAGATGTTAAACCATCGAACATTTTCCTTTCTGCAGGCGACTTCGGTGAGATGGTACCCAAGCTGCTAGACTTTGGCATATCCAAGGTTGATGAGGATAGTTCGGACGCTTGTTGTGTGCTCGGTACGCCGTTGTATATGTCGCCCGAGCAGGCATTTGGCAGTCCTGCCGTGGACGCGCGGAGTGATCAGTATTCACTAGGTGTTATCGCGTATCAATGCGCCACCGGGCGTCTCCCTTTCGAAGCCGATTCTCTCTACTGGGCTTTGCACAAGGTTGTGGAGGCTGCGTTTGAGGCGCCGGAAGAATTGAAGGCCGTGGACCCCGCCTTCGAGAAGTTCGTGTGTAGATCCATGGCTCGGTCTCCCGAAGATCGATTCGACACCATGACGGACTTCGCGCGTGCGCTGCTGCACTGGGGTGATGACCAATTGATTGCCGTATGGTCGCCACTTTTCGGAGGCGGATTGGGCCCCGAACTTAGCTTGAAGAGATTGTTTATGCTCCCCCCGCCGGTCTGGGCCTCCAGTGCGGAAGAGCCAACTTCTCCAGAATCTTCGATTGGAACGATCAACGAGCAGCAGATGATGCTCGCCGATTTTGGTGAGCAGTGGGCGGGCACGTACTCGAATTCTCAGACGATACTTAGTGTAGTGGCACTGAGTATGGGGATAATACTAGCTGTTTTTACAGTGAATGGTTCTAGTTCCCCCTCGGTGGCGGCAGTGGTGACTACCACGAAAGACAAGCCACCGCCCGCTGAGGAATATATGATGGTAAGCTTGGAGGTAGAGCCGCCAGACGCTAAGTTAGAACTGAATGGTCTGTCGGTTGGACGGGGCCTTTTGCATATAAGGCTGCCCATCGATGGGAGTATCTACCAGCTCCGGATCACCTCACCGACGTATGAGCCAGTGGTCTTTATGTTCAGAGAGATCCCTCCGCCGACTAAGCTCAGCTTGCGTCGGAAAGAGGTCCTGAGCACGCCATTGGTCCAGCGCTGAGAACCACCATCTATCAGCTAAACTTGTTAAACTCGCCGAGGGGTGAAAGTTGACCGCTGGGGTCAGCATTCGCAGTATTGTGCCTAAGTGAGTAATGATTCTGGTTATCAGCCTCCCAAGGTTTGGGCATATGACTCTGAAAGTGGTGGCAAGTTCGCCAACATCAATCGACCGACCGCTGGGGCAAGACACGAACAGGTATTACCGGTAGGTGAGCACCCACTCCAACTGTACTCGCTCGCGACACCTAACGGGGTCAAAGTTACTATAATGTTGGAGGAGTTGCTGGCCCTAGGCTTTCATGGTGCCGAGTATGACGCCTGGCCCATTAGGATCACCGACGGTGATCAATTTGGTAGTGGATTTGTAGAGATCTGCCCGAACTCAAAAATTCCCGCGTTGGTGGATCGCAGTGTTGAGCCTCACCAGCCGGTCTTTGAGTCCGGTGCGATCCTACTTTATCTTGCCGAAAAATTTGGGGCGCTCCTTCCTGCGGATCGATCGCAACGTACCGCCTGCTTATCCTGGTTATTTTGGCAAATGGGGAGCGCTCCTTATTTAGGGGGTGGCTTTGGACACTTCTACGCTTATGCGCCAGAGAAACTCGAATACCCGATCAACAGATTCGCTATGGAAGTGAAACGGCTGCTCGATGTCCTGGATAAGCATTTGGCGGATCGTGAGTATGTAGTGGGCGATACCTATTCGATCGCTGATATTGCTATTTGGCCATGGTTCGGACTGTTAGCGAGTGGTGCTCTATATGAGGCAGGGACGTTCTTGTCTGTGCAGGACTATCGCAATGTTCAGCGCTGGCAGGAAGTTGTGGGACGTCGCCCTGCGGTCAAAGAAGGACGTACAGTGAATCGAGTATGGGGAGAGCCTTCGGAGCAACGCCCCGAACGGCATTAGCTGGCTTGTGCTGTTTGTTACGAGTTTTCGTTTGTCCCAAGGGGACCCACGGTGAACCGGCAGAGCATAGGATTGGCCCCGATCGAGGCAGGAAGGCAGTTTCAACCCTATACGTTCCTGATGACCCAGTTCCCGTCTCTGGAAGTGGGACTGAAGAGCTGGCGAGGGCGCGTCTTTACATTCCGGGTGCGGAGATGACGCCGTAGTCCCCGTGTCTGAGGGGTCGGACCCGGAGGTTAAAGACACGCCCTAGCCGGCTGCCAGCACTCGGTCGACAAAGAGAAAAGAAGCCAATGATTCCGAAGATTCGCTCGCGTCGATGGCAGCTTGCCGCGGCGGAGTCCTCGCTCAGCTCCAATTCTAGCCGCCGAGCAATGATGCTGCACACGGTGGTGCGGGTTGCGTCCACGAGACGGGCGAATGCTTCTCGGTCCCCGACCGAGCAGCGAGTACGTCAGGTTCGAGCGTAAGTGCGATATCTTGAATCATACAGAAACCCAGTCGTCGCTCGAACGATTAGGTGACCCACTTTCTCAAAACTTATTGTCGCGGAAGATTTCACCGGTTTTCAACCAGTGGTTTCCGTGCCGCCGAGCTGAGACTGGCCAAGATGGCAGCGTGCACGCGCCCAACGCTGAGCTTTTTCTACTGCCCCTGTTACATTCATCTGCAGATGTTACGGTTCCTCACCGCTTCGCAAGCTTGAGAGTTTAGATAGAAGTTATTGTGACATGACGGCACCTGGCAGGGCCTGAACGTACAAAGCGAGGGAGTGATACATCAAAGCCCACTTGAATTGATTCTGTTAGAATCAACATGGGGTCGCGCCGCGGGGCATAGTCCGGCGTAGAAGCAGGAGCTTGGGTTCAACCCAAGTGATTTCTGCTGTGAGCAGAAATCAACGCCTCCTCGAACCTCGGGGCACAGTGGCCGGACGGGCAACGGTGCCACAATCTGGCTGACCCAGAGCCACGCTATTTTTGAAGATGAAGTTGGCCGACTTGTTGTGCTACACACATGGCCAAATCAACCGGCTGTTACGGACCGTTTGCTCCGGTTCAGTACTGAACTTGTTTTGGCATCTGCAAGGCCAAAAGAGGTTGAAAGGATGGCGAAGCCACCGATGCCTCACACATGTAGGAAACAAGTCAGAAGGCGGTCCGAAGGTTAAAGACACGCCCTGGGCGCTGGGATCTAGCAGGAAAGGCTACAGCAGAAAGAACTTGGGTAGAAGCCAAGTTCCTTCTTCTACGCGGGACTATGGCCCGCTGCGCGACCACTTGTTGAGTCTTACAGAGTCAATTCAAGTGGTCTTTGCTGTAATGCCAAGCAAGAAGCAGAGTGCTTTGGAGGCGGCGTGAGTCGCTAAAAGTACGCCCATGGCGGGTCATAAAACGTGATATATAAGTTTTAAATCGTTTTCGAGGACGCATGGATAGCTAGTCTTCGACGATTCTGGCTACATCTAACTGACTATTTAATAAGGAAACGCTATGAACCCATTTTTATCTGGAGCCCTCTTTTTGATATTACTATGTTCCTGCCAACCTATGCGGGCCGGTGTGCTGATTACTGATGTGAAAGTAGTCAGTAAAGAGGGTAGCGTATCTAAGCCTGTGGATGTCTACCTGAACAACGGAGTGATCAAAAAGATTGATGCAGCTGAAACAAAAACGCGAGTGATTCAAGTGCTTGATGGTAAGGGCCGCTATCTAATTCCTGGTTTGATCGATAGCCATGTGCATCTTCACGGGGTGCCCGGTGAATCTGAAGCCATGCCGGCAGAAGTACGTGAGCAAGCGCTTCTGCAAATACCCAAGAGCTACCTGTATTTTGGTTTTACTACTGTACTTGATCTGATCAGTGGTGACAATTTCATTGATGCATGGAACCGTCAGCCTTTAGCCCCAACAGCATACTATTGTGCAGGCACGCCGATTCCCGGTGGTTATACCTTGGCTCAGTTACCTAAAGAGATCCAGCTTAGCCACCCCAACGCCGAAAACTATCTCTTTGACCCTCGCCAAACGTCGTTAATGAAAGCTACAAAAGGGAGTGAGCTACACAAAGCTCAACCGCTGGTTGCCGGTATAGCACAGACATCGGCGCGTTGTATCAAGGCGTTTTATGAGAGGGGTTATGGCAAGATGAAAGACCTGCCTGTCCCTACGACGGAAATGCTGACCGAATTAGTCGTTGAGGCGGGAAAACATGGTTTGCCAGTCTATGTGCATGGCAATTCCTTGGAGTCTCACCAATTCGTGTTAGGCACTGGGGCGAAGATGTTAGTCCATGGTATCTGGCATGGGAAAATTGCTGACGAGCCGTTGGTGATCAAGAGCGTTGCGCAACAATTCGCTAAGCATAAGGTTGCTGTCCAACCCACGATACAGGTGCTTTACGGCGAGCGAGAAATATTTAACGCTAAGTTTTTTGAGGGCCCTAACGTAAAAAAGACTATGCCTAAATCTTTAATTGCATGGTACCAGACAGAGGATGGGCAGTGGTTTAAGCAGGTGTTGTCAAAAATTGTGGGGGGAGTGCCTCAAGAAAATGCGTCACAAGTTGTCGGTGAAAAGTATCAGCGAGTACTGAATAATGTAACAATACATACTCGTGCATTGTTTGAAGCCGGTGCAACTCTGCAATTTGGGTCGGATACGCCTAGTGGTCCAATCTATACGCAATTCCCCGGCTATAACGGACGCGAAGAAATGACACGCTGGGTCGAAGCGGGAGTACCACTGTTGGAGCTTTTCCAAGCTTTAACTTATCGGAATGCGCAGCTGCTCAGGCTGGAAGGTTCAATTGGTAGTGTGGAGGAGGGCAAGCGTGCGGACTTATTACTGCTACATAAAAACCCACTGGAGAGTCTTGAGGCGTATGACACGATCGAGTGGGTTTTTGTGAAAGGGAGAGCTGTTGCACGGGAAAAATTGGCAGCCCGTTAGCGTAATACAGTAAAGCCCACTTGAATTGATTCCGTAAGAATCAGCAAGTGGTCGCTCCGTGGGGCATAGCCCGGCGGAGAAGCAGGAACTTGGGTTCAACCCAAGTGATTTCTGCTGTAAGAGCGGGAAGAACCGGGAGGTCGCGCTCAGCAGGCACGCGATTCAGCTCTTGAAGACCGACAGGCATCTGAGCGGCGAGCTGGTCTTCTGCCGGACGATGGAGTCATGCTGACCACTGGCGCCTGTGCGTGGGGGCTAGCAGGCCATCGGAAAAGTGGGATGGGTGATCCGCGAAGTATCTTTTCTATGGAACGCTCCGGATGAAGAGGGCGCATACTGGGCGTATGCAACCGATGAAAGGCGAAGCCGGTCCAGACCTTCCACGGAAAAAGGACGAGCGTAGCGCCTAACTCACTTTTCCGATGGCCTGCTAGGGGTGGAGGCTATGGGTGATGCTCAGCCGTAATTCGCTGAACTTAACTCAGATAGCGGATGTGCATAACATTGCGTTGGCTTTTACGCGGGCGGCCAAAGGCAAACGTGGTCGACCCGAAGTGACCCAATTCGAAGCAAATCTATGGGATGAGCTTCATCAAGTTCAAGGCTATGTATATCCTGGGTGTTCGTCACAAGCGCAGGAACCGCGCGGTCGGGGGGAGCTGGAACAGCGATGCGCAGGACGTGCGTGCCGCCAACCGCAACGACCACGACCCGGCGAACGGGAACTCGAATATCGGGCTCCGTCTTTCTCGAGCGCACTGCAGATGTGAATGCATCTTCGATGATCCGGCGGCCGTCCAGACCCATCTTTAACCTCCAAGGGGCCGACCTCACCGGTGCCGTATGTGCGGAAAAGACCCGAGGCCCTATTAGCCTCAGGAACGGCCGACCCAAGGCCCTCTCGGAATGCTGCAAACCCATCTTAGCGACGGAGACCGACTCAGCGGATGACAGCCAGTGACAGGGTTTGCGGCCGGACCAATTTCGATTGATGGCCGAGCTTAGCAGCCGGTTGATTTAGCCCAGTGTGTAGCTATCGAGCCCGGCTTTTCGTGAAACGCTCTGACGACGAGGCGAGCGTGCCTGGCGGTACGCGACCGAGGAGAGACTGTTGACTGTTCGTGGTCAGGACGTTTCACGGAAAGACCGGCAGATAGATGCGCGCAGGGCTAGATCAACCGGCTGTTAGTATCTCGAACCTATAAGTCTTTATAACCAGTACATAGATACAGGGATGCTCAACGATATTATTGGCATCATTGTCGGGTGTATAGGTCTTTGGGTAATAATCTGGGGTCTACGTGCTTTCATTGAACATCGGCTCGTTGAGCCGCGAGACGAGCGGTTCGCGGTCGCGCTTGAAAGCCAACGCACCCATACAGCAGGAACTCGGGTAGAGCCCAAGTTCCTGCTTCTACGCGGGGCAATGCCCCGCTGTGCGTCCCCTTGTTGATTCATATTCTGCCATATTTTGAGTGCCTTGAGGCTAAACTCCAGGGCTTTGTTTAGCTTAGCTTTGCCCAACCCTGCCGTTGGGGTGGCTGTCCACCCGAGCTATGCTGATACTCAATTCGCTTGGCGCTCTGTGCCTTTAGTGGTGGGCTATTTTTTACGAGTTAGTTGTTGCCGGAGCCTTTCGAGGTTCTGGCGAATTAGTTGGGTTTCAGGATGGGCTTCACCGAATGTGTCGGTAAGTATCGGAAGGGCTTGTTCATAGTACGATTTCGCTTTGGATAGGTTTCCTTGTTCTTTCCAAGCGTCGCTGAGGTTGCTGTAGGTTCCGGCTACAGCGGGGCTTTCGTCACCGAGGGTCTTGCGGAATATGGTGAGAGCGGCTTCGTAGAGCTCAATCGCTTGGTTGTATTCCCCTTTGCCTATCCAAGCTTCGCCTAGGTTGACGTAGGAGTAGGCTAGGTGTGGGTGCTCGTTGCCGAGGGTCTTGCGTCGTATGGAGATGGCCTGCTCATGGTAGCTTATTGCGCGGTCGTATTCTCCTTTATCTTTCCAAGCGTCGCCCAGGTTGTTGTAGTTTTCGGCTACTCTGGGATGTTCGTCGCCGAGGGTCTTCCGGGTGATGGTGAGTGCCTGTTCATGGTAGCCGATTGCGCGGTCGTATTCCCCTTTGAGTAGCCAAGCTTGACCTATATTGTCGTATACGACGGCTAATCTGGGATGTTCTTCGCCGAGGTCCTTGAGCCAGATGGCGAGGGCCTGCTCATAGTGGCCGATTGCGCGGTCGTATTCCCCTTTGTCTTTCCAAGCTATACCCAGGTTATTGTAGGTCATGGCTACATCTGGATGTTCGTCGCCGAGGGCCTTCCGCCTTATTGTGAGTGCCTGTTCATGATAGCCTATGGCGTGGTCGTATTTCCCTTTCATATACCAAGCGTTGCCCAAGGCGTTATAGGTGCTGGCTATGGAGGGATGTTCATCGACGAAGACCTTACGCGAGATGGCAAGGGCCTGCTTATGGAGGCCCATCGCGCGGTCGTATTCCCCTTTGCGATGCCAAGCTATTCCCAGCAGTTGATAGATACTACTTACCTGGGGGTGTTCACGACCTAGATGCTTAAGGGCTAAGGTGAGGGCATTTTTGCCCGTGGAGATAGATTTATCGTATAGGCCTTCATAATCGAATGTTAGCTCCATGTTTTTTTTGCGGCGGATTTCTCGAAGCTTAACCGGATCTCCGGCATGGATGATAGCTACGGTCGCTTGTTTGCTCCAAAATTTGGCTTCGCCAAAGTTTCTTAAGCGACCGGTCCATTCGACCATGTCCACGGCGGCATCAGCGGCCTCTCCCCAACTGCTGACTTCCGCAGCGTTTAGGTAGGCTT